>CAYZPW010000167.1:0-2244 GCA_964480475.1 uncultured bacterium | reverse complement strand
GGACAAGTAGAGGGAGAAGGTGCAAGGCGTATTCAGTCAGGTGTCAACGGAGCTTGCGTGCGTGCAGGAGCAGCTTCAGGCTGTCCTTGCGGCGGATGAGCTGCCGGTTGACGAGGCGCTTCGGGCCACGCTGTATTGCTCCGGGAAGCTGCTTAGGCCGGGCCTACTGCTGCTTGTCGCCAAGAACGGACGGGAGTCTGATTCGAAGCGAAGCATCACCCTTGGGTGCGCGGTTGAGATGCTGCACTTGGCGACGTTGCTGCACGATGACGTGATAGACCGCTCCTGCACGAGGCGCCGTCGGCCGACGGCCGCCAAGGTCCTGGGCGACAAGGGCTCCATCCTCTTGGGCGATTATCTGTTTGCCAGGTGCTTCAGGATGCTTGCTGAAAGCAGGGAGTTCGGGGCGCTCGGTTTGCTTGCCAGAACGGTGGAGGTGTGCGCCGAGGGGGAGCTTCTGGAACAGGCGAACCTCTTCAACTTGGCGCTCACCACTGAGCAATACATCGGCATCACCAGCAAGAAGACCGCCGAGCTGTTCGCCGCTTCCTGTAGGCTGGGGTCGGACCTTTACGGGCATGACGGAGCCGATTCGGACGCTTTGTCGGAGTTTGGCCGTCTGTTCGGACAGGGCTTCCAGATCATCGACGATGTTCTCGATTTCCTGGGCGACGCCAATTCGATGGGCAAGCCTTCCGGTCAGGACCTTGCCCAGGGCGTTATCACGCTGCCGACCATTCTCGCGCTGAAAGCCTCCGGTAACGTATCTGGGTCTGATGCTAGGGCGGTTCGTGAACCGCCCCTACAAGGCGGGGCCGAATCGCCGTGGTCGCATAAAGTCAGGTTCGGGCCCGAGGATGAGGCTCGAATCAGGAGACTCGTGCTTGAGGGAGGCGCCCTCGAAGCGACGCTAGCGGCCGCAAGAGATTCCTTTCTCAAAGCACAGCGCGGCGTCTTGGAGCTTGATCGGAGCGACGGCCTTGCCGACAAGCTGGTCGCCCTCAGCCAGGCGGCCCTTGGACGGGGGAAAGAGGCGCTTTCGAGGTTCAGAGCAAAAGTGAGCAAGTCAGGAGGCAAGATAAAAGGCAAAGACGATGCGAAGTAGCCAACCAAAAGAGGCGATGTTCTACGAGAAACTCGACGGCGGCAAGGTTCGCTGCAAGCTATGCCCGCACTTGTGCGTGATTGCCGACGGCAGCGCGGGGACCTGTCGTGGAAGGGACAACAGAGGCGGCACGCTCTACGCCTCAACCTTTGCCGAGACGATCTCGCTCACCAACGACCCGGTCGAGAAGAAGCCGCTCTATCATTTCTATCCAGGCAGCTACCTGCTGTCGATGGGCCCCAACGCGTGCAACCTGCGCTGTCAGCACTGCCAGAACTGGGAGATATCCCAGACGCGGGTTCGGACCTCTCACGTGACGCCGGAGCGAGCGGTCGAGCTTGCCCAAAGCGCTCGAGGTTGCATCGGCTTGAGCTTCACTTACACCGAGCCGCTAATGTGGTTCGAGTATGTGCTCGTAACGTCGCGGCTGGCAAGGTCCAGGGACGTGAAGACGACGCTCGTGACCAACGGATATATCAATCCGGAGCCAGCGGCCGAGCTTCTGCCGTTCATCGACGCCATCAACCTCGACATAAAGTCGATGGATGACGACTTCTACCGGAACGTCTCCGGGGCGAGGCTACAGCCGGTCCTGGACTTCGCGCTACAGGCCAGCAAGACTTCGCACCTTGAGATAACAAACCTCGTCATCCCGGGCCTAAATGACCAACCGGGGCAGATAAAGAAGCTGGTTGACTGGGTTTGCGACAACCTGGGCCCCGAGACGGCGCTTCATTTTTCCCGGTATTTCCCGCGATACAAAATGACCAGGCCACAAACGCCGATCGAAACACTGGTTGAGGCGCATAACATAGCGAGAGAGAAGCTGAAGTTCGTCTATGTGGGGAACATAGTGGACGACGACCTACACAGCACTTACTGCCCTAGCTGCGGCAGCTTGCTCGTCAAGAGGACCGGCTATCACACCAGCATTACTGGGCTTTCAGACGGCAAATGCAAGAAATGCGGCGAGAGCATCCCGATTGTTATTTGACCGTTCTGGCCGTTGTTTCAACTGTCTCGTAGGGGCGGTGCTTGGAGGCTGGGACATAAGTCGTTGCAGGCGTGTAGGGGCGTGGTCTCTGACCCGCCCTCTCTAATTGATGGTCGCATAAGATGCCTCGTATCCGCAGGGATTC
>CAYZPW010000166.1:0-2272 GCA_964480475.1 uncultured bacterium | reverse complement strand
TGCCTTTATTCGTGTTCATTCGTGTTCATTCGTGGTTCCTTTTACAAAGGGCGGGTCTTCAGACCACGCCCCTACAATCGATCCCCTTTCGCCCCTTCGCCTTTTCGCCCTTTTCCCCCCTTTCGTCTGTTGACAGTCATATCAGTGCTGCATAGGATTGCGGCACTTAGATAAACAGTCGTTTCTGATTCGTATTACTCTAGCGGAGGAACTCAGATGTTCGGAGTGTTCAAGGACCGGCTTCGGAAGGAACTGGACGAGATCAAGGAGGCTGGCCTTTACAAAGAGGAGAGGATAATCACCTCGCCTCAGTATTCTGCCATCACGGTGAAGGGCGAGGAGGTCATCAACTTCTGCGCCAACAACTACCTGGGCCTGTGCAACAGCCCTGAGATCGTGCAGCACGCCAAGGACGGCCTCGACAAGTATGCTTACGGCCTGTCGTCGGTCAGGTTCATCTGTGGGACGCAGGACATCCACAAGGAGCTCGAGGCGACGATCTCGGACTTTTTGAGGAAGGACGACGCGATCCTTTACTCGTCCTGCTTCGACGCGAACGGCGGCCTGTTCGAGACGATTCTGAAGGAAGACTGCGCGATCATTACTGACGCACTCAACCATGCGAGCATCATCGACGGCATAAGGCTGTGCAAGGCCACGCGCTACATCTTCAAGCACATGGACATGAACGACCTCGAGGCCAGGTTGAAAGAGACACAGGACGCCAGGGTGAGGCTGATAGCGACCGACGGCGTTTTCAGCATGGACGGGGATATTGCGCCGCTGGATGACATCTGCGAGCTCGCCGAGAAATACGATGCGCTGGTTATGCTGGACGACGCCCACGCGACGGGCTTCGTCGGCAAGACGGGTCGCGGCTCGCCGGAGTATCGCGGCGTGCTCGACCGTGTTGACATCATCACCAGCACCCTGGGCAAGGCGCTCGGCGGCGCAAGCGGCGGCTTCACGGCGGGCCGTAAGGAGATAGTGGATTATCTCAGGCAGCGGTCGCGCCCGTATCTGTTTTCCAACTCGCTACCGCCGGTCATCGCATACACCGAGAACGAGGTGTTCAAGATGCTCAGCCGAACGACGAGGCTGCGCGACATCCTCGAGGACAACACCAAGTACTTCCGCGAGAAGATGACAGCGGCTGGCTTCAAGATCAGGCCGGGCGTGCACCCGATTGTGCCGATCATGTTGGGCGAGGCAAAGCTGGCTCAGGACATGGCTCGCGACTTGCTCGGGCTCGGCATCTACGTCATCGGGTTCTTCTATCCCGTTGTGGCGAAGGGCCAGGCGAGAATCCGCGTTCAGCTCTCCGCCGCTCACTCGAAGGAGCAAATGGACAAGGCGATCGACGCTTTCACGCAGGTCGGCAAGAAATACGGCGTAGTCTAATCAAATAGGCAACGAACGAAGGGCGGTTGGTTCGCGGAAGCAGTGGGCCCGCCGCCCTTTTTCTTAGACGGTAATACGTGAACTTCCAGGATACGATAATCGCGCTTCAGAGGTTCTGGGCCGAAAAGGGCTGCGCCATCGTCCAGCCCTACGACATGCAGCTCGGCGCCGGCACGTTCTGCCCTGCCACGTTCTTCTCCGTCCTTGGGCCCAAGCCCGCCAACGTCGGCTATGTGCAGCCCTGCCGCAGGCCGACCGACGGCAGATACGGCGAGAATCCCAACCGGCTCGGCCACTATTTTCAATTCCAAGTCATCATGAAACCCCCGCCGGAGAATATCCAGGACATCTACCTCGACAGCCTCCGCGCAATGGGCCTTGAGCCCAAAGACCACGACGTGCGCCTCGTGCACGATGACTGGGAATCGCCCACGCTCGGCGCTGCCGGCGTCGGTTGGCAAGTCTGGCTCGACGGCCAGGAGATCACGCAATTTACTTACTTCCAGCAAATAGGCGGCATCGAGCTCGACCCTCCGAGCGTGGAGCTCACCTACGGTATGGAGCGCATAGTCGCTCCTGTCCAGGGCGTCGATAACGTCTTCAAGCTGCGATGGGCGGGTGACGTTACCTACGGCGACCTCTTCCGCGAGCGCGAGGTGCAGTTCTCGAAGTTCAGCTTCGAGGCCGCCAACGTCGAGAGGATGAGGAAGCTCTTCGACCTATACGAAGCCGAATGCCTCAAACTCCTCGACAGCAAGCTCGAGCAGCCCGCCTACGACTTCTGCATCGCATGTTCGCACATCTTCAATCTGCTTGACGCAAGGTCCGCCATCTCGGTCGCGGAACGGGTCGCATACATCGCCCGCGTCCG
>CAYZPW010000165.1:0-2493 GCA_964480475.1 uncultured bacterium | reverse complement strand
GACGCGAAACCGACCATGTATGGCTCGATTGGCAGCCTGTATCTCGGCTCAGCGGTTGTCAAGACGTGCAACGCGACGAAGATGAGGATGACCGCGGTCAAAACCCACTTCTGCCTCGAGAGCAGCTCCGACTTCTTGAACGACAGGAAGAAACCCACGACGAAAAACGGGAGGACAAGGCCATAGGAGAGCAGCCGGGCAGCCGTGACGAGCGGTGAGGTCCGTGAGCGACCCAGTATCCTAAAGAACTCGATGAACCGTACGACGCAGAGCCGTGCATATAGCCCGGGGTTGGCCAGGATGAACTCCCTCGCGAGCTTGACGTATTCGGCGTTGCGCTGGACCTCATTCTGGTCGGGCGCGAACTGGGGGAACTGCACCGTCTCGGGCCTGTTGACGTCAAACGGCGGCTTCCCGATGAGCCACTCATACGCCCGCGCCTCCTTCTCCTCTGTGTAGAATCGCTCGTTGAAGCGATAGTTGTTTCTCTCCCACAGGTTCCAGCTCTTGGTCGGCATGATGACGATGCGATCGAATATCTGGTAGTTCCTGACGACCCAGGGCACGAGGCAGACGGCTATTGTGAGCACAAAGACGCCGGCTTCTTTCGGTTTGAGGACGCCGCGCTTGGGGATGAGGATGAACACAATGCCCAGTGGGAGCATCATTGCCATCGTCGATTTTGACAGGAGGCCGAGCGTCCAGCAGGCGCCCGCGAGGACGGCCAGAATCGGCCGCGGTCGCTCCCTGAACCTGACGATCAAGTTGACAAGAGCGGCGAATAAGAATATGAAAGGCGTCTCGGTCAGCACCACGCCAGTGAAGTAAATGAGCGCCGGATACAGGGCGAGAATTAGAAGCGTCAGACGGGCGACCTTGACGCCAAAGACGCGCCTCGTCACGTCGAAGACTAGCCAGCAAGTTGCAGTGCCCAGCAACGCCATGATCAGGCGATATAGGAGCAGATTCCCCATCCCGAACAAGTAATAGGAAAGGGCCAGCAGGAGTGGGTTCAGAGGCGGGATAGTGATCTGGGGTATCCCTGGACGAATGAGCCCCCAGAGGCCGCCGAGCTCTCGGTACATGTCGAGTTTTCTCTTGACCCACTCGGGCTCATCGGCAGGGGGATGCAGCAGGTCCTCGGAAACGGAAAGGCCTCGCCCGGCCAAGAAATTCCGCGCAAGCGACTCATGTAGGACCTGATCTGGTCCTGGGATAAACTCGTGAGTTGGCAAGGCAACCACAAACCCAACCCTCAGAACCAAGGCAAGCACCAGCAGTTGGCATTCTCTACGAACAAGCACCCGTCCAATAGACCCCGCCAGCACACCAGGATTCATATTAGCTGCGGTCCACGAAGGACACCAAGAAGCACGAAGGCGCCTGCAAAGCGAGCAAACCTGCTTTCGAATGCCAACTTGGAACGTGAAACGTGAAACTTGAAACTCATCTTAGGAATGAGAATATCCGTTCGAGCAGGACTCGGTTGTCCCGAATCAGATATGAGGTCTCGCGCCAACAGCCATAGATGCAGCCCGGACACGGCCTGATCAGCTCGCTAACCTTCTGGCTGTATTCTTGCGAGTCGAAGTAGTTCAGAAAATCGTCGTCGAGGACGTTGCAGAAGGGAGCTATCTCGTCGCACGGCGATAGCGAACCATCCGGGAAGACGACGAAGTAGAGCCGACCCGCATCGCAGGCGAAGCTGTAGTCGCCGGTCTTCAATGCCTCCCTTGACTCCTCGAGGAACTTCATTGAGGCACCGATGCGCATTCCGCGCCTCTTCATTTCAGTCACAGCGTCGTACGCCTCGTCTATGAGATATTCGTCCCCGGGCTTGAACGTCATCTCTTCTGCATAGTTGCGGATAAGGTTCTCCTGCTCAGCGGATGGAAGGAGGTGGACGGGCACGAGACTGGCGTATGCGCCGAGGCCGTTGACGAACTCGACGATCTGAGGCAGCTCCTCGATGTTTGCTCTTGAGACCACCGTGTTGACGACGTTGACCGACTTCGGGAGGCGCTTGACGATGTGCTTGATTGTGTTGACGGCACAATCCCAAAGCCCTTTCGTGTTGCAGATTGCGTCCTGCGTGCCGGGATCGAGCGAGTCGAGCGACACGGTGAAGTGCTCCGCTCCGGCGTCAACCACGGCGTCTATCCGCTCGGGCGTTACAATCTTGGCCCCGGTCGTCTGGACGCGGACTGTGATGCCGGCGTCCTTAAACGACCTGGTTATCTCCGGCAGCTCCTCGCGGATGAACGGCTCTCCGCCTGTGAAGACCACATTGGGCACGCCAATTCTCCGCAAGCGCCTCGCCAGCTCCGCTATCCTCTCGACGGGCAGCTCCTCTTGAACGTTGCCGTATTTCCAGATCGAGCACATCTTGCACCTGAATACACACCGCCGTGTTATGTAGTAGTGCACGTAAAAAGGCCTGTGCAGGAACTTGGACCTGAGAACGTCTGAGAATATCTTGAGCTTTCGCATGTC
>CAYZPW010000164.1:1525-2722 GCA_964480475.1 uncultured bacterium | reverse complement strand
CAGCTCGCTCACATGCTCCAGGAAGCTCAGTGTCGGCGGCCCGAGACTCGCGTAATGAACGAACATCGAACATCTACCGTAGTGCGTATCGTCCGGTGCATACTGATGTGGCGAGGGGACCTCAACTTCGGGCGCGCCAAGATACACCTCGTCCGCAGAACGCCACACACCAGAACGGAATCCGTGGAAACCGTAACCGTCGATGTTCGTCGTGAAGAACTCCGGCGTTGCCCCAAGCGCTGCCATCTCCTCAACAACAGCCTCAATATACGGAACGTCACATCCACACGTCGCTCCGAACACGAGTTCCGCGTGAGGCGTCAGCCGCTTCATCAGAGGCGCCGCGTTCAAGAGCATCTCGGCGTAGAGCCTGGTCATCTTTCGCCAGTCCTCCTCAATCGCGTAAGGTGGATACGGTCTCCAGAACTCGGATTTGCACATACAAGCGTCAGCGTTCGTGCTACCGGAAGGCAGCCAGTTCTGTTCTTCCCAGATCATCCAACCATCGATGTATTCGCCGTAGTACTCCGCCACCGTCTTGCAGTATTTGAGGTATCTTGCAAGCCATTCGGCGCAGATATGCGTCGTCTCAATGTGGCCTATGTCAGGGTCTTCGTGATCGTAAGATGTTTTTCCGTCAGGCTCATCAGTGGAGCGGACGTAGAAGCACCATCTCTGACCACCGTCGCACGTGATCGGCTTGTCAGGTGTGTAGAGCCAGTCAGGGTAATAGAGCGGATTGCTGAACGACAGCGTGACCATCGTTTTTATCCCCCGGTCGTGGCAGTTCCTGAAAGCGTCGAGCGTAACGGCGTCAACGTCCGAGAAGACGGGCTGGCCCATCGGGTCGGTGTACTTCTCCATCTCTGCCCACGCAAGAGGCGTTTGCCAGTGGGACACGATGAACCAGCTGGCGCCAACGTCGTAACCTTGATTCTGAAGGACGCGGCCAAATTGCACCTCAGAGCCCACATGAGGAAACGACAAAGCCACGCCAAAGTAGTTCTCGGGGCCCTCTCCCGAGCCTCGCAGCTCGAAATGCCTGGCCCAACACAAGCTGGCACAAGACGACAGAAAAAGGCCCAGAAGGGCAAGATACGCTGCTTTCTTCATTTCAGTCACCTCTTTGCTTTTAACGTTAATTGCCGGACCTAAAGCCTCCTTATCCGAATCCCGGTCTCGTTCAATTGCGGACTC
>CAYZPW010000164.1:0-1425 GCA_964480475.1 uncultured bacterium | reverse complement strand
ATTCCGACGATACCGCCTTGATCGCGATTGCACAGCCGCGGTTCCTGTATAAAAGGTGATCGAGCCTTAGCGCGAGCTCCCTCAGAAGCCAGGGCAGCACGAGCTTTTTGCTGAACAGCCACGCTAGGTCCCGCAGATACCAGAGCTGATAGAGCGCCTGAGCAATTGTGCCGCCGTATTTCTCGACACCGACTACGGAAAGGCCGGCCGCGTGGCACTTGCAGACAAGCTCTCCGACCTCATAGCCCGGGCGGACGTGACCCCACTGCGCCTCCGCCTCGGACCATTGCCTGGCACGCCGTCCCAGGGGCAACACCAGCTCCTTGAAGTCGTGCTCTAGCGCTGGCGTTGTGAGAACAAGGCTGCCTTGAGGCCTCAGGACGCGGCCGATCTCGGCCAGCATGAAGCAGTCGTCTTCGACGTGTTCGAGCACGTCGAGGCACAGCGCCGCGTCGAACGAATTGTCCCGAAAAGGAAAGGTCGAGCCATCATAGAGCACGAGGTTGGGAACCGTCCTCCGCCTGACCTCAAGATTAACGATGCGCCACGTTCCGCTTGTGCCGGGCAGCGGGATCGTCCCGCAGCCAACGTTGAGAATCGTTTCGGCCCCTTCCGCAGCACTCGGCAGCCACCGCCGAATCGTCAAATGCCGCCTCTTAACCGCAATAGTCATGGGTCGAATTGTTACAGATGGCTCTATACGTTTGCAACCAGGGCAAGGAATTGCGATTCTTGACGACGCCTCTATGATGATTTGGTGCGTCGTTCGACCCGACGGCGTAACGAGACTGTTCTGTTTGCCCGCGTCGTTAACGGAGTGCGGAGCTGATGTTCTCAGTAAGGACGCGTAGGATTGCGATTGCAGCCGTCGCGGTGTTGGCGGTGTGTATGCTGGCGGTGAGAGCTTACCGCTTCTTTGCGCCTCGCGCGTCATCGCAGCCCGCGCCGACACAGGCTCCCGTGCCAAGCTCGCGCACGCGGGGCCTTGAGAGGTATCCTTATTTCTGCACCAAGGTCATTGACGGCGACACGATCGTCGTCAAATCACTTGGCCCCGTCAGGCTGATAGGGATCGACACGCCGGAGATGAACTACGACTTCGGCGTTCCGCAACGGTTTGCCGAAGAGGCGAGAGAGTTTTGTAGGCGGCTTGTTCTCAGGAGAACAGTGTCGCTTGAGTTCGATGAAGTGAAGCGCGACAAGTATGGCCGCGCGCTCGCTTATGTCTTCGTTGGTGACGCTTTCGTCAACGCTGAACTCGTCAAGGCGGGTCTGGCAAAGGCCTACCACATTGCCCCGAACGACAGATACAAGGGGGAGTTACGTCAGCTTCAGCAAGATGCAAAGGCCAAGGGACTCGGCCTTTGGCGCGAGTAGATCGGAAGAGCACACGTCTGAACTCCAGTCACGAGGACTTATCTCGTA
>CAYZPW010000163.1:0-2978 GCA_964480475.1 uncultured bacterium | reverse complement strand
ATAATGTGAATAGCCGTGGATTTCAACCTACGGGTCGATGCAGATCGAAGCCGGACGCCTTCGGGGTAGAGGATTGTCTGCCCGCACGGATTCCCCGCGTTGAAACGCGGGACTACTCACGTTCCTGCCCTTCAGGGAGCCAAGACTTGCGAGATCGATTCCTGATCGGGCCTTAGGATCCTTCGGGTTATAGTAGCCGGGCGGCTTCTCCTCTTCAGCAGACTGGCCTTTCGGCGTTTCGCTCTTGTCCTTGTCCAACATGCGCCCCTTGGTGCTTCTTCGTGTCCTTCGTGGACCCTCTACCACTCCTCGATCATGTTGCGGCGTGAGTAGGGGATGGTTTGCTCGGGCACGAGCTTGCCGGCCTCGGCGTCGGCTATCGTCTTCGCGAGCCTCTTGAGCCAGCGGACGGGCGGCTTCTTCAGCGCTTGTTTTTCTGTCTTGAGGTATTCCAAGAGGTCCGACATCTTTGCCTCCCAGTGGTCGCAGGTCGCGTGCACCCGCGCGGGCGCGTCGCCGATGTATCGGGCTGGGTCCTCTAATATCTCGAGGTTACCTGCGCTTAAGGAGTCAAGAGCGTCCTTAAGGGATTCGTCCTGGCGGGCGAGCTCCAAAACGCTAAGGCCCCGCTCTGGCGCGGCCGAGGCGAGGTTCTTTGCCCTGTCGTAGGCGTCCGGCAGACCGGCCAGCGAGAGCAGGATGTAGAGCGGTTCGGCGGCGATGAAGCCCATACTCGGGTCGAGGTTCGCCTTCATCCTCTCCTCGTCTATGACAAGCCCGTCGAGCGTCTTCTGCATTCTCACGACGGCGTAATCGAAGGCGCAGGCGAGCTCCGTTGTGAACCGCCCGGACGCGGAATTCGTGAGGTCGCGCTGGTGCTCCGAGGTCTGGTCCAGATACTGCGTCATCATCCTGGGCATGAAGGCCTTGTAGAGACTCTTGATGTTCTCGAAGCTCTTGGGGTTCGTCTTGTGAGGCATCGTGGATGAGCCGACGCCCGTCCTGCCGCGAGGCTCGATCACCTCGGCTATCTCCGTGCGGTGCAGGTGGCGCATGTCGTCCGCGAGGTTTGCCAAAACGGAGAAGCAGCTGGTTATCGCATGGGCGAAATCGACCACGAACTCCGCCTCGACCACTTGCGTCGAGGTGTATGTGTCCGACGGGAGCAGCCCTAGTCTGGCCAGGAAAAGCCGCTCGACCAGATGCGCGGACTTCGGGAACTTCAGAGCGAGCGCGTTGTGACCGCCCACAGCCCCGGAGAGCTTACCCCTCAGGTTCTGCCTGGCGGCCTCAATCACCATCGTACGATTTGCGAGGCGACTGACATATACCGAGAGGAACAGGCCGAACGTGATCGGCTCGGCGTGCATCCCATGCGTCCGGCCGATCTGGAGTGTGCCTGCGTGATTCCTAGCGATGCGACAAAGCGTCGAGACGAGCGCGGCCAAGTCGGGAATCAAGACCTCACGAGCGAGGTCCTGGTAGCGTAGCGCGTTGGTGGTATCGAGGATGTCGAACGAGGTCGCAAAGAGATGCACGAATCGCTGCGCCTCGGCCGAGACCTTCTCGCGAATCGCCTCAACCAGCGCTCTTGACGTGTGGTGAAGAGCCTCGTCGAGCTCATAGACGCGCGAGGCGCTGATGGCGCGTGCGGCCTGAGTGACCTCGGACGCGACCTCGCGCGAACAGAGGCCCAGGTCGGCGAACGTCTCAACTAGCGCCGCCTCAGCCCTGGCTTGGTAACGAATTGACGCCTCTTCACAGACGAAGGGCTTGAGTCTTGAAAAGAGCGATTGCTCACCGCCGTAATAGCGAAAATCGAGCGGACTAACCGCGTGAAAACGATCCATTGCTGTGCTCCTTATGCTAGATTAGTATCGTCAGTATATTTGCGGTGAGGCTTTCTGGTCAATGGGGTCGTCGCGTCGGGGTCTTTTGAGCCGACAATGGCTACCCATATCGCGGCGTCAAATCAACGGACGAGAACGATATGACCGAGCGGACAGATCGGGCAGTACGTTGGGCTCTGTTTGCAGTAGTCGCCGTCGGCATAGCGGTCCGGCTGACGGTTTATCTTTACAACAGGAGTCTGTGGCTAGATGAGGTGAATCTTGCCCTGAGCGTTGTCGAGCGCAGCTACGGAGGGCTTTTGCAGCGACTTGATTACAACCTTGTTTCCCCGCCCTTTCTTGGGCTCGCTGCGAAGTTTATCTATGGCTTGTGGGGCAGTCTTGAGCATTCAATGAGACTTGTCCCACTTCTCGCCGGCTGCCTCTGCGTCTGTGTTTTTGCCCGGGTGGTTACAAAAGCGGTCCCAGGCCTTTTGGGGGCATTGGGCGCCTCGCTCTATGCGCTAGGCGTTCTGCACGTTAACTGGGGAACCAGCTTCAAGCATTATGTCCTTGACCAGCTTGGAACTGCCCTGATTCTCTACGTCGCAGTGCTGTGGGAGGGTCTTTCCGAGACCAAGCGATATGTCTTGTCGGCAGTGTTGCCTGCATTGATGTGGCTGTCCTACACGTCCGTTTTCGTCCTGTTTGGATTTGGGCTTGTGATTGGGTTGTCCGCGCTAAAGGGGAGAACGCGGCAGAGCTATTCGGCCTGCGTTGTGTTCCTGATTTCGTTCTGCGTCGCCGGGTGCTCTTTGTTCGAGGCAACGGTCAAGCACTCTCTGGGACATGGCCAGATGATGCTCTTGTGGAAGGAGGCTTTCCCCTCCTCGCCGGTTGTTAGCTGGCTTGGCAAGAGGCTCCTTGAGGTTTTCGGGACCGCGGTTGGGATGCCAGATGTGCCGGGATTGGTCCTGTTCCTCAGCCTGATTGGCGCTGTTTGGTTCTTGAAATCTGGTCATCAACCAATCAGTGTTCTTTCTGCCGGGACGCTAGCGGCTGCTTTGCTGACGTGCTTTCTAGGCGGTTACCCATTTGCGGCCGGAAGAGCGTCCGCCTACTTGTCACCCATCGTGATTCTCTTGCTCA
>CAYZPW010000162.1:0-3067 GCA_964480475.1 uncultured bacterium | reverse complement strand
TAGAACCACCGCTCAATGCCGCGTCCAAGTGCTTAAGTGAACAGTATTAGGGCTAGACCGGTGGTTTGAAGTAGGCGTTGTGGACCCAATATGACGCCCCTGTCGTGAGGCATCTTTTGCAGATGGGCTGTATCCTCGAGGCGTTGATCTCCTCGAGGGTTAGATCGAAGATGCTGCCCAGGACGTATTCTTCGGCGTATTTCTCCACAAAGCAGCAGGTTAGGACGTTGCAGTGTTCATCAAGCGTCAATATGTCGTATTGTGGGCATCGATAATTGTGGGGCATATTTGCGATGTAGTCTTTCACGTAGAAGAGGACCAGCTCCTGCGACACTTCCTTCAGCTGCTCGTACGGCATTGTCCCGCAGAGGTAGTCCATGGTCATGTCGAAGTCGTTGAACAGCGCGTAGTAAGGATATAGCCCGATCTGGTGCTCTAGGCCGAATTGATAGGCGGGCCTTATCTCGTCCAGATTGAACTGGTATAAATGGAATGGAATGCAAGCTTCCTGGTGAAAGCCACATTCTCGGAAATTATGCACCATCGTTACGATATTGCTCCTGACCGTGTCAAAATCGAAGCCGTGGATTCGGTCGTAGGAGGCCTGACTGAAGCCACACATCGAGAAGAGAACACGCTTCAGATTGGTCTGGAGATGGGGCTCCTCAAATGTTGTGAGTTTTGAGCAGTTTGTGCTGAGGCCGAATTGCACGTTTGTCGTGCTCATGAAACGGATAATCTCCTTGAATTGGGGATTCAGGAACGGTTCGCCCCAGTTGTAGAGATCGACCTGAGTGCTCAGGCCGATTATCCCCATTTTGAGCATATATTCTATTGCTGCGGCAAATGTCTCGACGTCGATGAACCCGCCCTTCAGCGGCTTTTTGTGCAGGTTCAACACGCCCGTCTGGCACCACGGACACCTTGCGTTGCATTTGCCTGATATGTCGAAGTAAACAAGGTCAAACATCTCAAAGCCCTCAGGAATCCAGAATCAATTGGAATCCATGCCCTTCATCCCGCTGCGCTCCTCGCCCATTCAAAAGAGGTGTCTGCGGGCAGCAGTGACAAGAACGGGCACTGCGTCGAGCGCCTCCCTTTCTTCAATCCCACTAGTAGTGTAATATCGAAAACTGGGCGCGAAACATATACTCGTTTTCACCGGTCGGCACGGCAGACGGTTCGGGTCAAGGCGACCCTTGTTATGAAGTCGGCACCCAGCACCCCATATCCTCCGATAGAGATTCATAGGGTTGCATCTCGCAATAGCGCAACACCTAAACCCATCCCTATCTGATTACTGGGCGCCCGCTTGCATTAGCGCGACATGGACAGTATGCTTATACCGGTTAATGTGTCTGTTTATTGCTTTGTAAGAGCTGTTTAGTCAGGTAGCCGAGATGGCGCCCGGGGTTTTCTGCGAGTGAAAGTAACCCTTATTTCAACTTATCTTGACACTATCGCGCAGGGGCTGCGCTGCCTCTCCTCGTTCATTAAGAGCAAGGGCTACGAGTGCGAGATGATCTTCTTGCCCGATTACAAGGCCCTTTTGAGCTACGATCCTCAGTTTGGCCGCCCCTACGAGCAGAGCCTGATGGATGACGTGGTTCAGAGGTGCTCGGACTCGGATGTCGTCGGTATCTGCGTGATGAGCAATTTCTTCGACCGGGCGGTTCAACTGAGCGAGAACCTGAGAGAGAATCTCGCTGCCCCTGTGATTTGGGGCGGCATTCATCCGACGGTATCACCGGAGGAATCGCTCAACTATTGTGACGTAGCGTGCGTCGGTGAGGGCGAGTATGCGATGCTCAACTTGCTGCGTGCGATGGAGCGGAAGAGGGATTACCGCGACATCAAGAACCTCTGGTTCAAAACCAATGGCGCTCTGCAAAAGAACCAGCTCGAGCCGCTCATCCTCGACCTCGACTCCCTTCCCTTTCAGGACTACGACTATCAGAGTCATTACACCGCGGCGAAGGATGGCAAGCGACTCCTGAGAATGACTTACGAGATACAAAAGGACCAGATTGTCAACGGGATGCGCATCTGCGGCGGACTGTGCGTCTATCAGACGATAACGACGCGAGGTTGCCCTCACGCGTGTGCGTATTGCTGCCATTCCGCGCTGCGAAAGCTCTCCCCAGGCCAGAAGATACTTCGCCGCCGCAGCACGGAGAACGTAATTTTGGAACTCCAGCGGGTGAAGGAGCGCATGCCTTACGTTGAGCTGTTCCTCTTTGCCGACGAATCAATGCCCGCGATGCCTGAGCAGCGTCTGAAGGAGTTTTGCGAAGAGTATAAGAAGAGAATAGGCCTGCCGTTTTTTGTCCAGGTCTCGCCCCCGTTCATGACGGAGGAGAAGATAGATTATCTCGTGGACGCGGGGATGCGCTGCGCGCAGATGGGCATTCAGACCGGCAGCGAGGAAGTCAACCGGGTCTATTACAATCGCAACATACCTAACGACGAGGTTCGCAAAGGCGCTAAGCTGCTCAACAAGCACAAGGACAGCCTCTGCCCACCTATTTATGACGTTATACTAGATAACCCTTACGAGACGCGCGAGGATGTGCTCAAGACAGTCCGGCTGCTTATGGAATTACCCAGACCGTTTGCTGTCCAGTTCTTCTCGCTGACGTTCTATCCCGGGACCGAGATTTACGAAAGAGCAAAGGCGGACGGTATCATCAAGGACGAGCGGAACACGGTCTATCGCAAGCACTATCACGCCTTCGAGAAGTCTTTCCTGAACTTCCTGGTTATGGGTGCCCACTATGGCTTTCCCAAGCCGCTCATGAAGCTCCTATCCAACGGATTCGTCGCTAAAGTCCTCGACCAAAAATGCCTCCGCTGGTTCTGGCGCCTCGTCCACAAGTCTCTCAAGAGCCTGAAGCGCCTCCTCAGGCGGCACTAGATTTCGGATTGCGCCAATTGCGGATTTGGGATTTCGGATTGCGGATTATTAGCGGGGCCGGGCTGTCTTGATGGAACTGACGACCATCGACAGAATCTCGTTGGCTTCAGCTTTGAGGTCGGCAAGCCGTTTCTCATCTATCAGACCAGCCTC
>CAYZPW010000161.1:0-3205 GCA_964480475.1 uncultured bacterium | reverse complement strand
CGCCTTCCGCCTTCCGCCTTCCGCCTTCCGCCTTCCGCCTTCCGCCTTCCGCCTTTCTCATCGCCTACCGCTTCTCCGGCACGAAGAAAGTCGTCTTGATCTTGGTCTCGTCCTCGCCCTTGATCTCATACTCTTTCTTCTTAAGATACAGCGTAACTAGCGTTCCTCTCGTGATTATCTTCCCAAACTCATAGACCTTCGGGCTGCCGAAAAGCACCACCTTCTGTTCATCGTCATAGTAAATCGCTCGCTCGGCTCGCAGAACCCTCAATCCGTCTTGGACTCGAACATTTCCACGCGCCTCAAGGGTCTCTATCTTACCCGATGCAGGGTCGCCTATCATCTTAATGCTGTCCGCGGAGAACACCGCCTCGCCCTTGCGAACCACTACCCCGCCTGAATAAGAGCCTTCCATTGTCTTCTCATTATAATCTAACCTGTCTGCCGAGAGCTCAACCTTGCCAGGCCGACGGATGGAGTCGCTGAGCGAAAGAGTCGCCTCGTTCTCACTGGTGTGCTCCTGGCCGCCTTCGCCCTTCTGGCCAACTCCGAGCTCCTTTTCACTATAGAATACACCGTTGACGCGGTCAATCACGCTGAGATTGCCCGTCTGGAGGTCATAGAAGACCTTTCGACCCAGTATGACGTTTTCGCCATACCAAACCTTTGGCTGCCGCGTGAGCTCCGCGACATTGCGGAGTCCGTCGAAAACGAACTTGCCGCCCGTCGCCATCCGACCCTGAGTCTCGAGAACCACGCTTTCCCTTGCCACAAGCCGCTCGATGCCCGACATGCCCTCCGAAAGGGTCATCTGAAGCTCCTGGCAACTGAGCGCCTGATCCTGCGAGTGAATCGAGACGTCCCCAGAGCAGTGGACCTCGCCGCCGCTGGTATCGACCGAAAGCTCCTGCGCATGAAGCCGCACAAGACGTAACCTCGCATCTGTGTCAGGTCCCTTGGACCTATCGGGCGATAAGACGCGGGCCTCGACCGAGCCGCCAAAGTCGAGCGATTCTATTTGGACATCGCCCCTGCCCATGCTCTTCATCCCCGCAGAAAGCGTGTTGGCGCTTATGGAGTTCTGGCCGTGGGTTAAGACAGTTCCTCCGGCGAAATGCGCTCTCTTGGCGTCGAGATCAACGTCAAGCGAGTGAGCAAGAACTCTCGAACAGGTCACAGGCGCCGATTCAGCCATGCCCGCAGAACCGGAGAGCGACAGAATCACGCTGCCCCTAGCTGAGAATCGGCCAAAGCCCTCCTCATAAATCATCTTCTCTGCGCTCAGAGTACTACAGCCAAGATAGCGCGCCGCAGAACGGAGCACGGTGAATCTGTCTCTGGCGCCGAAGAAGGATGCTCGGCCGCGCTCTTTCCGACCGCTCTCGAAGCTCGACCAAGGGGTAGGCCATGGTCCCTGCTGCGTCCCATCAGCCGAATGATCCCTTCCGGCGGCGCCGAGCCTATCGAAATCGTGAACAAGCAGGGGCTTGCCCTGAAGGACGAGGCGCCCGTCGCGATACTCAGCCTGCTCGCACCCCACTGCACCGTCCGGTGTCTTGACCACAACTACACCGTCCAGCTTTCCCCACTCAATCTCTCGAAGCTTCTTGCCCCAGCCAAACAACGCCAGCTCGGCAAAAAGCTCGTTTTCTCCGAGCCTGAAAGCCACATCGCCGGTGAGTTCAGCGGTCTTCTCGCTAATGCGCACTAGCATTCGATTGGCTTTTAGCAGAAACCCCTCTTCCAGCGCCTCTTGAGAGCTGGGCGCTCGGTCCTCATCCCCAAGGAGCTGCATTACCTCGGTCGGCGATGAGTCCGATTCGACGTGTATTACGGACGGAAACAGTATCTCCTGAGAGAGGAGATCGACCGAGAAACCCTTCGCGTGAAAGCGGATGCCCTCGCCGGTAACGACCACCGGGCACTCGCTTGACGCGGTCATCTCGGACCGGCTGAATCTGACCTCATCGCACCTCAGCGTCAGGCCGGTGGACAGCATTGCCATGACGTTTCGCCGGAGTATGACATTGTCCGAATGCGGCTCGTAGATGCCCTCGTCCGCGCTGAACGAAACTCGACGGCCCTTCTCCCCGAAGTAGGTGCTCGCCGGGAGAACGCCCTGGAGCGAGTATTCCCTCGTTTCGACCCTCAGCGTCGCGGTCTGCGCCCAAAGGTCGTAAATCGTCCTTGCTCCCTCGGCAACAGTCTGGCGAAAGCCTTTTATTACGATGGCATCGCTGAGGCATTCCTCGGACAGGTCGATCTTCTCTGTGGCCTCGTGACCACTCCCGTGAGATGAGGAGAGAAAAAAATATGAGAGAACCCCCAGCAGACAGATCGCTGTTGAGACAAGCGCTATTCGAAGCCTACGTCTTGCCTTCATCTTCAGCGCTTAGTGAAGCGAATTCGGATTTGAGCCGCCCAAACGTCTCCGAAAGCAGTTCAGGGATGACCCGGACCTGCGAGACGATGGTCATGAAACTGCTGTCCCCGCTGAAACGAGGCACGATATGAACGTGAACGTGCCCCGGGACCCCGGCCCCCGCGCAGCGGCCGATGTTGATCCCCATATTGAATCCCTCCGGTCGCAGGCTCCTCGTGAGAACCATTTCGCAAAGCCTGAGCGTCTTAAAGACATCGAGTATCTCTGCCTCGTGCAGCTCCGCGAGGGTCCCGACGTGCCGCATCGGCGCCACCATGAGATGGCCGTTATTATATGGATAGCGGTTAAGAGCCACGATGCTCCGCTCGCTGCGACGAACCACGAGCTTCCCCTCGTCGTCGCTGGAAGCGACCATGTCGCAGAAAATGCAATGTTCAGGCCTCTTCTCAGACAAAATATACTCAAGCCTCCAAGGCGCGAAAAGCACCTGCATTCAGCAAAACCCTCAAGGACTATAACACAACCAGAAGGGCGCCCTCCCGACGCTTGCCTCGGAAGTTAAACTAACCCAGCAAGTTCGGAGTTCCGACCTGTGGGTGATCTTACCAACTTGGCCGCTTATTGACGCAAGCTGGTTCTGGCCTTTGGAGTGCGGTGGCCTGACGCCGCTTTCTTCCGCGGTGACCTGGCACCGCCCTATGATAAGTCGCTCTTTTAACCTTGCAGCGGGCGATCCAGAGAATGAAACATTCTCACTTAGAGCAAGTGCGGTGTCAGTTGAGTAGTTCTGCCATTACTGGCTTTCACCCTCACAGAACCGGA
>CAYZPW010000160.1:0-3300 GCA_964480475.1 uncultured bacterium | reverse complement strand
TAGAACCACCGCTCAATGCCGCGTCCAAGTGCTTAAGTGAACAGTATTAGGGCTAAGAAATGTGAAAACTCCTGATTCTCTCGGAGCAGTTTGGCGATAGAACGGAAATCCTCCTTCGACAACTTGTCCGCCAAAGCTTGGCGACGGCGGAGACTACGGCGGACAAGAAAGGAAGAAAGGAGCAGCCCACGCTGGCGTCAGGTTGAGTCCTACTTCTTGCGGGGATTGCTGATCTTGGGGAGCTTGAGGGGCTTCTTTCGGGTGAGCTTGGCGGCGATGTTCTCCCGCAGTATCGCCTCATAGACCTCTTTTCTGTGGACGCTCAACTCACGAGGCGCGGAGATGCCGATCCTGACTTCGTTCTGGCCGATGTCAACGACCATTATCTCGACGGAATCACCAACGATAATGCTCTCATCGCGCTTTCTGGTCAGAACGAGCATCAGTAATCTTCTGCTTGTTCTTCTTCCGACAAGACCGGGTGTCGGAGGTCTAGAGAAGTGTCCTCAAGAACTACCTGCCGGCCGAGCCGTTCACGGACATTTATTATGACCGGAGCTCTGAGGTTCATTCTCATCTTGCGCGGGTCTTTGGGCACGACAACAATGGCGAAGACAACGCCCTCGGAAGCGTCCGTCAGTTTCAAGTCATCAGCAGCCTTCTTAGGCAGCTGAACAACGTAATCAGCTTTGACGGCCACTGGATTTATCATAAGGAACGCGAGGCTCTCCTCGTCAACTGACTGAAGCCACGCGAAGGGACTGTCCGTTTCGTGTGGAATCAGTATGTAGTGGCGCGAATCCGGGAAGCCGAGTATCCCCTCATCGAATCGGATGGCGTCCTCTTCCCGATACATGAACCCCTTTGGCTCAGTCATCTCCCTATCCGCTCTGGTCTCTGAATTCATATTGCCTCCACGAAAGGTCAGGTCAAACAATGCACATTCATTCCCTGATGGCCTTATCGTGTTGCTTTCTTGTCATGTTTAGGGCTTTCTTGAGTAATCAGCTTGTCAAGCGCTTCCCGATCCTTTGCGACGATGAAATCCCCGATGCAGAGAAAGTCCATATCGGTGTTCAAGAATGTCTTAACCGCATCCTTGGGATAGCATACTATCGGGTCACCCTTCTCATTAAAAGAGGTATTAAGGACCATCGGGATGCCGGTCAGCTCCTTGAACTTGAGGACTAACTCCCGGTAGCGACCAGGCAAGTCCTTCGCGACGGTCTGCACCCTCGCGCTGCCATCGACGTGCATGACCGACGGCACTTTCTCTCCCATGCCTTCTTTGAACGCGAAATTCAGCGTCATAAACGGGCTGGGAGACGGGTCCTCGAACCAGTCGCCGAGGTCCTCCTCGAGCACGGAGGGTGCAAGCGGCCTCCAAAGCGCCCGCGTCTTCACGACATTGACACGGTCCTTCATGCCCGGGTCCGCTGGATTCGCGAGTATGCTCCGCGTCCCAAGCGCCCTGGGTCCAAACTCCATCCGGCCCTGGAACCAGCCTACAATGTAGCTCTTGGCCAATGCCCTCGCCGCGACCGAGACTACATCGTCGAACTTGACGTAAGGCAGTCCCTTAAGCGCCTCCTCGATGCCATCATTGTCGTACTCGTTACCGTAGAAACAGTGCCGCATCTCCTCCTCGAAGTCGAACCCGAGCCTTTCCAGCGCAAGCACCGCCGCGCCAAGCGACGAGCCCATGTCCATCGCACCGGGCTGAATGAAGATGTTATCGACAAACGGCAGACTGAGTATCCTGTGGTTCATCGGGCAGTTGAGCGCCACGCCGCCGGCGAGGCAGATGTTCCTGCACCCGGTCGCGTTTTGAACAGCCTTCGCCAGCTCGCAGCCGGCCCGCTCCAGGAGCTCTTGGAGCGTCGCCGCGATGTTCTTGTGAACCTGCTCGATTGGGTCGTTCTTCCTACGTGCATATCGGGCGAGCTTCCTGACCGCGGTAAGGTGCACGCGGTAATCGCCGTCCCGAATCTCAAGCATGCGCTCAAACTGTGGGTCATATTCACCGTAGGCCGAAAGGCCCATAGTCTTTCCCACCGCGAAATTGTAGAAGCCGAGCACGCCGCTCACGGTGCGATAGAGCTTGCCCAGCGACTGTGCTGCGGGATACTTGCGGACGAGTTTCAACTTCGAGTTTCGGCCGTGCCAAAGCGACGTCGGCGTGTCCTCCGAGAGCCCGTCCGCGACGATGATGCCCGACTCGTCAAAGCCCGAAAGCTGAAACGAGCTCGCCGCGTGGCAAAGGTGGTGGTTGAAAAAGAAAACGTTTCTGAACCGGCGCCTCAGGTCGTTCAGGAACCTGCGCCTCGAAAAGAGATACGAGGGTATAGCGGCATTCAGAAGCTCCATCCCAACGTCCTTCTCGGCGAACCGATTCCGAATCGTCAGGCTCAGCGGCGTCTTGAGCGCGCTCTGCCAGACTGTGTCGCACAGCATCTTGAGCACCTGAAGGAAACTGACGTCGAACGACACGCCGACCGCGTCTATGTCGGATTCTCTGAGACCATAAGTCTTCAGACACCAATCGATCGACATCGTTGGGCCCTCGCCGCCCAAAAGAAAGCCCGGTTTCTGCTTCACCCGCGTCAGCCGCTCCTCCTCCATCAAGGCGATGACCTTCTGCTCGTCGAGCAGCGCGACCGCCGTGTCGTGCAGAATCTCGTTTACACCAAGCACATATACCATCAGTTACCCCTTATGAAAGTAACCTCCCAAAACTCCGCAATCCCCAATGCGAAGGAACGCCCAAAATGCCAGATGTCTCACCACTGGTCAACAGCAAAGGCCGGAGGGGTTTCCCCGTTGGGGAAACGGGCGAAAAGGCGAAAAGGAGAAGAGCGAACCGCCTTGATTCGCCCCGAAGGAAGCGTATTGTTATTGAAGGGTCGAGGGCCAAGGGATGATTGCGGATTGTGGACGCTGCCAACTGTTACCGGGGGCGAGGTGATCGATGGTTGAGATACAGTTCGAGGGTAAGACGTTCGTTCAGAATCACCATCTGCTGGTGGAGTATCACGAGCTTGTGCCAGTAAGGGAGAAGAGCCCAACCGGCAAGATCAGCCTCAACGACAACCTGATCATCCACGGCGACAACCTCAAGGCGCTAAGAGCGCTGCTCCCGCTGGGCGTGGGCAAGATTAACTGCATTAGTTTGGGGAAGTGAGGTCAAGTATGCGTAGAGCTCTGGAAGTGCCTGTGAAGCCCGGTGTGCTGCGATGGGCCAGAGAGACGGTCGGGAGGAACCCCGAGGAAGTCGCAAAACGTCTGCAGATAGAAACAAGC
>CAYZPW010000159.1:0-3328 GCA_964480475.1 uncultured bacterium | reverse complement strand
AGAGTGCCAGACGCCCTCGGGCCCTGAATTCCACGCACGCACGCGGCCCCCACGTTGCACGTGGGGCTACTCACGTTAATCCCCTCCAGGGATGCGCAGCTCTGTGTAACCTCGCGTTGCATCAGTATAAATCCCTCCGCGAATCACCCTGCCAGCCACATCTATGGCCATCTCTCCAAATGAGCCTATCCCCCAAGTATGCGCACAACTTCTAAGTCTGAGAGACGACCCTCGAGCCTTGACGACGACTCTCATCAAAATGCAGAGAAGTGAAACGGCTCGGAGTCGAGCGAGAACTCCTCACCCGTGACAGGGTCGATGAGGCGCGCGAATATCTCGTAGTCTCCCGGTGCCTCAGTGCCAGAGAATGTGTATTCGTAGATGAGGAACTCCTCGTCGATTTCAGGCCCAATTGCGAACATCGAGCAAGGGTCGAGTACCGAGAAGACCTCCCCGTTGGGATGCTCAACCCAGACTTTTGCCTCGATAGCCACCTCCTCTCGGCCATTCGTAACGTGCGCCGAGACGCTCATCGTATCGTGCATTTTGAACGAATCATCATTGAGTGAAAGCTCGGCCGACACGCCGACAATCGCCTTGCCCTGCTCGCCCTGGATGTAAAGGAGCGCATTGCCGCCTTCGGCAGTCTCGTCCTCGCCCGCATAGACAATGTGCAGGTACTCAGAGTCTGCCGTCATCGCTGTCATTCTCGAGGCAAGCGACCATTGGCCGTGTCTCTTGAGCGGGACGTTCTCCGAATGCCAGCCCAAATCATCACCAAAGAGATACCTAGTCTTATCGCTATACGAATAGGACTGCACGTGGGCTATCTGCGTGGTGTACGACGCGCCGACTGCTATCTGAGCCCAAATCCCACCGTCCTCAAGGGGTTCGGCTTCCCAAAACGCCCCGGTCTTGGTAGCGCAGAACAGCTTGGAGAACAACGGAGGCGTGCCATCCAAATAGGCGAGGCGCAGATTATCCTCGTCGTCGATCACGAGCGAATCCCAAAGGCCGATCAAGCCGTACGCGGGCGACGCGACCAGCTCGTATTCCCACTCGTCAGCGCGGAGCGAGGCGCACATCAGGTCTCCTTCACGGTCGAGATATACAACGTGCGGCACAAAGGAAGAATCGACAACGATGCCGGTCACTTCATTCGCGTTCGTTTGGAGAACGTCACTCTCCCAGAAGAGTCCCATTTTGCAGAGATACTGGATCGAGCCGTCGGCATAGCAGAAGACGATGTGGGCGTTGTCGAGGTCATCGACGAAGATGAGCGGCGCCCCATGAGCCATCTGTTTGCTCGGGCAGCTCGATATGTCCCAGAACCAGCCTTGAAAGACGGCCAGCTTGGGCGGCTCGGCGGGCAACGTTGAATAGACTATGAACGGCTCTCGATTGCGGTTGACCGCTATATCGGGATGCGAGCCAGAGAATGCGGTGAGCTCGGCGATAGTCTCCCTTTCCCAATGGCCCGACGCATTTGACGCATAAACGATCTCCGGAGCCTCGAAGTCAGGGGCATAGAGGTAGCCGACGTGCAAGTTCTCATCATCGTCCATGACAACCGACGCATAATAGTCCCCGTCACGATGATCGACTACTTCGGGAGACGACCAATCACCACAGTGTCCCCCCGCGGCCGCAAGGACCAGGCCCAACGTGCCGAGAAAACAGGCCGCGAGACCAAATGCTTTCCAATCGCTCATTTAAGTTCCTCCACAGAATCTACGACATGAGTATTGATTATATGTATCACATCTGATCGAGATGTTATGTAAAACTGAGGCTCAAGACAAGAACGTCGCACGAGCGAACCGGCGCTCTCGCGGTCCCGTAATGAATCCACTCGATTGGGCCGCGGAGAGTCATTAGGTCGGACAGCTGGCGATTCTTGTCCTGACATCGCATGAGGAGAGAGCCATGAGAAGAACCGTAGCATGGGCGTGGGCAGTCGCCCTCGCGTGTGTGCTCGTTTCGGTAGGACTCGCATCTGTAACGACTTATTACGTCAATAGCACAATCGGCGATGATCTAAACGACGGGTCCCGGAGCCGACCCTGGAAGACGATCACGCACGCTCTTGACAATATCGGTGGCGCCGAACCGAGCCGTCCGGCGAGACTTGAGATCACATCAGGCAACTACTCGGCGACAGCGAACGGCGAGGTTTTTCCTCTTGAGGTGAGGAATTACGTCACAATGGTAGGAATGGGCCCCGAGTCTACTGTACTGGACGCTGGCGGCGCGGCGCCGCACGTGATCCTGCTTGATGGTGTGCTGTCGGTCACGATAGAGGGTATGGCGCTTACGGGCGGTGCGGCGACGGGCACATGGCCGGACGCCTGCGGCGGCGGCATCTGCGCTATCAACTCCGAGCTCACAGTCCGAAACTGCAAAATGTATAACAACAGCGCGACGGGCGTCGAGAAACACGGCGCCGGGGCTGGCATTTACCTATACGGTGAGAGCTCTCCGCTGATAAAGGATTGCGAGTTTGTCATAAACACGGCAAGCACGGGTGGCGCCGGTATTTGCAGTGAATACTACTGCACGCCGACGATTGAGAACTGCACGTTTGATCAGAACACCGGGGCGGCGGTCTATGCATGCAGGTGGGCGGACGTGGAGGTCAAGGATTGCTCCATAACGGAGAACACGGGCGGCATCGTCCTGGAAAACTTCTCAAGCATGCTAGTTGATTCCTCGAATATCGCGAGAAATAGCGCTGATACTGGCGCCGCGGTCAACTGCCGCCACCATTGTCAGGTGACGCTGCAATCCTGCACCTTGTGGTCGAATGTCGCGACGGGCGACGGCGGAGCCATCTCGTGCGAGCGGGAAGGGACCTGCAACGTCATCGACTGCGAGATCTCCTTGAACACATCCGGGCAGGACGGCGGCGGCATCTTCTGCGTGGGCTCGACCCTTGAGCTTCTGCGCTCTAACCTCTGGGCCAACTCGGCGAGGCGCGAAGGCGGCGGCGTATTCTGTGGGCAAGACTCGCAGGCCGCAATCAACGAGACCGATATCGCTGGCAACGATGCTCCCTGGGGCGCTGGAGTAGCGTTCACCGACAACGCGGACGGCGATCTAACCTCCTGCAACTTCATGCAGAACGAGGCCTCCTCCGGCGGCGGTGCTCTCTTTTGCCGCGAGTATTCATCTCCAGCGCTTCTGCACTGCGAGATGTCGGATAACTCTGTGGCCGGCGCCGAGGCGATAGGCGGCGGGGCAATCTACTGCGAGTATTTCTGCGATCTGGACCTGGCCAACTGCCTGATCGTCAATAACGATGCTGAAGGCGCTGGCGGCGGCATATTCC
>CAYZPW010000158.1:0-3459 GCA_964480475.1 uncultured bacterium | reverse complement strand
CATCACCGGGGCCTTGGCGGCGGCGTTTGGCGGTATCCTGATCGTCTGGTTGGGTGTGAAGTGGTGGAAGGTGATTGTCGCTGCTGCGCCAACGGTGATCCTTGCCCTACTGCTTCCTGACGCTCCAATGGTGGCGTTCGCGGCTGGAGTTGTTGGCCTTTGCGTGGTTACTGCCACAAGCGCCGGCGAGCCAAAGGAGTGGTTCACCAGCACGTGGGGGTTCGCCAAACAGATTCTGCCTCTTCTGTTCTTCGGGGTCCTGATTGCAGGGGCGCTTCTTGGTCGTCCCAACCACGAGGGCCTCATACCATCAAACTGGGTGACTTCTGCTGTGGGTGGAAACTCACTGCTGGCCAACCTCTTCGCCTCAATCGCCGGGGCATTTATGTATTTTGCGACGCTGACTGAGGTGCCCATCTTGCAGGGGTTGATAGGCGCGGGGATGGGAAAGGGCCCTGCGCTTGCGCTTCTCTTGGCGGGCCCCGCCCTCTCGCTGCCGAATATGCTGGTTATCCGACGGATACTGGGAACTCGGAGGACGATAGTTTATGTTTTACTTGTGGTCGTGATGGCCACTTGTTCGGGGATAACCTTTGGGAAGTTAACTACATAGGAGAATTCGATGATAAGACTGCAGATTCTCGGTGCGGGCTGCGCTAAGTGTGAGAAGTTGGCGGAGAACGCGGAGGCCGCAGCGAGGGAGCTTGAGATACAATTTGTCATGGAGAAGATCACTGACATCTCTCGCATCGGCGATTTTGGCGTAATGATGACACCGGCTCTCGCCATCAATGGCGAGGTGAAATCCCAGGGCAAAATCCTTACGGTCAACGAGGTAAAGGCGCTGATCTCGTAGCTCTTTCTGGTCGGTTTTAAGGTCATCTGTGAGGTGAAGCATGGGTTTTGGGCCGAAGAGAATCGCAACATTTGCCCTGTTTTCGTTCATTGTCGCAAGTTTGGCCTATTTAGCCGTCAACAGCCCCAGCAAGCTGGGGCCTTCAGCGCCTGGCGACGCTGAGGCCGAACGTAGGGGCGTGGTCTCAGACCCGCCCGCTCATACGCCCCATTCACCGTCCAGGAGCGCCCAGGCAGAGCTCGAAACTAGACCGGCGGGCATAGTGCGGGAGGAGCCGCGGGAGGAGCCGCGGGAGAATATGAGACAGACAGCGGCGCCTGCCGGACTCGAGGACGGGGTCATCGTCTATTACTTCCACACGACACGACGATGCTACTCCTGCCGCCTGCTCGAGGCATTGACGAAAGAGGCGATAGAACGAGAATTCAGCGATGCCCTTAGACAGCACCGTCTGGAGTATAGGCCGATCAATATCGATCTGGAGAAGAACCAGCACTTCGTAGATGACTACCGCCTCTACACTAAATCGGTCGTTTTGGTCCAATTCATGGGCGGTGAGCCGGCTCGCCACAAGAACTTGCAAAAGGTCTGGACGCTTCTGCGGGACAAGCCGGCGTTCCTGCAATACGTGCGCGAAGAGGTTCGAGCCTACCTGAGGTCGGTCGGCTAGAGTGGGGCTTCATGCTGTCGGGGTGGCGTTGTGGCTGGGGATACTCACTTCGATAAGCCCGTGTCCACTCGCCACGAACATTGCGGCGATCTCATTTATCTCAAGACGAGTTGGAAGCACACGCGCAGTCCTGCTCGCGGGCCTTCTCTACACGGTCGGCCGGTTCCTCGTCTATCTCGTACTGGGGGCGCTTCTCGTCTGGGGACTGCTCCTTGCGCCGGGGGTGTCGAGATTCCTTCAAGAAAACATGAACGTGATTCTGGGACCGGTTCTGATCCTTGTTGGGATGTTCCTCCTTGAGCTCCTCAAGCTCCCATTTGCAGGTTCAGGCGTGAGCGAGAAGATGCAGAGTCGCGCCGAAAACAGCGGCATTCTGGGCGCCGGCTTGCTTGGCATCGTCTTTGCTCTGTCGTTCTGTCCCATTTCCGCAGCTCTTTTCTTCGGTAGTCTCATCCCGCTCTCGTTGAAAGAAGGCTCAAGCGTGCTCCTTCCCAGTGTTTACGGCGTCGGCACAGCCCTGCCCGTCATCGCGTCCGCGCTGCTCCTCGCGTTCGGAGCGAAACTCATCGGCAAAGTGTTCGATCGAATGAGGCAAATCGAGCTCTGGGCGAGGCGCATAACTGCCATTCTGTTCATCCTGGTTGGCATCTATTACAGCCTGGCCCACATCTTCGAGGTCCTTTGATCTGGCGCTGTCATCGGAGCAATGCTGACGAGCCCGATTTGCACCGGACGGATGTTCAGCAGCTGGCAGGGAAGGACAGGCCCTCTCAAACCGAATACTGGCAGACAATACCGCGATCATGCATAATGCTCCCGTAAGCATGTCAAGAAGAAGCAGAATCGACCGCATTCGATTGTTTAGGGATGATGCCAGCGCAGGAACCGATTAGGATTGATTCTCTTGCGACGGAACCAGGTCACACGGAGGGAGTAAGGCGGGCTACCTGGATTGGCCTGACCGTCAACATACTGCTATCGGCCCTCAAAATGGCCGGGGGGGTGCTAGGGTCGAGCCAGGCGATCGTTGCGGACGGTGTTCACAGCATATCAGACAGTAGCACTGACATAGCCATCCTGATCGGAGTTCGCTTTTGGTCAAGGCCGCCTGACGAGAGTCACCCCTACGGGCACCGGCGCATCGAGACGCTCGTGACAGCGTTCATCGGGCTGGCACTTCTCGCAGTTGCCGTTGGGCTGATCTATAATGCGATCGTCACATTCCAACGACCGCACCCAGAGCGTCCGCACTGGATAGCACTTGTTGCCGCGCTAATCTCGATTGCGAGCAAGGAAACCCTCTACCGATGGACAGTTACCGTGGGCAAACGCATCAAATCGAGCGCTGTTCTTGCCAATGCGTGGCATCATAGGTCGGACGCCTTCAGCTCGATACCGACAGCGATCGCGGTGGCAATCGTGCTTTTGCATCCTTCGCTAGGATTCCTGGACCACCTGGCAGCAGTCGTCGTCTCCTTTTTCATCCTCCGGGTGGCCTGGAACGTTATGTTACCCGCACTCAAGGAGCTCGTGGACTCCGGCGCCTCCAGAAAGGACTGCGAGCGGATACGATCAATAGCGCTCACCACGGAAGGCGTTCAGAGAGTCCACGCTATTCGGACTCGCTACGTTGGTCCGGGACTCTTGGTGGACCTTCACGTGCTCGTTGACCCGACCATCACGGTCGGCCAAGGGCACGACATCGGGGGTCAGGTCAAACAGCGCCTTCTCTCCGAGGGTCCGGACGTCGTGGATGTGATCGCCCATTTAGAGCCGAACGACGAGACAGTGTAGCCTGAGACGTAGGAATGAGTCGGTTGAGGCAAGAAGCCGATGGCTCCGGGGGTGTGACTCTAGATTGTAGGTAGATGATTTGCTGTCATCTCGACCGCGTTTCAACGCGGTCATATAGATGGCTCTCATTGTATTAACA
>CAYZPW010000157.1:1406-3649 GCA_964480475.1 uncultured bacterium | reverse complement strand
GGGTTTGACCCTGGATTGTAGGTAACATGACTGCGCTATTGCCCATCCCGCCGAGGTGCGGCCAGGTCGCCCGGCTTCAGCCGAGGCGACAGCTTGGCTATCATTGTGTTAACTCCCGATTTCAATCGGGAGACCCCAGAACTCGGCGCCCTTCTCTCCATCCTCCTCAGATAAGCATTTTGGGCGAGGAGGAGGGAGGCTCATGGGCTTACAGATCACCCGACTCGAAGTCGGGTGCTAGTATGATTAAAGCCATCCATCGCGCCGTGTTGAAACACGGCGACATGGCTATGTCAAGTCTACCTGCAATCTGCAGTCACACCCGAAGATGTCTCTGCCGTAGGGACTGCCTTTGCGTGGCCAGCGCAGGATGAACGCTCAAGGGATGATGCGTAGCTCTATGGGCCACTGCCCGTCTGCGGCAATGCCGAGAGTCTTGATTTCACGCTCTCATTTGCTGCCGCTGCCGGGCGGGCAGTGATTCCAAAACAACGCCCACGTCCAGCGTGCGCCGGACGTGGGCAGCTGATTGCAACTGTTTAGTCGGATAAGGTCAGGGCGTCTGCGGACCAAATGCCCAAGGGACAACAGACAGTTCGGTTATCCACTCCCCGGTGACCGGACTTGACACCACGCCTAGCCATTTGAATGTGCCATGTGGGAACGTCTCGTCGAGCTGAACTGACTCGAGAATGTAGCCCAGCAGCACCATCTGGTCAGGAAGCGTGAACGGTGTTGGCGCTATCAGTGCGCCGTATGTCGGCCAGAAGTAGTACTGGTCGAACAGCTCCACAGCAATGAAGATGTCCACTTCCACTGCGGGGCCGGGGTTCGTAACGTCAGCGTAAAGGGTCATTATATCGCCTGGCGCGTATGGCGTCGGGTACATCTTGTTCAACCTCAGCTCGAACGTAGGAACATCTGGCTGCTGACCAAGGAGTTCCTCAATCTTGGCGATGATCTCATGCTCAGCCGCGCCCACTCTGGCGTAGCGGATTATCCCCTCGCGATCCACGATATACAGCGTCGGGATGTACCCGGATGAGTAAGGTCGTGTCTCCCTGTTAACATCCAGCGCGAGATAATATGTGAGAGCGTGTGTGTCTTTGAAGTCCTGAAGCTGCCCGAACGTCTCACGCGAGTCTGTGTCGATTCCCCAGACAACAACGCCTCGATCCTTATAGACCTGCCAGACGTTGGCCTCCATGCCCGGCGCCGAGGCATGGCAGGGGCCGCACCAAGTGGCGAATAGGTCCAACACGACGATCTTGCCTGAGAAATCAAAAAGGCTGACCATGTCGCCCCCTTCGCCCTCCTCATTCAGCATCTGAACCGTGAAGTCAGGCGCCTCGTCCCCATCGTTGAACGGTGTGGGATGCTGGGCGAGCCCCAGGGCCGGAACGACCGTCAGTGCGCAGACAGCAAACAATAGCGAGAGTTTCGTACCCATGCACTCTTCTCCTCTTTGTTGAACTTTGACGTAATCTCACCCAATCAGGTGGTCCTAGCTACCGGTGAGAGACTCTTACCTTCTTGCATCCCCACCCTAACAGTTCTCGAACGACATAGTCAACCTTATCTTGACCATTACAAATGACGAACGGATCAAAGAGGCACACCATACTCCTCGATGAAGAATATCTCTTCCGCTGGCCGCCTGATGGCCTCTGCCTTATTGCTCACGGTCCCGCCCCTGAATTCCACCGATCCTGTGGGTTCGAAGTAGCCGAACGGCACAATAGAGAGAATCCTGATGTGCGGCGGGACCTCAAGCGCCTTGCGAACCGCTCGGGCGCTGAAGCTCAGTATCCAGACCGCGCCCAGGCCCAAGTCGTGTATCGCGAGCAGGATGTTCTGTATAGCAGCCGCCGTGTCTAAAACGAAGCAGTCGTCACGCTCGTCGTATGTCGCCCAGGTATCGTGCGGATTTGCGCATGCAACCAGCACGGCCGGCGCCTGCTCCACCCACGGCTGATGAAAATAGGGGTCGAACGTTTTGATCTTCTCGGATTCCTGCGTCAAGACGAACCGCCAGGGCTGTCTGTTCCCGCCAGACGGCGCCCACCTGGCCGCCTCAAGTATCTCACGGATTAAGTCCTGGGGAACCTCCTTGTCCAAGAACTTCCGGATGCTGCGCCTCGTTTTGATGCACTCAAGTGTCTCCATATTGTCTCCTCCTCAAATCCTGTCGCATCTCGACCGAACCTCCTCAGGGGGTTGTTCACCTCCCTCTTCGCCCTTTC
>CAYZPW010000157.1:0-1306 GCA_964480475.1 uncultured bacterium | reverse complement strand
CTTGACGACGTTGGCCCTGATCTTCACCTCGGTCTTCATGGATGCGGAGACGAGGCAGTCAGTCTCGGACTCGGCAAGCGCGGTTCTGACGGTGTCCGGGTCCTGGTCTTCCGGGACCTCGATTTTTATGTCGATTGTGATCTCTGAGAACATGAAATCCTTGCCCACGAACTCCAGCCGGCCTCTCGCCTCGCTCTTATACGACGTGAACCTCACGCCGCGACGTTTCGCCTGGGAGATGAACGACATAAGGACGCAGACCTCGAGCGATGAGACGAACAGCTGCTCTGGCGTCCACATGTCGTTGGGGCTGCCCTTGCAGAAGACCGGAGGACACGCCACGGGGATGCCCGGCTTGTCCGGCGCCTGCGCCAGCCCCTGATGCTCCCTCGTCCATTCAACCGATGTCTTGAACTCGAAGACCTTCGTCCTGCCCGTCATTATTACTCCGTGAGTTTACGTTATTTGATCTCGTTTGTGTATCTCCGTCAATCAAGCGTTAATAGTCGTCCCTCAAACCCTCATCTCCTTTGTTACCCGCACATATCATACATCCGGCTCTTGTATGTGCGGTGGAATTTGTGTGGATGCAGCGGTCCTTTGAGCTGTGAGTGCCAGCTGGTTTGCTATCTGGTCGTTCGCCTCGGGCCGGTTATGGCGCGCCTGAATCGAGCGAGGGCACGGTGTGCCCGAAAGCCCAAGAGATGCAAGAGACGGTATCGTAAGCGATTCTTGGCGATGCTCATTGGACGAAGGACCTTTTCAAGCGAAGGGCCGTCACCCCTCACCTCGATGCGCGGTAAGAAATGGCTTTTCAGAGGAAGAGGCGCGGTCCCGGGCCTTGATGTGCAAAAGAAGCGATATCCCAGTTGACGGCCCACTTTGTCGCAACGCCTGCTGACAGCTCCTCCGGGGAAGGACAGGGCAATTGGTCGCTTCCCAATGAGCCTCTCTATGTCGGTCGCTGAGGCGCCCATCTCGATACCAATCCAGGCTGTGTCGGCGGACGCAAGCGACGCGTGCGTGACTGTGTGACTCTGGATTCCCATGCCTGATTCGGCGAGTTCCTTCACCTCCTGGCTCGACACAGTTCTGGGCCTATTGCACCACCCGGTTGTCAGGAAAAACTCCGCCTTCATCTCTCGCGCCATCAGCTCGGCCAGTGCCAGTGTTCTCCAGCTTTTCGACGCATCATCAAAGGTAATCACGACAGGCTTGCGCGGGATTTTGGCTCCTACGCCCAGCTGAGCAAAGGATATCGTCTCATATCCCTCCGATTGGAGCCAATCGAGGTCCTCGCGAAAAC
>CAYZPW010000156.1:0-3793 GCA_964480475.1 uncultured bacterium | reverse complement strand
GCTATCTAGCAAACAACGTCGTGTTCATTCAGATTTCGACAGATGTGAGCAGCGCACTCAAGATTTTCGAAACGATCAACGAGCGGGGCATCGGACTCAACCCGATGGACCTCCTCAAGAATCTCTTGTTCACGCGTGTCCACCAGCATGAGTTTACTCGACTCAAGGACGAATGGAAGAAGATCACCAAGCCGCTCGAGAAGGCCAAGGAGAAGCCGCTGCGTTTGCTGCGCTATTTTCTGATGGCCAATTATGTAATACGGAACGAACGTGGTGACGCGGCGGTGCGCGAGGACGAAATCTATGACTGGCTCGTCGACAAGGATAATGCTGCACTCTGCGATTACGCGAAAAAGCCCTTTGAGTTCGTGCGGAAGATCCTCCGCAATGTCCAGTATTACTTGGCCTTTACGGTGGGCCAGGGCGCCGATGGCAAGCCGAGTCTGGCGATGGACAACTTGAGGCGGCTTTGCGGTGGCGCCTTCAGTCTCCACTACGTCTTACTGCTGGCTGTCGCCAACCTCCCCAAGACCCTGTTCGATCACTTCATCGGCCAATTGGAGAGCTTCCTCTTCTATCACATCTTTACGAAGACAGCGTCGAAGGAGCTGGAGCGCAATTTCTCGGGCTGGGCAGATGAGTTGCGTACCATTGGTGAGATGAGCGATGCGGCTGCGCAACGCGACAAGCTTAACACCTTCGTTGTTGAGCGTTTCCGGAAGAGCATGGTGAACAAGGAGCAAGAACTAGCCGACGCGCTCAAGCGTTACACGCTCTACTCGATGCAGCAGTACAGGACGCGCTACTTACTGGCCAAACTTACACAGCATGTGGACATGGCATACAATGGGCTGAAAACGCCCGGCTCGCTTGCTGAGTACACCGTGCTGGAGATTGAGCACATCCTGCCCGACAACCCGGACGACAGCCTGCGAGCAGCATTCGAGGAATGCAATGCGGGAGCGCAGTATGACGACTACAAGAATCGGCTTGGCAATCTGACGTTACTGGAAAAACCGATCAATATCGTGGCCAGCAACAAATCCTTCGCAGCGAAGAGGTCCGAGTACCTGAAGAGTAAGCACTATCTGACCAGTAGCATCGCGAAAATCACTATGGTGGGCAAGAACAGTTCTATCAGTCGGATCAACGAGAAGCTTCAGGCTTTTGATGACTGGTCCGCCGCAAGTATTATCAAGCGGCAGGAGTTGCTGATCGTGTTAGCAACGGATATCTGGAAAACCACACAATTGGCGACTGATTGAGAAGGCCAACCAGCTAGCCCCATGGGACGCCCCCGTTGCGGTCCGCCTGCGAAGTCTCGCGTTAGCCCTCTCCCACGCCACACCCACTCCGACATTTCGAACTTCCGCCAGGCAAGTAAACATGGGGTGAGACGCACAATGTGGCATACGTTTTCAGGACAGAATCATAGTGGTTTTTGCGACATGTTTGCGACACAACTTGCGACATCCGCCTTTTAGCCCGCCGAAACACGGCATCCGAGTCGATCGCACCGCCTGTCCCCTTTTCGCCCTTTCGCCGTTTCGCCTCTTCGCCCATTTCCCCCATGGGGAGGACTCCGCCTAACGGCGAGGGGAAGCGCCTCTCTTTTTTGCTTGACCGCTTTCTGAGTGTCTTGTACCTTTACGGCTCTGTCCTTTGTGTCTCTCGAATGTCAGGTTGGTTATTATGAGAACGATAGTTTGCATAAAGCAGGTTCCTGAGTCGGCGTCAGAGATAACTATTAACCCTGAGGACAATACACTCAACCGTGAGGGCGCGGAGGCAGTTATCAATCCCTTCGACGAGTATGCGATTGAGGAGGCGCTGCTTCTGCGTGAGCGTTTTGGCGGCGACGTGTGGGCCATCAGCATGGGTCCATCTCAGGCGGAGAAGGCCTTGAAACAGGCGGTCGCGATGGGCGTGAACGAGGCGGTGCTGCTGAACGATCAGGGTTTCGCGGGTTCAGACACGCTTGCGACTTCGTACGCGCTTTCGCGAGCGATTGCGAAGATCGGCGGTTTTGATCTGGTTATCTGCGGGAAGCAGGCCATAGATGGGGACACTGCGCAGGTCGGGCCCGGTATTGCGACGCGGCTTGGACTTTCGCAGCTGACGTACGTGTGCAAGGTTCAGGAGCTCGATCTTGAGGCAAGGACGATAACGGTTCATCGGTTGCTGGAGGGCTGCGCCGAGGCGATCAGGGGCCGCTTACCGGCGCTTGTGACTGTGGTCAAGGACATCAATCAGCCGCGCTATCCGTCGCTTCTTGGGATTCGAAAGGCCAGCAGGAAGAAGATGGACGTGTGGACTGCGGCGGACATCGGGGCCGACGCCTCGCGCATCGGTCTTGGCGGCTCGCCGACGTGGGTCAATAGAGTTTTCACGCCGCCGCTGCGTTCCGGGGGTGAAATCCTCGAAGGCGAAGTTGACGAGGTTATCGGTGAGCTGATCGGCAAGTTGCAGTCCGACGGTTTGGTGTGAGAGGCAGCGAAATTGGCGCAATTGAGGATAGACAGAGAGCTTTGCACGGGATGCGGCGAGTGCATTGGCTCCTGCCCGCTTTCAGCTCTCAGCGTGGAGGAGGGGCTTGCCGTCGTTTCGGACGCCTGCAACGACTGCGGGGCGTGTCTCTCCGTATGCCCGGTTGATGCGCTGTCAATCCCAGTGGGTCGGAGCCTCGACGAGATGCCAATCGAGGACTTTCGGGACGTCTGGGTCTTCTGCGAGGAGGAAGGCGGCAAGATAGCGCACGTTACGTTCGAGTTGCTCGGCAAGGGCCGTGAGTTGGCCGAGCGGCTACGCTGTCGTCTCTGCGCCGTGTTGTTAGGCCATGACGTCGCCGACCTCGCGCAGCTGCTCTTCCGCTATGGGGCCGAGCGGGTCTATCTAGTTGAGGACGAGCGGCTCTCGCCCTACAGAACCGTGCCGTTCACTGAGGCGTTTGTCTCTCTCGTCGAGAATTACAAGCCGGAGATAGTGCTCGTCGGCGGGACGACGTGCGGCCGGGACCTGGCCGGCGCCGTTGCAACGAGGCTTGAGACTGGTCTGACAGCGGACTGCACAGGGCTTCGCATAGCGGATGATGGCAAGAACCTGCTTCAAACACGGCCAGCGTTTGGCGGGAACATAATGGCCCAGATTCTGTGCCTCAAACGTCGGCCGCAGATGGCGACCGTCAGGCCAAAGGTCATGGAGATGCCCATTCCGGATCAAACCAGAACGGGCGAGATAGTGCGGGAGGACCTCGTCATCGGTGACGACAGGATACTCACCACTGTCCTGGAATACATCACGGACGAGAAGGAGAGCGTCAATCTCGTCGATGCCGACATCATCGTGTCCGGCGGACGGGGCTTGGGCAAGCCTGAGAACTTCTCTGTGGTGCGCGAACTCGCGAAGGCCGTGGGCGGTGTCGTTGGCGCCTCAAGAGCGGCCGTCGATGCAGGCTGGATACCATATCCGCATCAGGTCGGCCAGACGGGTAGAACCGTGCGGCCTAAGCTCTACATTGCCTGCGGCATCTCAGGCGCAATACAGCACCTTGCGGGGATGCGGACTTCCGATGTTATTGTCGCCATTAACAAAGACCCCGAGGCGCCGATATTCAAAGTGGCGACTTACGGAATTGTTGGCGACCTATTTCAGGTTGTTCCGAAGCTTGCCGAGCGCCTCAGGCAAGGCTGTTAGGGTCCTAGCCGAAAAAAGAGCACAGGCATTCGCCGCGCGGCGAATCCCTACATCAGCCCTCGAGCATATCGGGCCAATCTCAGACCACGCCCCTAATATG
>CAYZPW010000155.1:0-3830 GCA_964480475.1 uncultured bacterium | reverse complement strand
CTCGGCGGGATGGGCAATAGCGCAGTCATGTTACCTACAATCCAGGGTCAAACCCGCCTCGCCACCGGCTTGACAGTCGAGGCGCCGGGGCGTTATAGTTGAGCACAGTGTGAAGGTTGCACGGCCGCAATTACCGCATTTTCGCGGTCGTGAGCGTTGCGCTGGGAAGTCGTCCAGGGGTAGGACACGTGACTCTGGATCACGGAACCGGGGTTCGAATCCCTGCTTCCCAGCCAATCTGTTTATGTGGCCCCTTCGTCTAGTGGTAAGGACGGGTGGTTCTCAGCCATCAAACAGGGGTTCGATTCCCCTAGGGGCCGCCAAAACACCCGGTCTTGGGTCAGTCCTGAGGCCCGACATTCACTTGGTCGGTGTTATTGTTATGAAGGGCGGTTCGTGAACCGCCGCTTGGAGATGACCGATGTCCTTCTAAAGTCAGCTAGCTAAAAGAGCGGACCAGCGAGCCGACGATAAGATACCAGCCGTCAACCATCACGAAGAGTAATATCTTGAATGGCAGCGAGATCATGATGGGGGGCAGCATCATCATTCCCATTGAAAGCAGAACGGATGCGACGACCATGTCGATGATGAGGAAGGGCACGAAGAGGAGAAACCCTATCTGAAAGGCCGTCTTTAGCTCACTCAGCACGAATGCTGGCACAAGGACTCTGTTCGGGACATCCTCGGGCCTTGTGGGCCGCTCCTCCTTCGCAAGATGCACGAACAGGGCGACGTCCTTTTCTCGCGTTTGCCTTAGCATGAACTCCCGGATCGGCGCCATGCCGGACTTGAACGCCTCCTCGTAGTTGATTTCGTTGTTCATCAGCGGCAGGAAAGCGTCGGAATAGACCTGATTGATGACCGGGCTCATGACGAAGTAGGTCAGAAAAAGGGCCAGTCCCAGCAGGATCTGGTTGGGCGGCGTCGATTGCGTCCCAATAGCCTGGCGCAGGAAATGGAAGACGACGATTATCCTGGTGAAGCAGGTTAGGAGCACAAGTATCGCCGGCGCAAGGGTCAGGACCGTCAGAAGGAGCATGAGCTTGAGCGTGAGGGCGACGCTGTCCGGCGAGTCGGTATCTCCGAGCGTCAGGGTTACGGAAGGAGCAGGCGGCGCGGGAGCTGCGGGACGCGCTGGTTCCGGCGCTGCTGGCGGAGCAACCGGTGGCACCTGGGCAAGAGCGCTGCCGCCGTCGCCCACTAGACCAAGGAGGCAAAGGACGATCAAAAATCCCAAGATGATACTTGACGTCTTCGGCGCCCGCGCTGACCTATTCATGTTTCATCCAATACCTCAGACCGAAGAGATTCGAAGGCTGTGCAAGAGGGTCTCATACTACCAACAGTCTTTCGATCGCGTTGTCCCAACTGTGGTCTAACGAGGCCTCGTATGCCGCCTGGCCCAGCGATTCCGCCAGGTCCCGGTTTGCGCTGAGCCTATCTATCGCGCGCGCGATGGCAGTCTCGTCAGGTTCGCAGACAAGGCCGGTGGCCCCGTCCCTCACGAGCTCCGTCGGGCCGCCGCTGTCGGTGCAAGTTATCACGGCCTTGTGACACTTGCTCGCCTCAAGCGTCACCAGACCGTAATCCTCGCTAAACGGGCCGTAGAAAACGGCCAGGCACTCCGAGTAATACTTGCTGAGCGTGCTGTAGTTCATCTCGCCCGCGAATTTGACCTTTCTTTTTAGCCCCAACCGCTCCACCAGAACCTTCAATTGACTCTCCTGCGGCCCCCCTCCAGCGATAATGGCCTGAATGCCTGACCTTTTCAAGTTGCCAAGAGCTTTGATCAAAAGATCGTGTCGCTTCAGATCGACAAGCCTGCCCGGTGACAGGATGAACTTGCCATAGCTGTATCCTTCACACCCAACGAGGTCCGTCGCGGGCGGATAGAGCACCTCGGAGCGTATGTCCCCGAATCGTCGCAGCCTACTTTGGACAGTTCTCGACTGCGCGAAGAGCCTCGTCACGTTTTTCTTCAGCAGATAAGTGTCTATCGTGTGCAGCAGTCTCCGGCGAACTCGCTCTTTTATGAGTTGTCGGCTAGAAACGAGGCTGGACGAGAATCTCTCCCAGAGATCGTAGTATTCGCGCATGCGATGGTTGAACCAGCAGACGTGAGCCGGGTGCCGAACCGCGAAGCTCGGGAACTTCAGCGAGATGACTTGATCAACGCTCTCGACACAGCCCTCGAAACGTACATCGGTCAGAAGCGCGGCCAAATACGCAGAAAACTGGCGGCCAAACCGGTTCTGCGCAACCGTCAACAGCTGCGCCTCGTGTCCACGCAGCTTGAGCTGTCGAATCAACGTCTGCGCCAGGAGCTCGTTGCCACCTTCCACAAACGGCACGGTGGACGTCACGACACATATCCGTTTCATAGTGATGAGAGTATATCACAGTCGTCGCGGGCGGCAGGCGAACGGTCGTCGTCCATGTATTCGCAGTTGGCAGTCGGCGGTTGGCAGTCGGCAGTGAGGGGGTTCGCCGCGAGAATGCCTGCCCTCATTGCTCAGAAAAAGCGACGCCGGGAGCTAGTTGAGGACGACGGAGAGGTTCTTTTCCTTTGCGAACTGGCGTATTCTCTGCTTCGCAACGGACTCGATCTGCCGGACACGTTCTCGGCTCAAACCCATTTCTTGCCCCACGCTCTCCAGGCTTCTTTTGAGACCGTCCTTCAGGCCGAACCTGAGCGCTATCACCGTTTGCTCCTGTTTATTCAGCTGCTCGATGAGCTCGCGGAGGCGCTCCATGTAGCTTTGCAGTATAACCGCCTGCTCGATCTCGCTCTCGCCGTAGGTCTCTGCGTCGTCGAGATTCACCTCTAGAATATCAGTGCCGTGGTCCTTTGAGGACTCGATCGAGATGGCGTCGGTCGATGCTCTCATAAGGACCTCAACCTCGGCCTCGGAGAGGCCAACGTGCTCCGCGACTTCGGGCGGCCTTGGCGCTCGGTTCAGCTCGTTGCGCAGGTATTCGTACGCGTTCTTGATCGCCCGAAGCCGAAGCCGTTGTTTGGCTGGCAGCCTCACGATGCCGGCCTGGGCTGCCACGGCCGACCTGATGGCTTGCTGAATCCACCACCTGGCGTAGGTAATGAACCGATTGGCTTTGTCGGGATCGAATCTCTTGGCCGCCTCGATCAAGCCTATATTGCCCTCGTTGATCAGGTCGAGCAAGGGTACTCCGCTGTTTGAGTATTTCTTGGCTATCGAGACAACGAAGCGCAGGTTGGACCTGACGAGTCGCTCCACCGCCTCCTTATCGCCGTTCTTGGCACGCCGCCCTAGCTCGATCTCCTGCTCCCTAGTCAAAAGAGGAGTCCTGGAGATCTCCCTCAAGTAGGTTCTGAGAATATCCTCAGAAGCTGCCTCGCTACCGTTGGATTCGCTTCTATCGCTCATTGGTCCGTGCTTCGCTCCTCACCATCCGCGGCCGAAATGCCCAGCCACACATCGGTAGTGCAGTCGCTCTTCATACAGAAGATTACCGCAGAGCTGAAACCGATGCAAACGCCTGACCCGGCCATCGATCTACGCCGAGGGCGGAGCCCCGCGCCGGTTCCCTGTGCTCTGCCACATTGTATGGCGAGACGGACAGCTAGGTCCGCTGCCTATTCTCCCATGATCTGAACGATCACTCTGCGGTTGCGGGGTCTGTTGTCAAAATCGAGAAGCACAATCTGTTGCCATGTGCCGAGCACGAGCTTTCCAGAATGAAGCGGCACAGAAAACGAGCTGCCGATCATGGCCGCCCTAACGTGTGAAAAGCCGTTGCCGTCGCCCCACCTCAGATCATGTTGGTAGCGGATGTCCGAAGGGGCCATG
>CAYZPW010000154.1:0-4048 GCA_964480475.1 uncultured bacterium | reverse complement strand
AGGCACTTCGCGTCTGGGGCATTCTATCCCGCCCTTCTGAACGTCTCGATCATCGGCTCCGCGCTGCTTCTGAGCGGCTATTTCGACCAGCCGGTCACAGCGCTTGCCGTTGGCGTCCTTATCGGCGGCGTCCTCCAGCTGCTTCTTCAGGCGCCGCCGCTCATCAAACGGGGCTTTTCGTTCAGACCGATGGTTCAGCTGAGGCATCCCGGACTCCGCCGAATAGTGCTCTTGATGCTGCCGGCAATGCTGGGATTCGGCGTCGTGGAGATAAACACATACGTTGATATGCTTCTCGCCTCGTTCCTGGCGCCGGGCAGCAACTCGTATCTTTTCTTCGCCAACCGCCTCGTGCAGCTGCCGCTTGCACTGTTTGGGATAGCCGTCGCCACGCCCATTCTGCCGAAGCTGTCAAAGCTCTTCGCACAGGGCAGGACGGAGGAGTTCCAGAGCACGTTCGGCCTGGGCATGCGCCTCATCGTCTTCTTCACACTGCCATCGACGGCGGGCCTGATCTTACTCAGGAAGCCGATCGTGAACCTGCTGTTTGAACGAGGCGCATTCACCAGGGAGACGACGGATGCTGTCGCGTTCGCCCTTCTGTTCTACGCGATGGGCGTCTTCGCGTTCGCCGCCGTTAAGCTTGCGGCCACAGCCTTCTACGCCCAGAAGGACACCAAGACGCCCGTTATCGCCGCGACGGTCGCGCTCGTGTCCAACGTAATCCTAAACCTCATCTTAATGCGCTATTTGGCCCACGGAGGCCTTGCGCTCGCCTCGTCGATCGCGTCGTTCCTCAATTTCGGGCTTCTCGTCTTTCTCGCCGGAAAAAAGGCCATTGCCCGCCTCGCCAGGACGGACATGGCGGCGATGCTGAAGGCCGTGATAGCAACGCTCGTCATGACGTTGGGCTGCCTCGCGCTTAGGACGCTTTTCGGCTACGATTTCGCCTCCCCGTTCGGCCAACGGCTCCTGCAACTTGCGGCGATCTTGGTCGGCTCAGTCCTTATGTTTGTATGGATCAGCAAGCTCCTCCGCTGCGAGGAGCTCGGGCTCTTCATCTCATCGTTCACCAGAAGGCGAAACGACAAATGAAAGAGAACATTCTCGTCCAATCTGCGCAATCCGTGTAATCGTCCGACGCCATAGGCTATGGCCGACGGCTGTCTGCGGACAAAGGTTGGAACCACGAATGGACACGAATAGAGACGAATGAGCAGGGGAGGAGATGAGGAGAGATGGTGAGACGTTACAGTTACTTGTGGATGCTCCAACTCAAGGGTTGTCTCGTCGCGACCTTCGATACACCCCCTTGCGCCGTGCTTATCGCATTGAAGGGTGACATCTTGCACCGGGTGATACTGGAGTCGGACCCGGAGGATCGTCAGCTCCTCTTGGATGTGCCCGACAAGTTGGATCGGCCGCGGGGCGGGGCGGGAAGGTCGCTGTTTGTAGCCGAACAGATCCAAAGACACCTCTTTGGCGAGGGCATCCCCGATTATTCGAACGTGGTTCTGGACCCGGCGATAGGCACTGTTTTCCGGCGCCGCGTCTGGGAGGTGGCGAGGACCGTGCCATACGGCGAGACCAGAAGCTACAAGTGGCTCGCAGGGCAGGCTGGCAGCCCGAGGGCCTATCGTGCAGCAGGCTCCACGATGGCAGAAAACCCATTCCCGCTCGTCGTGCCCTGCCACCGCATCATCGCCTCAGACGGCTCCCTGGGCGGCTTCGGCGGCGGCCTCGACCTGAAGAAGGCGCTGCTCGCGCTGGAGCAAGCTGTCAAGAGCACCCAAAGCACCACGTCCCGTCCGATAAAAACTGGTTGACAACTCATCGCGGAGGCCTGTATCTTCTGATTGAGGCACGTTTTCGCTACTGAATGCCCTATGTCGCAGGAACAGGGCCGGGACTTAACGGATTAGCTTCTAGTGAGTCCCTGTCGCGATTCGACGTTGTGGGACACTGATTAGATTTGAATAAGCCAATAGAGACGCTCGAGGTTGTTATCGCCGCGTTTATTGGTGCCTGGGCTGGCCGGGTGTGGGACGACAAGACGAGCATGATCTATACGGTTGTGTTGTTGTCAACGCTCCTTGTTGTGGTCGCCGCGTCTAACCGTCTAATGCCAGTGCCAGCCCTCTCACGTAGAAAGCGTGAGGTCGCGGCCTATATAGCTGGGGTTATACTAAGTCTGGTTTCTGCGTGCCTTCTCTGCTACGCAACAGACTATCTCCTTACGCGAGCAGGCGTTCATAAATCGCGCTATTTCGAGGCGAACGATGCGTTGGCTTTGTTTTTAGTTCTCATGCCTCTATTGATCTTGCGGTCAGACCTGCCCCCTGTCAGACGCCTAAGACAGAAGGGATGGCTTTGATCACAATCAGCATCTTAGCGATAGCGTCCTTTCCCGCGCTTCTTGCTTTTGCGGTCTGGTATAGAAATCACTCCCCTTCCGCGAAGGCCTGGGAAGAGATACAGAGGGAGTTGGACGAGGTCGTGGAGAGCGAGCGCGCCTACCCCAGTTCGAAGACTCTCTTCAGGTTGTCGAAGATCTCGCAGCGTTCTCGGGAGGACTGGCTGTGGCCTTCTCGAGTACTGTTCTATGCTCTGCATGGTGTATGCAGAAACTTGACCAGGCGAAGGGAGCAGGAGACCACACCGCAGACTTTGGCGACAAACCGTGCCCTGACGGATTGCCTGAGAGATTCTCTGGAGGCCGTGAATTGCGGCGATGTGGAGGGATTGTCCCGCGCAGTGGCACGCTTGCTGTTCTGGGCTGGCGAAAGGCTGTATCCGAAAGAGGAGCCAATGCTATCCCTTGCACAGCGCGGCGATCTGTGCCGGCACATCAAGCAGCTCGCTCGTGAGGTGTGTCAAGATTCTTTCTATAGAAGCACTGTCCGATTTCTTGGCAAATGGTATCAACCAATTCTAGAGTCCCGCGATTATGAGGCGTACGCATTCATCCTTTACCTCCAGATCCATGCCGTTCCACTTGCGAGGTTCTATAGGCTGAATTTGGCCAAAAGGCACCCTAGACTTCTCGGTAGAGTGAGTAAGCGGTTCGCCAGATGCGCCGACTCGCTTCGGGATGGGAGTATTGTTCTGACCATGAGGAGTATTACCCCGCTGCTCGATTTGTCCTCCCGGGTTGGCAGGATGGGGAAGGAAGCTTGGGAGAAGGCAGGTAATGGGCGAGCAAAAGTCTGGTCATAAAGTCCCGGTGAATCGGGATTCCTTCTTGATAGAGCTCGTGAGGTTCAGGGAGCAGTTTGATGCCCAGTACCCCCGGCTGGCAAGTGATAGTTCCATTTGGCCAATCTACTCCAGTCCGCGGCTTTGTGGTAGAGCGCTGGATCTGATGTCAGACTTGATCACCGATGCAATAGGGCTAGAGAGCTTTGACTGTCTCGCCGGCATCCCGACTTCCGGCTATCCTCTGGCCGTAACGTTGGGGCTTCGGCTCGACAAGCCAGTGTTCAACATATTGAAGGACCTTTTTACTGCTCCAATCCCGGACGTGTCGGGCGCTCCCATCGCTAGGAAGAAGGTGTTGCTCGTAGACTCGGCGATCAGGTCGGGACTCTCCGCCTCGCTTGCGCATGACTGGCTTGAATGCGCGCACGCCCAGGAGAGAGGCATTGTTGTGCTGATCTGGGACGATCTTTATCAGCCGGACTGTGTAACGGAGTTCCTGAAGGCCTCCTTACAGAGAGAGGTTGTCTGGCATGTGCTGAGGCTGTCCAAGTATCAGGAATTGAAAGAACGATTGTCGGAGGACCTCCGCAGGCAGCCCTGTGCTGCGAAGGACGACGCTCCATAGATGTGGCTTCTCCTGAATCGAGCTCCTGTAACCGTATAGCTATCGAGATTGGCCCTGGTCGGCCCGTGTCAGCGTTCTCGGCTCAAGCTGCTCTTTCTGACGACCAAACTCAAAGATATAGAGAACAGCAAAGCTCATTCTGGGAGTGCTATATTGCTTGATGCGGCCATGAGATTCTTTTGGTGATGGTCTAGGCATGAAATCAAGGGAGAGAGAGGCTGGTAG
>CAYZPW010000153.1:0-4098 GCA_964480475.1 uncultured bacterium | reverse complement strand
TCTCTGAAAGGAGCATACCACAGAACATCTTAAGTGAACAGTATTAGGGCTAAGGAATCCCGCGCAGCAGCTGGGCGGAGTTGAGCTGCACCTGAAGATGATAGGCTTTGTGCTGGTTCAGGAGGCGTAGGAGCTCGCGGGCGAGGGGCCGACTGACGCTCGTGGTCCTGAGCGACTCGATAGGCTTTTTCATTGCCATCTTGGCGAAAGCCACGGCGCCGGCGCCAACCTTGATGGCTGAATCGCCCTCGTAGTCCGGCTCACGCCTCGACCAGCAGTCCGGGCAGATAACGCCGCCCGCCCCAACCAGAAAACGGGACATCGCAGTCTCTTGGGGCCTACTACACACAACGCAGCGTGAAAGACAAGGCGCGTATCCCAGTGCACAGAGTATCTTGAACTCCGCTGCAAGGGCGACCGCCCTAGGTCCGCGACACTTGCTTATGGCATTCAGTGTTGGCAGCAGCAGGTCGTAGAGCTCCGGGCAGGGGCCCCGGTCAGGAACGGTAAGAAGCACGAGTTCAGAGATATACGAGGCGCAGACAAAGCGGAGGTAGTTCGACATGAGTTCTGGGAATATGGCCAGTCTCTCGGATTCCTCGATCTTCACGGCGTCTGTCTTAGTCATACGCCTGAGTTGAAACCGGCACTGTGTAAGAGCCAGCAGTGAGCCTCGAAGCTTGCCAGGTCGGTTGAGACGCCTGGCGACCAGATTCAGCCGGCCAAGTGTTTGCGTTAGGACCGACACCTGGGCGTCAAAATCGCTTCCTAATGTGGTTTTTAGGATGATTCCGTCTATCGAGAAAGTGCACATCAGACTGTCGTTCGGCAGGAGCTTGCTATGTCAGTAGGCAGCGCTGTCCAGAGAATAGCAGGAAAGCCCGCGCCACACAAGCCATCGGTTACTCCTCTGCGCTTCCCACGGGAAAGCAGGCTGGGAAGCCTAGTCGAGACTGGTCATCCTTCTGCGCACAAGGTCCGTGTGAAAGCCAAAGGAGGCGATGCTGTGCTATCTGCCAGAGACGAGCTGGCTTTCTTCTTCTATGCTGATTATTCCTTTTTCCGCCAACAATCGGAGTATCCTGGTCAGAACCCCTCTGATCTGCGAGGCGTGAACCATCTTGTCGATGGAAGTTGGCTCTTCCGCAGAAGCCGGGTCCTCACACAACTGCCTGAACTCGTCGGTTACCGCCTCGAGCACGAAGATCATCTCCCCGTAGGTAACGTTGCCGCCGCGCGACTCAGCGAATTCGTCAATCGCGGCCATGACCGCACCTCTGAGTCGCATGAACTCCTCATCGCTGTCAAAGACATTCCTTGCTTCAACCATCCCCGCTCTCCTTCATCCCGTTTAACTATCGCCTGTAGTTGGTGATTATCTTATCAACCGCCGCGACCACACTCCGAACGTCCGCGTGCGTCAACGACGGGTAAAGCGGCAAGCTGACGAGCCTCTCGCTTGCGTGCTCGGCGTTCGGGAAGTCGCCGGTCTCGAACCCATACTTCTCTCGGTAATAGGGATGCAGATGCAGCGCCCTGAAGTGGACGGCCATGCCGATGTTCTCCGCCTGCATTGCATTGATAAACTGGTCCCGGTCGCAGCTTAGTCGCTCGAGGTTCAGGATAATTGGGTATAAGTGGTGGGCGTGCAGGACGTTGTCCTTTCTTGCGAGCGGTTCTAGTTCAGGCATGTGACTTAATGCGGCGTCATAGATTGAGACTATCTCCCGACGACGCCTCGCAAACCCTTCAAGCCGATCTAGCTGGTGTAGAAGCATCGCGGCCTGAACGTCCATCATGTTATACTTGAAGCCCGGGGCAACGCACTCGTAATGGGCGAACCCGCCTTTGTCGTACCGCTTCCAGGCATCCTTTGTGAGGCCGTGGAGTCTGAGAACGACGAACTCATCATGAAGCTCCCGCGTCCGAAGACAGGCCGCGCCGCCCTCGCCGCTGGTTATGCTCTTCGTCGCGTAGAAGCTGAACGCGCCGACGTCGCCGAATGTCCCGCAGTGCTTTCCGTCGATCTCGGCCTCGATAGCGTGGGCGCAGTCCTCGACTACACGCACTCCGTGTCTCTCAACGATAGCCATTATCGCTGGCATGTCGCAGGGATGCCCCGCGTAATGAACGGGAATCACGACCTTAGTGCGGGGAGTAATCGCGCTCTCGAGCAGCGTGGAATCCATTAGAAGCGTGTCGGGCTCGACGTCAACGAAGACCGTCTTGGCGCGCTGAAGTTCGATGACGTTCGCAGTCGATGGGAACGTGATCGGGGTCGTGATCACCTCGTCGTCCTGGGCCACGCCCAGCGCCACCAGGCCAAGATGCAGACCCGCTGTGCAGGAGTTCAGACCAGCTACATGAGGCGCGCCGAGGTATTGTGCGAATCGTCTCTCGAAGAGTGCCGTCTTGGGCCCAGTCGTGAGCCAGCCAGACCTGAACGAATCTGCGATCTCATCCACTTCCTCCCTGCCAACGCTCGACTTGTGAAAGAAGAGAAAATCGTCTCTTACCGGCTTCCCGCCGTCAATCGCAAGCTTCAACACAGTCACCTCGCTCCAGCTTCATCTCTGGAAGGCTGAATTATGAATTATGGCCGACTTCGCCATAGTAGCTCGCAGAGCTACGACGGCTGAAAAGGATGAGTCATACATTAGAGCGCTTTTTATCCTTCATCCTTCCGCCTTCATCCTTGCCTAGCGGCCCCGCCGCATCCCAATGTCTCGCCTGAAGTACTTGCCCTCGAAATGTATCCGGTCAACCGCCTCATAAACGCGCTCGAGCGAGTCTTTCTTGGTCGCGCCGACCGCTGTTACGCCTAGCAGTCTGCCCCCGGCGGTTACGACCCTACTATCGACCATTTTTGTCCCAGCGTGGAAGACGATAACGTTATCGAGCTTCTCGCAATCGGGCAAGCCTGAAATCTCAAAGCCCTTTTCGTACTTGCCCGGATAGCCTTTGGAGGCAAGCGTTACGCAGACGCAGTGGTTATCTTCCACCTCGATCTTCATCCCAGAGAGCGAGCCATCTGCGGCTGCCATGAGAACAGGCACGAGGTCGCCCTTGACCCTGGGCAGCGTGGCCTGGGTCTCGGGGTCCCCGAACCGGCAGTTGAACTCCAGAACGTAAGGGTCGCCATCAACGATCATCAGGCCAGCATAAAGCGCGCCGCGATACGTCGTCCCTTGCTCCTTAAGGCCCTGCACGGCCGGGAGCATTATCTCGCGCATCACACGGTCACCAAGGGCCTCGTCCACGACATCGGTGGGCGAAAACGCGCCCATCCCGCCTGTGTTCGGCCCCTTGTCCCCGTCCAGAAGCTGCTTGTGGTCCTCAGAGCACGGCAAGGCAAGAACAGTCTCGCCATCCGTTATCACAACAACCGAGGCCTCCTGCCCGTTGAGGAAGTCCTCCACAACAACCCTCTTACCGGCTTCGCCAAGCCGACCCTCGACAAGCGTTTGGCGCAGCGCCTCATTAGCGTCGTCCTCAGTTCTACACACAAAGGCGCCCTTGCCGGCGGCCAACCCATCGGTCTTTATGACAACTGGCAGCTCTTTGTTCTGAGTGTAGAACAGCGCTTTTCTGAAGTCCTCAAAGACCGAATGACCCGCCGTGCGAATCCCGTGCTTGACCATGAACTGCTTTGCAAAGACCTTGCTCGTCTCGATCGCCGCCGCGTCCTTTGTGGGGCCGAACACCGTGAGTCCGTCAGAATGCAACGCGTCCGCGAGGCCGGCCGCAAGCGGCGCCTCAGGCCCAACGACCGTCAAGTCGATGCGATGTTCCTTCGCAAGAGTGACGATGCCCGGGACGTTCATGACATCTCCAGGCAGGTTCTCCGCGATAGATGCTGTCCCGGCGTTGCCGGGTACGCAGAAGAGAGCGTGTACAAGGGCTCTCTGCTTGATTTTCCAGGCGAGGGCATGCTCCCGCCCGCCGCCGCCGACAATCATTACTCGCATAGACGACTCCGAAAGGATGAAGGATGAAGGATGAAGGATGAGTCATACATTAGAGCGCTTTTCATCCTTCATCCTTCATCCTTCATCCTTCATCCTTCATCCTTCCGCCTTCATCCTTCCGCCTTCATCC
>CAYZPW010000152.1:0-4604 GCA_964480475.1 uncultured bacterium | reverse complement strand
CACGGACGGGGTGGGCACCAAGCTTCTGGTGGCGCAGATGATGGACAAGTATGACACGATCGGAATCGACTGCGTCGCCATGAACGTCAACGACCTGATCTGCGTCGGCGCGGCACCGATTACTATCGTTGACTATCTTGCGGTCCAGGAGCCCGACCCTGACTTCCTGGAGGCAATTGCAGAGGGCCTATACGAGGGTGCGAGATTGTCCCGCGCCTCGATATCGGGCGGCGAGGTGGCGCAGGTGGCGCCGATCATCAGGGGGATAAGACCAAACCGCGGCTTTGACCTCGCTGCGACATGTGTTGGGCTGGTGCAAAAGGGCAGAGTGGTCGTTGGCAGGGATGTCAGGCCAGGCGACGCCATCCTTGCGCTCTCGAGCTCAGGGCTGCACAGCAACGGTTATTCGCTAGTCCGCAAGATACTCTTCGACAAGATGAGCCTGGACGTTTCGACCTACAACGAGAGCCTTGGGAAAACGATAGGAGAAGAGCTCCTCACGCCGACGCACATCTACGTGCCGGAGGTGCTCGAAATCCTCGACGACAAACTGCCCATCAAGGCGCTAATCAACATCACTGGCGGTGGCCTTCTGAATCTCAACCGAATCGCAGCCGAGAACGTGGGCTTCGAGATTGACGCTCTGCCTGGGCCCCAGCCGATTTTCTCGCTGCTCCAGGAGTGGGGTCAGATTGACGATGCGGAGATGTTCCGCGTCTTCAACATGGGCATCGGCTTCTGTCTCATCGTTCCCGACGATTCCAACGTAATCGCTCGGGTTGGCGAGATCGCTGGCAAGCATGGTGTAGCCTGCAGCAGAATTGGGACAACTATCGACGATGAGGCGAACCGTGTCTTCATCACGCAAAAAGGTCTCGTCCAGAACGGCCTCTTCTTCACCAAGAAGGGCTGAAATTGACGGCAGATGCCCGAGTCTGCCCCTAAGTCTGCAATAACCAACTTGAAACTCCAAACTTGAAACTCGAAACTTGAAACATGGAACTCGAAAAACATTGGACGGACGATTTCTTCGCGGCGCAGTTTGGCCGGGTAATAGCGACCCGTTCGGATGAGGCCACGCTGAAACAGGTTGATTTCATAATCGACAAGACGGGCATCTCCCCCGGAGCGAGCGTCCTCGATGCCTACTGTGGCTATGGTCGGCACTGTATTGAGCTCGCCAGACGAGGCTACAACGTCGTTGGCATCGATCGCTTTGAAAGCTACCTGAACGAGGCGCGGAAGTGGGCGGAATCAGAGGATGTTGAAGCCGAATTCATCCCGATGGACGTGCGCAAGCTCTCGTTCGAGCGGAAGTTTGACCTCGTAATCAATATGTGGACCAGTTTCGGTCTCTTTGATGAGGAAACCAACGCCTCGATCGTCCGGAAGTTCAGAGACTGTCTCGTTGACGGAGGCAAGTTCTTTATCGAACTCATCAACCGCGACTGGATAGTCAAGAACTTCCAACCGAGAGGTTGGTGGCCGGTCGATGAGGACCTGATCGTCATCGAGGAGCGAGAGTTTGACCTTGCTACAAGCGTCAATCGTTGCCTCTGGCGTTTTCTGGAAAACGGAAAGCTCACAGAGATGCCGCTGGACCTGCGGGTCTATTCTTGTCACGAGCTGATTTATCTTCTGCGCAGTAGGGGCTTCTGTGATATTAGTGCGTTTGGCGACCTCGAGGGCGGTCCCGTCACATTCGAGTCTCGGATGATGCGCCTAGTGGCCACGAGGAGTTGACCCGCGAAGAGGACCAAGGGGCACAAAGAGCAGAAGCTAACGGACAAAGCTGACTCCCGGCTCGAGGTGTCCCTCGGGGATGAACTGGTCTCGCTCCTCGAGCGTGCGAAGTTTGCGGAGATGGAGGTGTTGCCCGACATGCGCGGCAGACCATTCACGTTCGACAGCCCCGTGCTGCGCCTCACCGCGACGGCATTTGCCCAATCCATTCAAGGTTGTCCGGATAGCTCTCATCCACAGAAATGTCTTGAAAAGTAGTCCGAAGGCATCGCATACTCGCAATGGCGAGAGATAGAAGGTCTGGGGACTGGTGCAGGGCATGGCGCTTCCGAATCTGACAGCGGAGGATGTTTCTCACCTCTTGCAAGAGGTGTCGGATGTTGGTGAGCCGAGGTTCGGCGGCCAGAAGCTCGTTTTCCCGTGCACGATTGAGGGCAAACGTTGGGTTGTCAAGTTCGCACTTGTCGAAGTGCCGAAACGTCGTGGCGAGACAGCCGAGGAGAGACGGGAAGCGGTAGACATGGCGACCGCGAGAGCAAGACGGGAGGTGCGGATCATGGGGCAGTGCGATTCGCCGAATATCGCTAAGCTAGGTCCAATCGCTTTCGGTCAGGTTGAATTCAAAGGACAATCGGTTGTGTATTTTTCTGAGGAATTCATTGACGGCAAGGACCTCAGGGATATCTTGGCGGAGCGGCACACGCTTCCCGTGTCTGAGTTGATCCGCCTGGGGCTCAACATTACCGAGGCGATACGAGTCCTATGGTCTAATCAACAGATTCATAGAGACATCAAACCTGAGAACATCATGCGGCGGAATTCAGATGGCAGTTTCGTCCTTCTTGATATGGGTCTCGCCTTTGATCTGGAGGATCGATCCCTAACGCCCTATGGCTTCATGGTTGGCACGCCGCGTTATTCTTCGCCGGAGCAGCTGGACTTGGCCAGGAAAAGACAGATGGATTTTCGGTCGGATCTTTTTTCGTTGGGCGTCGTACTCTATGAGGGAGGAACAGGCTATCATCCATTCTATTCAGAGCATATTACTGATTCGGATCTATTCCATAGGATTCTCTCACACTATCCAGATCCGCCAATGGACCACCGATCGGATCTCCCTAGAAGTCTCAATGAGGTTGCTATGCGGTTGCTCGGCAAAGAGCCGCATCTTCGGTATCGAAGTTGTGAATACTTAACAGCAGTGTTACGTGGGATTCAAACCGACTTCGCTGGGGAATTAGAATGACTCTTTATGCTCAGCATGGCTATGGAAAGTCAGACAAGATTCAGAAGGCGATGGAGTTCGGTATCATCGATGGCGTAGTATTCAGTCCTAGAGATGAAGCACCAGAGAGACTATCTGAATCTATAAGATCAATTGCGGATAGCTGGCCCGAATCTGAATTGATGATTGACCCGCAGTTTCACCTCTTGACCATAGAGACTCTTAAAGCCCGTCGGCTGCCGGATTATGACTATTATCAGTCAATGCTGAACAGAGCAGACTTCGTAGATTCTCCGAAGGTCGAAGCGTACTCTCGAGCGGTGATTGAGTGGCAGCGGAGTCTTCCGGTTTGCCATTTAGTGGCTCCAACGGTACTCTTTCAGGACTTTCAAGATGCATGGAAAAGCCAGACGGCCCTCCAAATGGCGTCGGCGTCTGCTAGATTCCACTCGGCAGGCTCAGATTTAGTCAAACCACTCTTGTTATCCTTTGTTTTTGACGAGAGCGCTTTGGCCGCGTTAGATAGACTGAAGGAGTTCTTAAATATTATCACTGGACTCAAGCCGAGTGGTTTCTACATAGTTGTTAATCGTGCTCAGAGTAGATACAAAGCTCGGATGAAACCCGACTTACTTCAGAACCTACTGTATATGACTTACGTGCTTGCAGAATTGAACGGTTTCGACGTTATTCTCGGTTACACTGACTTGATTGGGATTCTTGCCCACGCCGTCGGTGCAAAGGCAACTGCTTGCGGCTGGTCACTTGCGTTGCGGCAATTCTCTGAGGAGAACTTCAAGAAAAGGGAGGGTGGTCAGCGTGCGTTGGAGCGTTACACATCAATACCCTTATTGAATGTGATCTTACGTTCTGAATTGAATGACGCGCTCGACAAGAAGCTCGGCCATAAGGTGTTGACGCGCACACCATTTGATGAACAGTTTCTTCAGAATCCTAAGGACGATTCACATTGGCACTCAACAGCGATGGCCCTGCGCCATTGGGCCGCGCTAAAAATGGCGGTCGAAGATGTGGTTGCAGAAGAAGGTGTTGGTAATCGCTTGTCGCGAGTAATGCAAATGATTTCGAGCGCGAAGCAACTATATGAAGAACTTCGAAGGGCTGGAATCAGCCTTTGTCAGACATCCACCGGCCGCCATTTGGGCGATTGGGAGAAGGCAATAAAGGGATTCGCGCAGACATTTAAGATCAGCTTAAGCAGATGAGAGACACTTTTATTTCTGAAAAGCAACTGGCAACAGCCTTTAAGCAGTGGCTGGACTCACCAGCTACGTTAGGCATCCTCCCAGATTTCGTCTCTGTTCTTCCTGAGGTGACTTGCAGGCAAGGGATAGCGGATTTCGTGGCTGCCCAACGGCCCAGTTGGCTCGGCAAGGAAACGCTGGAAGGTCTTTCAGGTTCTTGGCTTCATGATACGAGTTGCATTCACGTTCTGTCGCCCCTAAAGCTTCGGTCGGCGAGGAGAGTCCGTCATATCGAGCGAGCGACCGGATTCGCGACTTCTATCGTGGTCCGAATACTCTCACGGCTCAAGGCGGAAGGCCACGTCGAGCAGCGAAAGACGGGCTCATTTACACTCTCTGAGAAATGGCGAACGGCAGAAATGGAACTCTGG
>CAYZPW010000151.1:0-4681 GCA_964480475.1 uncultured bacterium | reverse complement strand
GTATCCGCAGGGATTCACGTAGGCGGGCGGGTCTGAGACCACGCCCCTACACGATCTATCACGCTTCCTGCAGCCACATTCTGCACATCCCGCCGCCTCGGTTGAAGCGGAGCGACAAACTGCCAACCGCTAACCATCAATGGCGGGCTGGAAAGCCCGCCCTACATCCGCCTTACGAAAACTTAAGCGTGAACTTCGCGCCTTTTTCGAGACCGAGCAGCTCCCTCGCGCTTCTTTGCTTAGCCGCGACCTCGAGCTGGGAGGTGCTGCCAAAAAGCGCCGCCGGGCTGTCCTTTTTGCACTCCGCGTAAAGCCGCTTGATCTCAGACAAGGTGTGGTCGCCGATCTTGAGCTCAAAGGCGTGCTTCTCGGCCTCCTCGAGCATCTCCTCGAACTGGGCTCGGGTAACGTTGGTGATGAGGTTCCCGAACGAATCGATGTGGATAACTTCACCTTCTAGCTCGCCTTCTTCACCAACAACAGGCGCGGGCAGCTTGAGATCGACGTAGTCATCGATCTTGTCCCCAAAGTTCTCGATCTCGATGCCCTTCGCCATCCAGGCCGCGACCGGGGCGAAGATGTCCCGCCCGTGGAACGTTGACGACAGCGGCCTTAAGTAGTAATGCTCGGCGTTGATTTCATAGACGCTTATGTCCTCAGGGTCTTGATAGAGACCCGAAAGCACGCCGTTATCAGGCGCGATGAAATGATGGCTGTTGATCGACGCAGCGAGTGGTCTTCGGCTGCTACCTACAGTCGGATCGACAACGACGACGTGGATGGACCACTTCGGGAAGTAATGATACGTGTTGGCGATAAGGAAACAGGCTTCCATTATGTCGTGGCGCCTGACCTCGTGCGTGATATCGACGATGTTGAGGTCAGGATTTATGTTGAGCATCACGGCCTTCACGGCGGCCGCGTAGTTGTCCCGGGTCCCAAAATCTGTCGTAAGCGTAACGATAGGACTTGTCATAACAAAGGTCTCCCAGGTCTTATGCGGAGCCGTCCTTCAGACGCCTCATCTCCGCCTGAAAAGGTTCAATAGCAACGTCAAAATGACGCTTATCAATATACTGGACGCGATTGGTATGTAAAGCGTAAAGTTCTTGCGCTTGATCAGGATGTCGCCCGGCAGATGGCCCAAACCGAGCCTCGGCGCGACCGAGACAATCACGCCCAACAGGACAATTGCGAAGCCGAAGATTATGAGGAACTTCCCCATCGCTACCTCACATATCCAAGCGTCTTTAGCGCCTCGCGCCTCCTGGCGTCAATCCTAACCGTTCCCACACTGCGCCTCAAGGGCTGCTTTGCAGCGCCCGGGACGCAGAAGATCAGGACGCGCTCCCGGTTGCCCCTGCCTTCGGACGCCGCGATCAGGCTCTCGACGTCGGCGGTTGCCTCCTCGACAGTGAGCGTGAACGGGTTGGATGATGGATGCCTCGTGCTCGCAGCCAACAGGATACGGTCGAGGCACTCCAGACTATCGTCGATCTGAATCGCGAGCTCGATCGGCGCGTCCAGCGGCTCCACCTGGAACGAAAGCGAGCTTTCGTAAGTCTTGACCACTTTTGAGAACTCGAGACAGTGGCCGTCGCGAGTAACCGTCTCGCCGAGGCACGTGAGGCTATAGACGTTCTTGAGGCGGCCTTCGGTCCGAATAGCGCCCGAGAACTTCGATTGCGGCTTTGGCGTTGAGAACAGAAGCTGCCAACCGGGTGAGGCGAGGCCAAACCGGTGCTCGTAGGCATCTTTCCTGAGCAACGCTACGAGTTCGACCTCAGAGGCGATGAGATTCTCTGTCTCGTGCGGATCGTTTTGGAGATCGTAGAGCAGCTCTGGACTGCGGTAGCTCAAGCCCTTGTAGTTGTAGCAGTTGGGCGTGATGTACTTGAGGATGTCTGTCCGCAGGCAGAGTCTCTTGATGCCGTGCGCCACGGTCTCCGATACGTAATAGTGCTCCTCTGCCAGCTCGAGATTCGGCCGAGAGAAGAGCGACCTGCCGGGGCCGTCGGCGTCCTCCTCAATCCCTAGCTCGGCGAAGACCGTATGCGCCACATCGATCAGCCCGACCTGGCGTTCGACCCTGGTTCCGGCATTCCGAGAACGAGGCAGCTTCACGATGAGCGGCACCCTGATCTGCTCCTCATAGAGCCTAAACCCGTGCGAAAGCGACCGGTGGTCCCAGAACTCCTCACCGTGGTCGGACGTAACGACTAGCATCGTGTTGTCCCACACGTCGAGCTCCTTGAGCCGCTCAAATAGAAAAAAGAGCTGCTCGTCAACGAACCTGATCTCGCCATCATAAAGCGCGATTACGGACTCCATGTCGTTCTCTGTTGGGCGCCTGCGCTCGCCGAGAAACGCCTTTATGGGGCTTTTGTGTTCTTTCTTGAGACAACCCTTGTCGCCAAAGGGACAGAACATCGTGTTGTAGGGCGCCGGCGGATTGTACGGATCGTGCGGGTCGAAGAAGTGCAAAAACATGAAGAACCGTTTGCCGCGATGTCTGTCAAGCATGTCGAGCGCTTTTTCGACGATCTTCTCAGCCCGAAGCGGACAGCGGAAGTAATACTCGTCAAATCCCTGCACAAGGCCGTAATCGGGAAACAGATACTCGAAACTCGCGACGCCGAGCGTGAGAAACGACCTGGCTCGAAGCACCTCCGCAAGTGTCAGCGCCTCGTCCGACAGGTTCTGGTAGAAGTTCTGGACGCCGTGCTGGGACGGCAGAAGCCCGGTGAAGAGCGAGGCGTGCGCGGGCAGCGTCCAGGGGGCGGGCGTGATCGCTTGCTCAAACACCACTGAGTCAGCGGCCAGGGCATCGATATTCGGCGTGGTGTCTCTATCGTAGCCATAGCACGAAACGTGGTCCGCGCGCAGTGTGTCGATGCTGATCAATATGACGTTCGTGTTTCTCTGCCATTCATCGTCTCGAGCGATGAATGGGTTGCTCCACAGGGCGTAGTCGTATCGCTCGTCAGGCTGTCGCTTGAAGGGCGGCGTGACGCGGTAGGTTCCGCGTGTTGAGAAAGTCAGCGCAACGTTCTTTCCGGCCCAGGGCGAAAGGTCCAGCCGGGCATCGAACCACTTGCGGTCCTCCTTCCGCATCTTGGGATTGATGTAGTGCGAGAAGAGACGCTCATCCGCATCGGTGTCTTCGAGAACAATCTCGAATTGGCAGCCATCGCCGGCTCTTGGCCAGGCGTCCGGCGAGATGCCGCAGCCGAAATCCAGAACCCCGCCCGCTGGAACGTTTACGCTACATTCTATTGATGTCGCGCTGGGCGCGAAGACGGCGCTGCGCTGCTCGTTTCCTATCGTGACCTTCTTTTTCATGCCCCACCTGTTGGCCACAAGATACGAATCGCTGTTGGTCATCACGTCCGCAAACGGCAATAGGACGGACGCGGTGGCGGTCGAGACTACGCGGCCCTTCTCGAGCGAATCAATCATATTCCAGTAACCGGTTCGCTCCGTCGGACGTTTTTCAGCCACTCCATGCCGCTGAGCCCATATAACCGCGACCACTGTTACGGCAGCAGATAGAACAACAGCAAAGAGTAATCTCGAAAGACCCGCGACCTTCACGGACAAACTCCTTGAGCATCATCGCGCATTCACATCTACCCTCGAACCCATGTTCAGGGCGCAGCCCGCCAGAGATGATTCCCTCCAGCCCTGACCGTCAAAAACCGTATCACGCCCATCGGCCGGCTGCAACGCCGCTCCACACAAATAACGGGAGTCTTCGTGTTTCCCGGTCTTGATTCGCCGGGTTCTAGGCTGTTCGGCTTGGTTTAGAGCGAGAGGAGAATGGGATTGACGTCAGGTCGGAGGGGCAGAAGTCCCCCTGAAGGGGAGCAATGTGAATAGCCATAGGCTTCCAGCCTATGGAATCGGTTCGATCCACAGTCATCCTCGACCCTGAAGGGGTCGAACATCCTCCCTAAGGTTCCTCTTTGTTCAACCCCTTCAGGGTTGAAAGCTCGCTCTGTTGGCCTTGATCCGTGGGTTGAAACCCACGGCTATTCACATGAATCCCCTTCGGGGATTTAGAGCGCGGGTGACCATCGACTGAACGAATTTGGGCGCAGAACAGCGCATATCCATTTGCGCATGAGCGCATACGATCATCGTGTCTGGCCCCATCAATAGCACCTGCACAGAATGAATACGAAAACTCCTCTGAAAAAAACCAGTTGACATCAGACCAACGCCGACATATCGTTGTAAATTGAGACAAAGAAAATGTGAGTAGGGAGTCGGAAACGAGGCTAGGAGCCAGGGATCCCCTGCCATTTATCCTCCTTTCCCATCGCGGTTGACTCACCCGCAATCTCCCTTCCTTTACATAACTTGTAAGCACGTTCTACGGAGAAAGAATCGTGCGCGTGCGTTGTGACGTGTAGGGGCGTGGTCGTTGACCCGCGCAATCAGGATTGTACGGGCGATTCACAAAGCGGGAGCGCGACGGAACGTCAAATCGCCCTTGTATTGAACGATGAGAGACATTCGTGGGAGGTGATGCCTATCGACTGGTGCGTTCTAGGATGCGACGTGTCGTCGTGTCCTTTCAGTTGTTGGAGTTTGAACACTTGTGAAAGCAACCTCGAAAGGAGCAGGAGATGAGTTTCGGAAGAGAGATGAGATTGGCGCTCGCCACCGCGTTCACGAT
>CAYZPW010000150.1:0-4869 GCA_964480475.1 uncultured bacterium | reverse complement strand
GCTACCTTGTTACGACTTCGCCCCAATCGCTGGTCATACCGTCGGCTTAGAATGGGTACCAGTCCAACGGCCAAGGCGTATAGACGGTCGCGCCGTCGCGGGTGAGGAACCAGATATCGCCGTTGGGGGCGCTTTTTATCCTGTATATCCAGTTGGAGATGGGAATCTGGCTCTCATCGAAGTCTTCCCAATACCCCTCATCTCTCCCGTACGATGGCCACGTGCAACAGCGGGCGAGGCCCTGGTGCAGCGTGACATGTCCCCAGGGATTCCTGTCCCCAACCGGGCATCTAGCAACCCAGATGAACCCGACATCATCAGCCAGAATGGGTGGCATCAGGTCGTCGTCACGCCCAGACGGCTCGTTCAATTGGCAGCCGGCCGAGATCAATGGCGCCGACTACAAGGCAGATCGCCGCGACGCCGCATCAAAGAGGGCCCGAGACGCGGCCCGCCCTTAGGAGCGTTGAACCGAAATCCCGTCTGACAAAGTGCTTCCCGAGGCTGAGGGCGAGGCTCAGAAGCAGAAAGCCGAGCGCGATGAAGGCTACATCGGTTAGGAAATGGCCAGCGTTGACCTCAGACCAGTTGAACCGATAGAGGCCGATTGAAACCTCTTCAACAGGAGTGAATGTGGAGTTGGCCGCCAGCTTCGATAAGAGCGGTATCTTCTTGGCGAATAGCAACTGCCCCGGCGACTGCATCGGTTCCCTCATCTCCGCCTTAAGTTAGATTAGCGCTTCATTTCAAGAAACATTTAACGTAACCGCTTTGTTTCTTGAAATATATCGAAGGCAAGAATGTGGAGTCAAATGAGCGTGATTTGCGCCTCGCCGGACCCGATAGAGCTCCTTATTCTGGCGCGACGTAGAGTTCCACGTCCTCCTGGTCAGGGCTTGCAACGAGGAGCATGGCTTCCGGGTTGCCCACGATGCGGGACACGTCGGCAAACGGGACCTGCAGCTTGTAGTCGCCGAAATCGGGGCCGATAAAGATGACTCCACGGTGCGGCGCCTGGCCCGACTTGGGATAGACGTCTATAGGATACGGGAGGGCATATCCGCCGGGCGTGATCTGGGCGGAGATTGATACTGTCGCTCGGTTCCCTTCTGTTGTCACGTCGGTAACCTCAACCAGCACGCCAGGGAGGTCGCCTTTGTGCACGTAAAGCCTGAAGAGCCCGGACAGGTCATGGCCGATGGCCTTTTCGAAGGCGGCCTTCAGCCCGGCTTCGGTCAGCCCCACCTTCTGGGCCTCCGCCTGATACTGCTTCAGCGTGGCGAAGAAGTGCCGGTCATTGTTTGTCGCCATGCGGAGCATCTCGAACATATATGCCCCTTTGACGTAGAACAGCACACCGAGGCGCTGGCCCAATCTGAAACCGGCCGAGATGGGCGGGGGCGACTCAAATGTCCTTATCCAGGCGGCAAGGCGTTTGAATGAAACAACCCCGGGGTCGCGCATGTTGAGGTCTTCGCTCCACAAGAAGGAGAAGTACGTAGCGGCTCCCTCGACCATCCACTGGTCGTCCATGTTCAGCGTCCCGGCGGCATTCCCCCACCATTGGTGGCTGACTTCGTGGCTCAATAGCCAGAAGTCCGGCGCTTTTCGCTCCAAGTAGCTGTCAGGGAAAACCATCATCGTGGCCCAGCTGCGGTTGCCCGGCATCGTCACGAAGCAAAGACGCTCGTAAGGAAACTCGCCGCAGTATTTCTGAGCCCAATGCACCGTCGTTCCGAGACCGTCAAGCCACCTTTCTGCTCCGCACTCATTACCCGAGGAAAGCAGAGAGATATCCGGACGATGTTGCTTGTCCCCGCGTTCTGCCTTATCAGCGAATTCGGTGAACTTCCCCACAACGAATGCCGGCATCAAGACAGGGAAATCAGCGTCATAAGTGTAAACCTCGGCGCCGGCCTTGACCTCTTTGGTCTCTGAGTTGCCCATAGCGACGCCCATGAAACCCGCGGGAACTTCTATCCGAGTCCGCATCGGCGCCCTGGTTGCGAATCCAACGCACGGGAACCATCTAACCACATCACCGTGCAGGACGACCGCATCCTCAAACAAATATTCTGCACCCAGGGAGTCGGTCGCTGAGGTATTCCCGTAGTCAATGGAATACTCAACGGTCAGGTCCACGTCGGTTGCCTTGCCAAGTCTGCTTGGCCGAGCAATCTCCAAAAAGCCCTCAATCCCGTCCAGGATAAGGCCAGATGAAAGCGACATGGCCACCTTTTCCTCTTGTGCGCACTTGCGCTGGGCAAATTGCGCCTTCTTGCCGTCGATTAGGCAGCGCTGCACCTTACAGACCGGGTTCATGAGGAATCGGATATCGTGTCCAGCCTTGAGGCGCGAAAGCGCCAGTGAGCACTCGACGTCAAACCTCATCGCCTCGGGCTGCCACTGAATGTCAAATGAGTAGCGCTCGACGTCGGGGATGGTCCATCTGCGGCTCGCTCGTGCAGATTCCCAGAACGAGGCTATCGATCGCGTTCGCGGCTTGGTCACGATCACAGTTTCGCTTCCTCGCTGACCGGCGAACGCGAACGCGAACACGCCAAGTTCCTCGGTCTGGACAACCATCATGGGATGTTCGTAGCCGACATGAGGCGCCAGGCCCTGCAATGCCTCCTCTTCGGTAAGGGGATAGACCGATTTGATACAGTCTCCAAGGAACTTCTCCATCGATTCACTGCGCTGCTGATCCGACTCGCCTTTTGCATCTTCTTTAAGCTCTTGAACTCGAACTCTCAGTCGCTTGATCTGCCGAGGCTCACGCTTTTTCTCCTTGAAGGGACAGGTGATGAAGACACGCGACACCTTGATCGGGTCATCAGGTTCGGGCACGAAATCGACGAGCATTCTGCGAGACTTGGCGCAGGTTGGCTCAAGCGTGAGCTCTCCTTCGCCCTCGAGTAACGCACCCAAGCGATGGCCGGCAACCTCCACAACGTACTGCTGAGTGTTCGTGAAGAATACCCGGACGCCACACAGATTGAGTGAGAACTTCTTCTTCCCATTTGTGGTAAGGAAGACTTCCGGTCGAGCGTAGTCATCGATCGATTTCACCGAGGCGCTGGCCAGCGTCATTATGTTCTCTTTCCTCGACAGGCCCACGTCGAGCGCGATGCGCCTCACACCCTCATCTGACTTCGCGTAAACCTCTGCCAAATGCGGCCAGCTCTCTGCTGTTATTGCTACGCATGGAACCGGATGGCATCGAACGGTCGGCGAGGTGGCTAGCTTCTCAGGGAACGCTCGCAGAACTTCCGAAAGATTCGCCCGAACCGCGATGGTAGGGACGCTGCTGTCCGTCTGCCCGCACATGGAGCTCACCTGCGTCTGAACCGATTCAAGCAACGCTTTTCGCAATTGTTGCTCCTCTTTGACCAATTTCGCCTCCTCCTTCATAGCCTCACCAGAAATGACCTCCGCAGCGCTCCCGACCACCAATAGAAGCACCAACGTCCAGACACAAAGCCCTAGCCAGAAGTGCACCCAATCTCCGATCCAAGCCCTCATTTCCCGATATCTCCTCAGTCAATGTGATCGTAGAGTTGTCCGCCAGCGCGGACGATTTGTGTATAACTTCTGGGAGAGATAGCGTCAATTCAAGAGTACGTCAATTCTATTCCGATTAAGCAGAAGTTATGTGCGAGATCGGTGTGGGAATAGCTCTTAAATCGCTGCGCGTCTGGCACCTGTGAACTACGGGGCGATCCGCCGTCTTTCAGCGGGAGGATATTCTGGTTGGGGTGCTGGGGTAGGCAGATCACTTCGACCGCAGAAGTGAAGTCGCTGATTCAGAAGACGGTTATTGCGGGTAGGATTCCCGTGTCATGAAGAAGGTTGATTGTCATTGCCACCGGTATGAGGAGCAGGAACAACACTGATTCCCTCACGGTGCGAACGACAGCGCGCTCCTCGATCATCATTGCGCCATCTTGCTGGGACCCCCGGCGGTACTTCCACACTGCGGGGAGAAACCTAGGTGTCGTCTTACGATACTGCTCGTATTCTACGCGGAAGTCGTTCCGGAGCATTCGTTCTTCTCCGAGAATGATTGCGGAGTAATAGAGGGCAAACAGGGGCACCAAGACGATTATGATCAGAACGTTCTCGAGTGCCATCGCCACCCCCAGACAGAGGATACCACTGAAGAAATACAGTGGATGCTGAAGCATGGAGTATGGACCCGTAGTCACGAGTTTCTTGTTCTTCTTGCCACTGATATACAAGCTTGACCAGATCCGCCCAATCCCGCCCGCGATTATCAAGGCTGGGCCCGCAATCTCCATGACGTAATCTATCATGGCGTCCTCGGAGAACGAATGCTTCGTGAAGAGGACAATAGGTATCATAACGATCAGAGTAAGCCTCGACAAAGCCAACCGTCGGTTCAGAAAGCTCCTGAAAAGTCTTGGCTTGGGCTCAACCGCACTGGCGCTAGAATGGTCCGATTCAGCTACATTCTGTCCTATCATGGCCTTAATCAATAATCTGTGGTTAAGCGGGACCAGCTGGCCATGGCGCCTCATCGTGCGGCATGAAGCAAGGCATGATATGAATCTCATACCAAGGCGCTCTGGCGCTGGAATCCGATCCCTTCTGGAGTTAAACACTCGACATGGCAATTGGTTGGCTGCATTAGCCTCCGCTCAGCTCCCGCGGATAGCTCTGTTATCTGTTGATGTGTCAAGAGATTGAGAGAGTTTGAGCAAAGGAGAATCAGGATTGTCGTTGCGGGAAGCCTAAGGCCAGAATCAGAAAGCCCGCGCAGGTGGCGCGGGCTCTCCGAGTCAAAGAGAAGCAACTAGATGAAACACTACAAGAATAGGAGCTGCGGGAGCAGGGGCGCAATTTGGA
>CAYZPW010000149.1:0-4928 GCA_964480475.1 uncultured bacterium | reverse complement strand
GTCGATAGACAAGCCTAATGGAGGCATGCAGGTCAGCATGGCAGAGATTCAACGTAGGATGGACCCTGATTACCACTTCGCCGGGGCCGAGATATCTGAGATGCTCGATGGTTCAAAGGTCTCATTTGAGCCGCTTTCCGAGATTGCAGACATCCGTACCGGCTTCGTCAAGTACGGCGAGGAGACACGGCTGATCTACTCATCCGTGCCGAAGAGAAGTCCGGAAAAAGACAAATACATTCGTCTGCTGAAGGCCAAGAACCTCTCGATTTACGGATTCAGGTTCGGCGAGGACGACTTTTTCATCCGCACCGATGAGGAGGTATTCAGGCCTTGGGCGTGCGTGGAGGTCGGGGAGGTGATGGTTGTGCGAGTCGGCGCCGGCTGCGTTGGCCGCGCGACATGCGTGATAGACGACCGGTATAGAGGTCAGGCGGACGATTGGATGCTCGTAGTCAGGCCCGAGAGTCTCAATCCGTCATTCCTCGCGTTCTATCTCAATAGCTCGATCGGTAAGGCCTTTGTCCAGAAGGAGGCGCAGGGCACGGGAACTGTCAGCATTAGCAAGGGCAAGCTCCAGAAGGTTCTGGTGCCTATTATAGCCGACAGCGAGCAGGACGAATTTGCATCCGGAGTCAAGAAGATATATGAGGCGCAGCGGCTAGGGAGGCCCGAGAAGGCCAAGTCGATCTTCGACTCACTTGAGAGGAAGCTGCAAAACCTCGTCCTGAGGTAGTAGGCGGCAGGCCGCCGCGCGTGCGGCGCTTCGGCGTCGGAGGCAAGCCGCCGCGCGGTGGGGCCTACGCCACAAAGTCAACCTGCTTGCTCCGCGGCCCCTGGTACCATGGGGAGCGCAACAATCCAGAAGACACTAAACCGTGATGAGTGCATCAAGACAGGAACCTATCGAACCGGAGCGCCTCGGGATGCGCTATTTCAGCTTGAACCTGATTGTGATCTTAGCCGTGCAGCACACAGGATGACCGGCTTGAATCGCCGGTTTGAACTTGTAGCGTTGGTACGCAGTCTGTATAGCTTCCTTCTCGAATGTCTGCTTGAACGTGCCGCCTGTCGAGTGGAGGACTTCGTGGCTCACGACCTCTCCGTTTTCGTCCACAACCAGAAGTAACACAACAATGGCCTCGACTCCTGCTATATGGGCAATCTCGGGATAAGAGGGCTTGGGCGCTGAGATGATCTCAGGTTCCTTGCTAACCTCCCATGAGTTATAGATCTTCGTCTCCTCGCCGACTGGGATATCCGGCTCGTCGGGGATGCCCCAGATGAAGTCTTCGTCGAGCGGGATGTCCTCGATCTCAGGCTCTGGCTCAAGCTCCTGTATCTCCTCGGGCTGGTCCGGCGTTGGATCGGGAACGGGAATGATGACCGTCGGCTTCACCGTCTTCTTCTTCGGAGGCGGCTTGACTTCTGGCTTCTCCTTCGGAGGCGGACGCCAGCGCCTGATCGTCACCTTGCGCTTCACCTCGTCTTGATATTCCATGCCCCGCATCTCGGGGAACGTGAAATAGAAAAGCCACAAATGGAATAATGCGCCCGCGATTATTGCGAGGATGAGCCGCCTTCGGTCGAGCTTCTGTTTTTGCTCGAGAGCGATGGCAGCTTTCACTTCTTGCCCTCCTCTCTTGGCGGTAGCTCGCACTTCTCGGCTGCGAACGTCTCATCCGGGCCGTCCAGCTCGCCCGCCATCATCGAGAACAACATTGTCAAAAGATATGCGCCCTCCTGCATCATGACCGCGATTCTGCTGACCCGCGTCGCGAAGTAGTTGTATGCCCCGGATGCCGGGATGGCGACCGCGAGCCCGGCGGCGGACATGATAAGGGCCTGAGATATGCCCTCGCTGATGTCCTGCGGGCTGACGACCCTCTTCATGCCGATGACGTGGAACGCCAGAATGATGCCCCAAACCGTGCCCAAGAAGCCAATGAGCGGCGCTATGTTCGACACGCTGGCAAGCGCGGGCAGGCCCCTCTCGAGGCGCCCCATCTCCGCCTGACCGGCGCGCTCGACCGCGCTCTCAATACCGCGAATCTCGCCCGCCTGATATTTCTCTAACCCAGCGACCATCATCGTCGCAACAGGCGACCTCTGAAACTCCTCGCTTCGCGCCTCAAGCTGTTCGGGCTTAACTTCCACCCGGCAGGCGAGCGCCTCGAGCGTCTTCAGCATCTTCCCCGTAGCCCTGGCCTCGGCCGAGAGGCTCACCAGTCTATCGAAGAGAAAAACGACGCCGACGAACGAGGCCAACAGAATCGGCCACATGAACGGGCCGCCGCTCTTGAAGAGCTCCATGACCTGGCCGCCACCGGCGGAGAAGCCCATCGACGACCAGAACGACGTTGGCTCGGGGGTGGGCGTCGGAACGGCGGCAGCGACTTTCTGGACAAGCGACGCTACGGTCGAAACCGTGGCCATTGTGGAGCCGGCCGTTGCGCTGGTTGAGATAGTGCTCAGCGACGCGACGGTCGACGCGGCCGTCGATATTGAACTCAAAGATACTGCTTCAAGCATCGTAGTTCCCGGTGCGCTCAATCTGCTCATCGGAGATCACTCTGCCGTCGAGGAGCTTTATGATCCTGTGGGCATTCATCGCGACTTTTTGCTCGTGCGTTACGACGATCAACGTATTGCCCTGGTGGTGCAGCTCGGCAAAGACGCGCATTATCTCATCCCCTGTCTTACTGTCCAGGTTCCCGGTCGGCTCGTCAGCGAGTAACAAGCTCGGATTGTTGGCCAGCGCCCGCGCAAGCGCCACCCGTTGTCGCTCGCCGCCCGAAAGCTCTCCGGGCTTGTGCTTGGTCCGCTCGCCAAGGCCGATCAACTTGAGCATCTCGAGCGCTCGTTTCCTGCGCCTCCGCCTCGACCCGCTTGTGTATAGCATCGGCAGTTCGACGTTGCGAAGCGCGGAGGTCCTTGCCAGAAGATTGAAAGTCTGAAACACGAAGCCGACCTTCTCGCCTCTTATCTTCGCCAGCTCCCTGTCGCTCTTCTCGTCGATGGGCTCCCCTTCGAGGTGGTAGCTGCCAGTCGTCGCCCTGTCCAGGCAACCGATGATGTTCATCAACGTCGTCTTACCTGAACCAGAAGGCCCCATTATCGCGACGTATTCATTATCTCGCACGGTCAGCGACACATCGTCCAGAACGCGCAGCTCCCTCGTGCCCATGATATAGGACTTGCTCACCTTTTGGAGCCTGATCAGCTCGTGTCCGTTATCACCAGGCCGACCTGCCATTCTGGCTACTCGATCACCTCGAAGTCGGTGTGCGCGAGTAGCTCAACGCCCTCCACAATGTCAACCACGCGAATGTGCAGCTTATACTCTCCGGGGTCGATGATGTCGGGTCGAAGAGGCAGCCGATATACCTGCATCTGGTTCCTTCCGCCCTCCTCGGGAGCAAGGAACTTGTAGCTGAAGACGATGCGGTCAGGGTCGTCGCGGGTTGAGATCGAGTATTGCACCATGAACTTCGGCGCGCCGGTGCCGGCGATTGCCAGGTTGTATATCTCGTAATAGATGCCCAGGATGCCGCCCATGCGATACACGCCCGCGGGGTTCGGCAGCACCTCATATCCGTGTTTCACGAACATCGAGAGCTCGGTCGCCGGCCTCAGCGTCGAGGCGAGCTCGATGCTCGAGAGGCTCAAGCGGCGAGGCTCGATTATCCTGACCTCAAACGTCTGCCGGACGTAGCCATATCCCTTGGAGCCCTGATCAACGGCCACCGCCTCGATCTCATAGACGCCCGGCTCAAGCAGCGCCCCAGCGATGTAGATGAAGAATCTGTCCTGAGCGGCGGTGTCCTGCTCATGTTTCTCGATTGCGAAACGGCGCCGGACCGTGCCGCCGACGAGATAGCGTTCGCTGTCGTAGAGCCGGGTGGAGATCACCATCTCGGCCTTGAAGCCCTCTTCCTCGTCTATCTCAAACTGAAGATCAGTGTTGGGGATAACGAAGTCGAACTCGACCATGTTGGCCCGGCCGGGCGAATCGAACGTCAGCACACCGACGTTGAGTTCGAGCGTCGAATCTTCGGGCGTTATGGGAACCGCTGCCTTGAACGGATCGTTGACGCCTTGCTCGATGTCGATGACCGACTCGTCCGACAGGGTCGTTCCGTCGGCCTTGGTCTCCCACTCGCCGCCGCCGGCCCTCGTGCTTCGCCGGTAGCTGTAATCGCCGTCCTTCCGCCTCTGCTCGCCGTCGAATGTCTCGCCCACATCGAAGTCCTCAAAGGCGGAGCCGCTGGACGCGGAGGCCTGATCGAACCCGGACGCGCGGACTTTTTCGTCCGGGCTGTTCGAGGTATCCTTGATTGAGCCCCGCATCTCGTAATCGCCTGTCATGTGCGTGTCAACGAAGAGGAAGTCTATATCCGTGCCGACGTAGGGGATGTAGTCGTAAGACCACTTCTCGTAGGGCTTTGAATACCAGCCGCCCATGAGCGCCACGTCGCCCATCGGACGCGACTCGATGTCGTTGGGAGGGCCGTATTTGACGAAGACCTTACCCCTGTCGGTCTTCCAGCCGGGCTTCTTGCCCCAGCCAAACTTCTTCTCGGCATAGCGCAGCCGCTTGTAGTGCTCCAGCTTGTATTCGTTGACGGGCGTATCGGGCGTCGGGTCCCGCCTCTTCCAGAACGCCTCGAGCCATTCGGCTCGCTGGCCGGGCGTGAGCTCTACGTATTCGCCAAGCTCCTCGTCAGTGGCTATGTAGCGTATCTCGTCGAACGTCTGCTTGCCGGACTCGTCCAGGTTATCATACGCGAGGTAAACGATGCCGCCGCAGCCCACGCTCAGCGACAGAGCCAACAGCACCGGGCAAAACCTCACAAAAAAGCGACTTATCTTCATCACTCACCACCTTTTCCGACCGCGTTTCAACACGGTGATATGTATGGCTCTTG
>CAYZPW010000148.1:0-4941 GCA_964480475.1 uncultured bacterium | reverse complement strand
TCCGTCTCTTGCCGGTTTTCTCCTCCGCCATCTGTCTTGACGGCTAGCAAAAGACGCCCTCCCTTTGCTGCCTTCTCCATTTTGTCGGAGTGAACCAACGCTGGGCTGACAACAAAACCCTCTGTCAGATTCCGTAGCTTGCATCTCTCTCGAACTTCGGTTAATCCGACAGCAATGGCTCCCCTGGGAACTAGAAAGAAGGTGCTCCGATTTGTGTATTCCTGGTTCTTCCTAAAGCACTCCCTATACAGCTTGCTGATGACTTTCAACATACGTGGCTTGTCATCACAGTAAGCCACCAACGAGTCAGACTGCAGAAATCCCGTTACGTCTAGCTCTGCACCTATCACGCATTCGCAGAGATTATAGAAGTCGCTGAGGACGCGTTTTCCTTCCTCTAGGCTTTTCCTAACCATGTTGCCATAACCAAGAAGATCAACGAACGCAACAGCCTTCTCATCGTTCCTCTGATTCATGATTTCTCTAACCCCATATCTAAGTGAACATTCTCTCACGCGGCGGAGAGCAGCTTCCGTAGCGACAGCAGCATGAACTTGAGCATGTCGAGGCTTGTGTCGCCCTCGATGTAGCGGGTGCGGACAACGGCCGCGTGGGCCGAGACGACGGAGACGGCGCGCGCGTGCTCAACGAAGATGAGCGAGATGTCCTCGCCTCGCAGAGCGCTCTCCTCGCGGAACTGGAAGTAGAGCGCAGCGCCCCGGCGGCTCACCATCTCTAGGCCTACCTGCTTGGCGATTATCTTTAGGCTCGCGAGGAGCAGTAGGTTATCGACCTCCTCAGGCATTGGCCCAAACCGGTCGAGTATCTCTCGCCTCAGCTCGTCAATCGCAAGCTCGTCCTTCGCGCTTATCAGCTTCCGATACATATAGAGCCGCTGGTCGGAATCGGCTATGAAATGGTCGGGGATAAGCGCATTGATGGGCAGGTTGAACGTCGGCTCGGGGACCTTTGTGACCTGCGCCTCGCCCTTCATCTCGCGGACCGCGTCCCGCAGAAGATCACAGTAGAGGTAGAAACCGACGGCGTTCATGTGCCCATGCTGCTCAGGGCCGAGGAGGTTCCCTGAGCCTCGTATCTGTAAGTCGTAGGTAGCGATGCGGAATCCCGAGCCGAGCTCCGTGAGCTCGTTTATCACCGCCAGTCGCTTTCGTGCGTCCGGGGTTAGCGCCTTGACGTTCGGTATCATCAGGTAGGCGTAGGCCTGATGCTTGTAGCGGCCCACACGACCTCGCAGCTGATACAGCTGGGCCAGGCCGAACTTGTCGGCGCGATTGATGACGATCGTGTTGACCGATGGGATGTCGAGGCCAGATTCGATGATCGTGGTGCAGACGAGGACGTCGAACTCGCCACGGACGAACTTGACCATAACGTTTTCGAGCTCCTTCTCGTCCATCTGACCGTGACCGATCGCGATGCGCGCCTCGGGCACGAGTCGCTTCACCATCTGGGCGACGGCGCTGATGCTCTTCACGCGGTTGTGGACGAAATATACCTGCCCGCCGCGGCTTATCTCGCGGATTATTGCCTCGCGAATGAGCTCCTTGTCGAAGCGGACTATCCGGGTCTTGATGGCCAATCTGTCCTCGGGCGGCGTGTCGATTATGCTGATGTCCCGAAGGTCCGACAGCGCCATGTGGAGCGTCCTGGGGATGGGCGTTGCGGTCATCGTCAGGACGTCAACCTGCTTTTTAAGCTGCTTGATCTTCTCCTTGTGGCGGACGCCGAAGCGGTGCTCCTCGTCGATGATGAGAAGGCCGAGGTCATAGAACTCGACGTCCTTTGAAAGCAGCCGATGCGTGCCGATGACGATCTGGACCGTGCCGTCCTTGAGGCCTTCGAGCACCCCCTTCTGCTCGGCCCTCGTCCTGAAACGCGACAGCATCTCGACCTTGTATGGGAACTGCGCGAACCGCCTGCGGAACGTGTCGTAGTGCTGCTGGGCTAGCACCGTCGTCGGGACGAGTATCGCCACCTGCTTGTTGTTGCTGACCGCCTTGAACGAGGCGCGGAGCGCAACCTCGGTCTTGCCGTAGCCGACGTCGCCGCATATCAGGCGGTCCATGGGCTTGGCAATCTCCATGTCCTTCTTCACATCCTCGATCGTCAGGAGCTGATCGCGGGTCTCATCATATTCGAACATTAAATCAAACTGGTATTGCCAGGGCGTGTCCGAGCCGAACGCAAGCCCCTGAATCGTCGTTCTGGCCGCGTAGAGCTCCAGAAGCTCCTGGGCGATCTGCTGCGCCGCTTTTTTGACGCGTTTAACGGCCTTTGCCCACGCGCTGCCACCCATCCTGTCGAGCTTCGGCTTTGCGTCGCCCGAACTGACGTATTTCTGGATGCCCTTCAGGTCCTCGACGGGCACGTAGAGTGTATCATTGTCCTCGTAGAGGACTGTCATGTAATCGACGGGACGGCCATCGACGAGCATCGCCGTGAGCCCTACATATTTGCCGACCCCGTAATCGACATGGACGACGTAATCGCCGGCGGAGAGGCTGGCAAAATCTAGCATCTGCTCATCGACTCTCTCGGCTCGGCGCTTCCTGGCCGCAATCTTGGTCCCCAGAAGCTCTTCCTCGGAGACTAAAGTCACCGCAAGTTCTGGGAACCTGAATCCTCTGGAGAGCCGCCCGACGAAAAGCTGGGCCCTTCCCTCGCGGTAGAGGTCGGCCAGGCACAGCTCGGCAAACGGCGCATCCGAGTCGTCCCGCATATCGGGACCAAGGTCGTCCGATAGCATCAGCCGCCTCATCCTCTTGGCCTGCTGCGGCGTGTGGCAAACGATGTGCACCGAATCCGCCGACGGCCCGGCCCTCTTGTCGAAGAGTGAAAGCAGCATCAAGACAACGTCGGTCCCAGCTGGCGCCACTTTCGAGGTCTCGAACCGCAGTCGCTCAAACGACTCGGCGAGCTGACTGTCGGGAACGGCCACGGCAATCGAGCTCTCGTCTTGTAGGAAGACTCTGGGCCTGTCCGCGAGCGACCTGACGAACTCGCCGGCTGCCACGAAGTTCGCAAGCATCTCGTCGCAGAAGAACAAAGAGGTCCGCTTTGCCATCTCCGCCGCCTCGTTAGCCCCGTCCCAGAATGCTGAAACGAGCTCCTCCGCCGGGCGACTCGTCGCAAAAGCGATGCAGAAGCTCTCATCGAAGAAATCGAGCGGCGCGGGTGCGTCCCCGTAGATGAGCGAGAGATAATTCTCTATCCCTCCGAAATGGCTTAACTGCTCGATCTTCTCTATGACGTTCTGGTAGTTGATGTATTGATCCGAACGAGGTGCGATCGATACGAGTGTTTTGATCGCCCTTTGTGCCACATCCTGGGTCAGAATGACCTCGCTGGCCGGCGGAATGATGGCCGACTGCACCTTCTCAATTGACCGCTGCGTGGCCGGATCGAACTTGCGTATCGATTCGATGCAGTCGTCGAGCAATTCGAGCCTGATGCCTAGCTCCGCGCTCGGCGGAAACACGTCAAGAATCCCGCCGCGAATCGCGAACGAGCCCGGCAGCTCAACCACGTATTCCCGCGTGTAGCCCGCCTCGACGAGCATCGTCGCAGCCTGCTCGATGTCGCACGTGTCCGAAACGGTGAGGTTCAGAACATATCGGCTGACCAGCTCTTGCGGCGCGGAGCGAATCAGCAGCGCCTCGATTGGCGCGACGACCACTCTGGCATCCTTGGTCATTGCTGCTCGGAGGGCGAGGTGTCGAGAGGCCATCTCCTGGTGGGGCGGTGAGAACATCTCAAAAGGCAGCGTCGATCTCGAGGGCAGATGAAAGATGTCGTCTCGTCTGTCAGGCGCTGCTCCATCCGACGGAAGATAGGCCCCGTCCTCGAGTGCATAAGCGCCTCTTATCAGATTGAGAAAGAACGACAGGTCGGCCACGGTGGATTGTGCCTGACGCATGTCATCGACGAGCACCAGAAACCGTCTTGATGACAGATGAGCGAGTTGTGCGACGAGCATCGCGGCGGACGCGCCGGAAAGTCCCTCGACGACTGTCGAGCTCTTGCCCTCATCGACCAGCTTCAGGAGCGACTGAAAGCGTTTCTGGCCGGCCAGAAGCCTGATTCTATCCCTGAGAGTCATCCTTCACCGGGTTTGGGCCGCCCGCAAGGAGTGAGTCGTAGAGCTGGCTCGCGTCCTTGAATGAGTAGTCGATGTCCAGCACGTGTTCGAGGCATTCTTTCGCCTTCTCGACCAGGTTGTCCTTGACCGAGGCGAGCGCGAGCAAATAGTAGATCTCCTTTGCCTCTCGTGAGCGGGGCCTAAGGGATTGAATCATCGGTTCAAAGATGCTTCTGACCCTTTGATACTGCCCTTCTTGGATAAGGCGTTCGCCTAAGAGGCGATACGCATCGAGAAAGTCCGGGTGGCTCGGCTCCACGCGCTCAAGCATAGACATGGCTCTTGCGCCCTCACCCAGGCCAAACAGCTCCCTGGCAGCATCGAAGAAGTCGCCGAGTTCGGCCTTCAACTCGGCAACTTTGCGCGTATCACCCAATCGGCGATACATCTGAAGCGCGGCCTTCTTGTCGTTCAGTTGAATGTATAACTTCGCTGCGCGCTCGTAGTCTTTGGCTCGGGCAAAAAGCTCGGCCGCTGTATCGAGGTCGCCCTGCTTCTCATATATCTCGGCGGCTTTGTCGAGCTTGCCCTTTCGCTCGTAAATCGACGCGGCTTCGATCGGCCTTCCCGCCCGGAGCAGAGTATCCGCAGCCGCATCCGGATCACCGACCTTCTCCATCGCCGAGGCGAGCAACTCGGGATTGATCTTCGCCATGTCCACCTTGGAGAGCGCATCCCTTAGGAGCTCGACCTCGTCAGTCTTCACAAGAACGTTGACGGCCTCAATGTATTGCTCCGCCTCGAGAAGCATCTTGCCGGCGGCGATGTGCTCCGAGAACTCG
>CAYZPW010000147.1:0-5341 GCA_964480475.1 uncultured bacterium | reverse complement strand
ATGGTCCTTTCGGTCTGGATCGCGGGCAAGTTTCTTGGAGCCTCGACCACCTTCGCTCGGAAGGCGGGAATGATCATGAAGCTTTTCAGTCCAGAGCGAGTTAGCAGCATGGATTACTTCGTGAAGTATCCGCCGAAGATCGATTGGCAATGGATGTTCCTGCTGGGACTACTCATCGGCTCGTTCGTGGCTGCGATTACCTCGGGCTCGTTCAAGCTTCAGGCCTTGCCAGAGATGGGGGAGAAGCGCTTCGGCAGTGGGCGAGCGAAAAGAGCGGTAATAGCCTTTGTGGGAGGCGCAATCGCTCTTTTTGGGGCAAGACTGGCAGGGGGATGTCCGACCGGGCACGGCCTGAGCGGGATGACGCAGCTCTCAGTGAGCGGGGTTATCTCTCTCATCTGCTTCTTTGCCGGCGGGATTGTCGTTGCACGAGTGCTTTACGGAGGAGGTGAGCGGGGATGAAACTTCTCTTCGGATTGATAACCGGGCTGCTGGTCGGATACTTCATGCAAAGAAGCCGTGTCCTGCGATACGACGTTCAGGTAGGCGCGCTCCGGCTCATCGACATGAGGATCATCAAGTTCATGCTGACAGCAGCTGTTACGGCCTCAATCGGGGTCTATCTTCTGCACGACCTGGGCCTGATCGAGCTTAGCATCAAACCGACGATAATCGGCGCGAACATCATAGGCGGCCTTATATTCGGCATCGGCTGGGCGCTGCTCGGCTACTGCCCGGGCACAGCTGTCGGGGCCCTGGGCGAGGGAAGATGGGACTCGGTTTGGGGCATCCTGGGGATGATCTTTGGCGGCGGGGTGTTCGCCTCGGTCTTCCCAGCGATGAAGAGAACAATCTGGCAGTGGGGCGCCTTGGGGAAAATCACCTTGGCTGACGTGCTCCATGTGAACCACTGGGTACTCATCGCTCTGTTCCTAGTAGGCTCGTTGGTGCTCTTCAGGTGGTTTGAGAGCAAAGACCTATGATTTCCGCGACTTAGGCGCCTAGCCTCGCTGAGGGTGTGGCGTTTGCCGATTCTCATTTTGGCAGTGGATATCAATTGCCATCGCGCGAGGGAGCATCATTCGGCGGCGAGAACATGAGAGGGAAACAGGATGAAGGTATTCGTGGTATTCTACAGCATGTATGGCCACACGTACCAGCTGGCCAGGGCGGTTGTTAAGGGGGCTCGCGAGGTTGAGGGTTCCGAGGTTTCGTTGTTCCAGATTCCGGAATTGATGCCGGATGACGCGCTGGAGAAAAGCGGCGCGAAGCGGGCGCGCGAGGCGTTTTCGCACGTTCCATTGATTGAGCCGGATCAGCTGGCCGAGGCGGACGCAATGATCTTTGGCACGCCCACTCGGTTTGGAAACATGTGCGCACAGATGCGGAACTTCCTGGACCAAACCGGTCAACTGTGGATGAAGGGTGCGCTGATCGGAAAAGTCGGCAGCGTCTTTGTAAGCACCGGAACCCAGCATGGCGGCCAGGAAACGACCATCACGAGCTTTCACACCACGCTGCTTCACCACGGGATGATAATAGTGGGGGTGCCCTATTCTGAAAAGCGGCTCCTTTCGATGGACGCGGTCTCCGGCGGCACGCCTTATGGTGCATCAACATTGGCGGCGGCGGATGGCAAACGCCAGCCCAGCGAAAACGAACTTGCCATAGCGCGCTTCCAGGGCAGTTACGTAGCGAAGATTGCAGGCAAGCTTCTCACTGTAGAGTGATTTTGAACGGCTTGTCGTGTGTCTGAACGAGCCAAGAGGCGGGCTGGTTCCGAGCAGGACTTCTCGCTAGCGAAGAACCACCAATACTGCTCCAAGCATCGCAAGGGCCAGCCCCACGCCCTTCCGCCAGGTGAGTGGCTCCTTGAGGAATAGCCAGGCGAAAACGAATATGAAGACCGTGTTCAGCTGGTTGAGTATCGCCGCCTTGCCCGCCAGCGTGTATTTGAAGCCCGCAATCCAGAAGCCGAGGGCGAGATAGGGCCCGATGAGAGAGCCGGGCACTATGTACTTCCAGCTGCTATCTGGCAGCAAGGCTGCTAATAGCCGGCGCCTCTTGGGACTCAACACAACCAGTATGAAGAGGCTTATCGTTGCACCAATTAGCCTCACCTGGATCGCCCACCAAACGGGAGTCCTATCGAGGACTGGCTTCATCATCACGATGCCGGCGGCCATCAAGAAGAGACTCAGGACGCCCAGACCCACACCCGTCAATCGCTCCTTGTCAAAGGCAGCGAGTTCTGATTTTTTGGTCGAGGCAAGAACGATAGCGAAGACTATCAGCGCGATGCCGCCGAAATCCATGCCGCTCAGCCTTTCACCGAGTGTTATGTAGGCCATGAAGATGACGCTTGGGGCGTATAAGGCGCCGACAATTGCCCAGAGCGAGGCGCCCATCTTCTTCAGCGCGGCGAAGAAGACCGTGTCGCCGAGCGTCATGCCGACCACTCCGCTGGCGACAAGGAGAAGATAGTCGGAAATTGGCACGTCTATTAACAATGATTGGCCCACGATTGGAAGCGTTAGCGCGAAGAGACCGACGCCGATGATGTTCTTGAATAGGTTAAGCGAGATTGCCGGCATATTCTGGCCGCCGCGCTTGAAGAAGCAGACCGCGATCGCCCAGAAGACGCCCGAAAGGATAGCGTATGTTTCGCCCGCGTACGATGCCACGTGCTAAGCCCGTTATTATTAGATTCGGATGCCGAAAGCTGAGAAGATGGATCGTGTTCTACATGTCGCGCCATGTCAATGAAGAACAACGGAGCCAACAGTCGAGATTCAGATGTCGAAAGTCAGCGGATAATCGACACGGAACTTGGAGCTCGGAACCAATACCGACTCGAGGTGTTACCTATGGGTTGAACAGTCAATTGACAGCTGGAGGGTGTTGCTTGACTTTGGCTAACGAAGAAGCTCAGGAGGCTTAATCAGATGAGCCTAACGTTGTATTTTGTGAAGCTTTTTGCTGCGCTGTTCGCGATTCTCAACCCGATCGGCGCCGTGCCGATTTTCGTGTCACTGACACAAGGACGCGAGGACGCTGAGGTTCGGCGTATCCCGAGAAGGACAGCCACGGCTGTCTGCGCTATTCTTATCGTTGCCGCGTTCTTCGGCCAGCGCATTCTTGGCTTCTTCGGAGTGGGGATACCGGCCTTCAGGATAGCCGGGGGGATCCTTATCCTTCTGATAGCCATCGCAATGGTGCGCGCCCGCCAACCTCGCTCCAAATACACGCCTGGCGAGGCAACCGAAAGCGCAGAAAGGGAGGACATCGCCGTCGTCCCGTTGGCTGTCCCGCTCATGGCCGGGCCAGGGGCGATCAGCACCGTGATTCTGCACGCTCAGCAGTCATCGGGGTTCGTTCATATCCCGGTCATGATCGGCGCAATACTGCTGTTGGGCGGAGCAATCTACATCCTATTCAAGGTCGGCGGTCCGATAGCCACCCGCCTCGGCAAAACCGGCATCAACATCTTCACGAGAATAATGGGCCTAATGCTCGCCGCCGTCGCGGTAGAGTTCATCACCGACGGTCTGGCCGAGCTCTTCCCAATGCTGACTGTCTCGCCGGAGACGCTTTAGCTCTTGACTGGGGTTGCACACTGCAACGGGATCGCCCGGCAAACCCTTGCAGTTATCTGCCAACAGTAGCATTCTGATTACGAGATGTGAGGCCCATTGAGCGAATCCGGGTGATGGTCCTCAAGGGGCTACACACATTCAGGGATGCTGCAATTTGCACCTGAGGGGCAGAACGGATGAGTGAACGACAGAAAGAGCACATCGAGGTTATCCTCGACTCGATCACCGATGGCGTATTCACCGTCGATCTCGATTTCCGAATTATGCTTTTCAACAGGGCGGCCGAGCGCATAGCGGGCATCCCTCGGGACGATGCAATCGGTAGGCCCTGCTGGGAGGTCCTTCAGACCACGGCATGCGAATCCGCGTGCGCATTGAGAGAGACCATGAAGACCGGGCAACCGGTTTTGTGCAGGCCAATTTACATAATCAACTCCAGCGGCGAGAGCGTTCCAGTCAGCGTGTCAACGGCCCTTCTCAGGGGCGAGCGCGGCGAAGTGATTGGCGGCGTCGAGACGTTCCGCGACCTCAGCCTCGTTGAGGAGCTAAAAAAGAAGGTCGAGCAACGCTACACGTTCGCCGACATCATCAGCCAAAACAAGCGCATGCTCGAGCTCTTTGACATCATTCCAGCGCTTGCGGAAAGTGACAGCACGGTTCTCATAGAGGGTGAAAGCGGCACAGGCAAGGAGTTATTCGCCAGGGCGATACACGAGCTCAGCCCTCGCCGCGACAAGCCGCTTGTGGTCGTCAACTGCGGCGCGCTGCCTGACACGCTTTTGGAATCGGAGCTTTTCGGGCACAAAAAGGGCGCCTTCACCGACGCGAGTTCTGACCGCAAGGGGCGATTCGCGATGGCCGATGGCGGCACTCTCTTCCTGGATGAAATCGGCGACGTCTCCCCCGCCATGCAGGTGCGATTGCTGCGGGTCCTACAAGACAGAACCTACGAACCGCTCGGCTCATCGCAGACTGTTAAGGCCGACGTCCGCATAATCGCCGCCACAAACCGCGACCTGCGGACACTCGTCGAGAGCGGCAAGTTCAGGCAGGACCTTTACTACCGCGTCAACGTCGTCAACCTGCGCCTCCCGCCGCTTCGACAGCGCCGGAAAGACATCCCGTTCCTCATTGACCATTTCATCACGCGCTTCGACCGCCTCAAGGGCAAGGAGATCGCCAGCATCTCCCCGGACGCTCTGTCCATCTTGATGAAGTTCGACTTCCCCGGCAACATCCGCGAGCTGGAGAACATAATCGAGCATTGCTTTGCCCTCTGCGGAGGAAAGATCATTCTGCCGCAGCATTTGCCAGCTTATCTTCAACCTCAATCCCCATTGGGCACACCGTCCTATCCTGGCACACTGCGCGACGTCGAGAGAAAGCTCATTGTTGAGGCGCTTCAGCGCAACGGCGGCAACCGCCTGGCGACGGCGAGCGAGCTTGGCATCCACAAGACGACGCTTTGGCGTAAGATGCGGCGCCTCGGCCTGCTCTAATTTCCCGTCAGGGAAAACCATGGGTAGCCGCAGGCGTCAGCCTGACGGATTGAGATGAGGTGATCCGGCCTGCATCTATTCCCGTTGTGTTTCACACACGGCTACCCACGGTATCCCCTATCGGGGATTAACGATTGTCTCGAATGCACTCTGGCGACTGTATAGCCATCAAAGTTGGTTCGTCACAGGATTGCTCTAATTTCCCGTCAGGGAAAACCATGGGTAGCCGCAGGCGTCAGCCTGACG
>CAYZPW010000146.1:0-5396 GCA_964480475.1 uncultured bacterium | reverse complement strand
ATTCCGACAATCGCGTCGCATAGGAAAACCGCCGCGTTCATCTTGACAATCGGCCTGATTTCCAGTATCATTTTTTTGCAGATTGACAAAGAAACCTCCAGGGCCCGACTTATTGGACAGCCTCTGAAGTCGGGTGCTGGTATGATGAGAATCATCTACATCAGCGCGTTGAAACGCGGTGATGCATAGCTTCGTCGCTCGGCAGATTCACCCCTGCGAAGCTAATCCCAGTTGTCGGCTATCTCTGGAAGGTCCAACCTGCATAGGCCATTTCTAATTGACTCTATATATCGTGGGCGATTCGTTCGATTTATCCTAATTGAATGGGAATCGGTGTTGGATGCGCGAACCTCTGATAAGGAGCATATATGAGAATTGACCGGATACTTCGCGATTCTGAATATGTTGCGACGTCAAAATCAGATGAGTACATACTCAAATGTAGGTGCGGGCAGCTGTTGAGAATCGGCAAGGCAAGTGGGACCGTCCTTTGTCCGTGCGGCCGCTGCTATTCGGCATATCTTGCAATAGTTGAGCAGGCCACGCAGTATTACGATCAGATCGTCATGGTCCCAAGGGAATAAGATGGGGCGCAGACCCCGCAGTATTCTGATGGATCACAAGCATCGGGACGGATGGTGGCTTGCTAAGAAAACAGCGACTCTCGAACGGACACGTCGTAACCGCGCTTGTGCTGACCACGGTGGTTGTGGTCCCATCGGTCTTCTCTAACTCACTCACCTCGGACGGCTATACTGCAATAAAGAACACTGCCCTGATACTTCTTGGCGCTGTGGCGGTGCTGGCCGCAATTCTCGCCGTTGTTGGTAATTCGCTTCAATTCCCTCGGCGGTTGACAGCCCCGATAATCGTCCTTGCGCTTTCCCAGCTAGCGTCGATACCCGCCACACTGAATCCAGGAATGTCGCTCAACGAGTTCCTGCGAGTCGTCGCGCTACTCGCTCTGTTTGTCGTTACGACGACAGTCGCGAAGCCCTGCCGGGCACCGTCGATCGCGTGGGCCGCCGTCGTCCTCGCGTCTTGTATCTCGGTCCTCGGGATCATCCATTTTGTTACCGGGGCCATCTTCCCCTCGATTCGAGACAGCTATGGCTTCCCAATGTTCGGCGCAACGCTCGGGCACGACAACTTCGCCGGGCAATACCTCATTGCAGTTATCCCGCTTGGGATGGCGCTCGTTGTCAGTGCTGTCGAAAGAGACAAGTTTGCGGTTGCGGGCGCCGCTCTTTTGGCCAGCTGTGTCATGCTCGTCTTTCTCTCGATTACGTTCAGCAGAGGCGCCTGGGCGGGCCTAGTCGCGTCCGTCATCGTGTTTGCCGCACTGATTATTTGGCGATGGTTTTGCCCAAGGCGTCGGGGCGCCGTGAACGGGTTGCATCGTAAAGGAATGATCGTCGGGACAGCGTTCGCCGCCGTATTCGTCGCCGTCGGGGTACTCGCCTTCTCCCTGAGTGAAAGAGAAAAGGGCACGTCTGCCATTCAAAAGGCCCAGACAGCGGTCGATCTATCCGACGCTCCCATCGCGTTCAGGCTCAAGCTCTGGGAAGGGGCGCTTCGGCTGGTCAAGCAGCACCCGCTCCTCGGTGTCGGCTGCGGCGCGTTCTCCCTTTACTACCCCTCAGTTCGGCTGCCCGAGGAGCACCGAATCGCCGGGGCCAGCATCAGCGTGCGCTCTCCGCACAACGACTACATCAAGCTCGTGACCGAGAGCGGGCTCTTTGGCCTTGTGGCGTCTTTTTACCTCCTGGGTGCGGTCGCCTGGCCGCTTCTTGCGAGGCTGCGCAACAAAGGAGCGCCGAGCGGCGTCCCTGTCATCGCAATCGGCGCCTCAGGCGCGATAGCCGCAACGCTCGTGCACGCGTTCTTCAGCAGTAACTTCACGATGCCCGCCTCCGCCACGATGCTTGCGGTCAACCTCGGCATTCTTGCAGGGACGCTTTCCGGCGGACAGATTCGGCCGCTGAGATTGACAAGCGTCGTCAAGCCCGTTGCGGTTGTCGGACTCGCCGTTCTGGGCGTTCTGATGGTCGTTCGACCTATCTTTTTTCTCGTTGCGGACCACGGCCTGTGCAAGGCGCGAACCCTAATCGCACGAGGCGACGTCTCCGGGGCAAAACAATCTCTACGGACTTCACTCTTGTTCGCGGGACATTACATCGAGCCGAGAATCCTTCTGGGGAACCTGCACCTCTTGAATCAGGAGTATCAGGAGGCGATCGATGTCCTGAAACCGGCCGTCGAGCTTTCCCCGTTTTGGCCGCAAGTGCAGAACAATATCGGAGTAGCGTATTCCCAAAGAGCCGGCCTTGCACGCGACCCGGGCTCGCTCATCGATGCATACCTGGCCTTTGGCAAGGCCGTCGAGCTCGACCCGGAGTTTCAGGAGGCGTGGCTCAATTACGGCGGCGTGCTGCAATCTTTGGGCAAGCACGAGGAGGCGGAGGGGGCCTTCCGAGAAGTGCTCTCGCTGTCGCCGAGCGACATTATGGCCTCGTCGAAGCTGGCTGAGGCGCTCATGGCCCAAGAGAAGCCTGAGTTGGCTCAGAAGGTCCTTGAGGATGCACTGAAGAGGAGTCCAGACAACCCCAACCTGCTTAACAACCTCGGCATGGTCCTGCTGGCTCGGCGAAAGGATGATGAGGCCATCTTGGTCTTTGAAAAGGCCGCGAACCTCCCGGGCGACGTATTCCAGCCGCATCTTAACCTAGCTCAGATTTATGAGAAACGCTCGGAGGTTGACAAGGCGGCACATCATTATAGGATCGCCCTCAGGATCAAGCCGGACCTCAAAGCGGCGTCCGACGCGCTCAAGCGGCTAGTCAAACCCAACTAATGGTCAACTTCGTGGCAGCCAATATCGTGGCGAGACAATCATCTGCTCAAGCATTTGCAGCGGTCAAGAATATGGTCTTCTCAAATCGCCTCGCTTTCCTCATCCTGCTGCTCTCCGTTGTCGTCGTGCCGCTGTGCGCCGATGACGAGGCTTTCGATATGTACACCGCGCCCAAGCACGCCGTAGTGGAGCTATTGGGTCTCGCGCTGTTCGTCTTTTTCATCTATGGACTGACAGAAAGCGACGTGGCCAGAATATGCGTCTCGCCGCTTGGGTTTCCGGTCGGAGTGTTCCTTGGGCTCGGCGTAATCACGCTCGTCTATGCCACGAACATCTGGGCGGGATTCGATCGGTTGTTCTTTCTACTGACGGCGGCATTCTTCTTCCTGGCCGCGCCCAATCTGATCAGATCTAAGTCGGCACTCAAGAGGGTGATACCCGTCATCCTTGCTGCCGCCTTTATCGTCTCGGCCATTGGGGTCTTGCAGTATTATCACGAGTCGGCCCCTGTGGCCGCGCTGAACACGGCGCTCGAGACGGTGGGCATCCCGGAGCTGGAGCCCGGGATTGACACGTACAATCGCGACACTTATTGCTCGATGTTCGGCCACGCCAACTTCGCCGGGCAATACTTGGTTACGGTGGTCCCGCTCGCGCTCAGTATGGCTGCCTGGGGACTTGGTCGCTGGAAGAAAACGCGCCTCGTCCCCGTCCTGACCGTTCTATGCGCGATCGTTGTCGTCATCTACCTAGGCATAACGTTCTGCCGAGGCGCGTGGGTCGGAACGATCGCCGCGATAGCCGTCATGCTACTCTTCTCGCCTCATCGAAAGCTGTTCGTTTCGGTGGCCGCAATCGCCATCGTTCTGTTTGCCGCCGCGAGTCCGCTGATCAAGGACGACGAGGGCAAGAGCGTTGCGCACAAGTTCCGAACCATATTCGACATGAAGGACAAGCCGACTCAGTTTCGGTTCCTCGTCTGGAAGTCCTCGCTTCGCGTGGTCAAGGAAGAGCCGCTTGGCGCCGGCCTAGGCAATTTCAAGGTGATATACCCCAAACACAGGACTGTTGACGAGCGGCGTAACACCGGCTGGGACAAAGTGATTTACAAGGCGCACAACGACTATGTGCAGACGTTCGTCGAGGTAGGAGTATTGGGGTTTGCGGCTTTCCTTTGGACCATCCTAGTCGTCCTGAAAATGGCCTGGCGAATGACGAGGCGCTGCGACGATAGTTTTCTCCGCGCGGCGTCGCTCGGCCTCATGGGAGGCATCGCCGGCATGTTGGTTCACTCGTTCTTCTCGTCCAACTTCCAGCTGCCGGGCTCCGCGCACTCATTCTTCGTTGTGCTAGGCTTGTTCGCGGCGACCTATGGCGTAGTAACCGGGAGTTTCAGGCCCTGTGTCCAAACGAGAATAATCGACGTCTTCGGCAAAGTCGTTAGAGGCGAAGGACAGATTGACGAGGCCAAATCTACCGCGAGCGGCATCGTTCTGGTGAGGATACTCCTGATCGCGATCCTACTCATCGGCGCGACCATCCCGCTCCGTGCGCTCTCTGCCAACTACCACTTCGGCAAGGGACAGTTCTACGAGAGCCTCGCCCACGACGCCGAGAACGCTGAAGACTGGAAGAAGAACATCGACTTGTCCCTTGACCATCTGCGCAAGGCGGTGTGGGCCGCGCCTCGTAACTACGAGATCAGGTATTTCTCGTCAATCGTCGAGAACATGGCGGGTAACTACGAGATTGCCGAGTTGGACAACGAGATGGCGGTCAAACTCGCGCCCTATTTCGACCACGTCGTCAACCATTACGGCAACGTGCTCTACAACCGGAAGAAGTTTGCTGAGGCGCTGATTCAATTCAAGCGCGCGCTTGAGCTTAATCCTGTCTATGGGGACGCGATGATACGGCTTGGCAACGTCTATCGGGAGATGGGGGATTACGAGTCTGCTCTGAAGTATTATGGCGAGGCGCAGAAGATTGACCCCAGGGACGCGACCCCGCTCTTCAACAGGGCGCTTATCTACCAGCGCATCGGCGAGCAGATCGCTCAGAGTGGCGGCGATGCAAAGAGGGCAAGGGATTTGCTTACGAACGCCAAGGAGATCTACGAGCGCTGCCTCAAGATCAAGGAGGACAATATAAAGGTCCTCAACAACCTCGGTACAGTCCATTACTCGCTCGGCGACCTGGTCGAGGCAAGGAAATGCTTCGAGAAAGCGATCTCCACAATCCCAGACCACATCTCTGCCCGGATGAACCTGGCGGCGCTCTGCGAGGAGCTGCACGACTGGGACTGCACCATCGAGCAATACGAGGCGCTCGTCAAGATCAGCAGGGGCCAGGGCGAGCGGTTCCGTGCCGGCCTTGAAAGGGCCAACGCCCAGAAGGCGAAGGAGACTGAGTAGGCGCGGCGCTTGGAGGCAGGGACATAAGTCGTTGCGGTTGTGTAGGGGCGTGGTCTTTGACCCGCCCTCTCTAATTGATGGTCGCATAAGATGCCCCGTATCCGAGGGGATTGATGTAGGCGGGCGGG
>CAYZPW010000145.1:0-5427 GCA_964480475.1 uncultured bacterium | reverse complement strand
GAGGGGAAAGTGGAATTGACGTCAGGTTGGAGGGGCAAAAGTCCCCTGAAAGGGGGCCACGTCGGTAGCCCCGTGTGAAACGCGGGGTATTCGGGCGGGAACACGACCCTCAGCCCTAAGGCGTCGGACAATCTCGGAGAGACTGTCCGACGCCTTAGGGGGCCATCAGCTTTCTGTTGGCCATGATCCGTGGGTTGCACCCACGGCTACGCACCTGATGCCCCTTCAGGGCATTGAAGCATCACTCTCCAACAGTCCCCGCCTCCCGCCCAGATTGCATGAGATTCTGGGCCCAGAATCCCCCAAAGCCAGCCGCCCAGCACGTGTGCAAGCGCCCCAAGGCATACTATTACGAAAACTCCTCGCAGTGGACTGCTTGACAACATATATGCTCCGGGATACCTTGCTCCATCGGTCTTGGGCGGCCTGGTGGGGCCATCAGACCTGGCAACCTGGGAGGCAAATGGAGATCTTTTCAGATAGCGTTTTGCTGCGCAATCCAAGAGCGAGGCGCTGGTTCGTTGTCGGGTTGATTTTGCTGCCGTTGCTCTTGAGCGCGTCTGGCCTTCGCGCATATTATATGGGTGAGGCCTGCATGTACCTAAAGCCGGCGAGCTGGTCGGATATAAAGCGCTACATGGTCAAGGAGGACTGGGGCGAGGAGTTCTACAGGCCGATGATCAGGGTAATCCCTGCGCTTTATCAGAAGCTGTTCGGCGCCAATCCAGTAATACCTCGGGCGATCCAGTTCTTGACCTACGCCGCAACTTGTCTTCTGGTGTTCCTGATCCTTGAGGCGCTGTCGCAGAGCTTCATTGTGGGGGCGGTCGGGGCGCTTATCTTTACCGTCATGCCGAGCCACGTGATATCCGTGTTCCAGTTGGTGCAAGGGATAACCCTCAATGCCACATTCTGCTCGCTGTTGGTGTTCTGGCTGCTGGGCCCCGGCTACAGGAAGAGGCCGTGCTGGGCAAGAATCCCTATTGCCTGCCTGGCGTTCGTCTTCGGGCTTCTCTCATATCCATACGTCCTATTGACTCCTGTCTTCTTGGTGCTTTATGAGGCGATTTGGTGGCCAAAAGAGGGCTTTGCTCGGGTCAAGAGGAGGGTCTTGAAATGCCACCTTCCGCTGTGGATTATTACCCTGCTCTTTCTGGGATTGAGGTTCTATCAGCTCAGTCAGGTCGGCGACCAGGCAAGCTGGTATCTCGAGGCTGTCAGAAGGCTGACGGTGTGGCAGGCAATTGTGAAACTTGTCCCGATAGTTTACGCAACTGTATGTCCCCTTCAGCTCTCACCGGCCCTGAGCCTCGCCGCCGCCTTCTTGCTCTATTTTGGCTTCAAGCACCAGTGGCGGTTCACGCTATTCCTGCTCCTATTTATAGTTGTCGCCCCGGCGCTTAGCTATCCGCAGATTCACGTGACGTGTTACCGGGTCTATCTCGCCTCTTTGGGGACTGCGGGTTTGCTGGCTTTTCTTCTCATCAGTTGCCTGGGGGGCTTGCTGGACAGGAAGAGTCGCTCGGCAGTAGTCTCGTTTCTCGACTGGGTGGTTGTGGGTTCAATAGGATACTGGGTTTTTGAGCTGCTAAGGCTTGGGTGGCTCGGTTTCTTTCCCGAAGTAGGTCGGACGGCTCACAATCTAAGATTCTATGCTGCCGCACTTGCGGGCGTTGGTGTCCTCCTCAGGTGTATTATCTCCAAAAGCGCCCTCCCGAAGCTCTCAAAGGCACCGCTTGTAACCCTATCTGTAGGGCTCATCTCGCTGATCGTCGCCTTCTATGTCGCTGGGTTCTTGAAGTTACTCTCGATCTCAATTGCGGTGTGCGATGAAGTATCCAGAATTCCCAGAGCGATTGTGGCGACTCAGCCGGATGTGCCGGACAACGCCCTGATTCTGTTAGTTCTTGACGAGGACCTCTCGGCCCCTGAGGAGCAGGCCCTGGCCGGCCATATCCAGGGGTTCATCAGGGCGGAGTTTGGCCTAAACGTCGTCCCGGTTGCCTTCAAAAGCTGGGTCAGGGGCTCCCAGCACAATTGGATACTCAACAAAAACACACTTATGGCCTTTCGGATTGCTGAGGACAAGGCTGTTGAGGACCGCGAACTCGCAGCACGTATTCTATCGCGGCAAGAATCGTACCTTGCCATGACCGGCGATGTAATACATGCTCGCACGGTGGCCAAACAGCTAACGCCCCAGCCAATACAACTTACCCCTGAAACTGACCCTATGAACATCGACAGAGCTGAATTCTACACCACCGAGCCGTCACCGTCCATGACGGTGGAGCTCGAGTTCTCATTGGACGGAGCACCGGTCGCCCTGAGACTGCCGGCCGTCGTGGAGGGCGCAAGAGCGACCGTTCGCCTCGACCGCGAGCCCAAGTGGCTCCTGGCTGATGGTCCGGTGCAGCTTCGGACGAGTGTCTTTGCAGGCGAGAATAGAATACCTGTTGAGGAGGTGCGTCTCGTTCAGACAAAGGGTCTTGTCGGGGAAGAGCCGCTTCGGGCGTTGCCAGAGCTTCCGTGGGTCCAGGCCTGCCCAACCGTCTCAGACTTGGCAAAGGTGCGGACGCAATTCCGAATGCACGAGTTATCCAGCTGCATCGCCTTGCCGTGAGGCCCAAAAGCTGATTCGTGAGACTTACTTGTCATGTCGATTCCCGCTTGATGGCGCTCGTGCCCACTGCTCCGGTTACTTGCGTTATCGTATCGTATAACTGGGCTATGCGCTTCGCGTCAGTTCGTGGCTCAAGAGAACCGCGAATGCATACGAATGGCCGCGAGTGCGTAGCCTGTCCTTCAGTTTCCGTTCATGGCTCCAAACTGTCTTTTCAAACTAGCCGCCTCGGCGTTATAGTTCTGCTCATCATACTCTATTTAGCACGAAAGGGCAAAGCATGGCGATAATCTTGGATGGAAAGAAGACCGCGGCGAAAATCGAAGAAAAACTCGCTGAGCAAGTCGAGGCACTTGAGAAGGAGAGAGGCATCCGGCCAGGTCTTGCTGTCGTTCTGGTCGGTGAGCATCCCGCCTCGACCACTTACGTCAGAATGAAGAACAAAAGGGCCGCAAAGATTGGCCTGCATTTCGAGCTTCGCAAGTTCCCGACCACGGTCACGAAGGAGGAGCTGCACGAGACCATTGACGAACTAAACCGCAGCGACAAGGTGCATGGAATACTTGTCCAGCTGCCGCTTCCGGCCCATCTCGACCCTCACGAGGCGATCGACTGGATACTCCCAGAGAAGGACGCCGACGGCCTGAGCACGCTCAATCAGGGCCTCCTGTATCGCGGCAAGCCGTGCCTGATGCCCTGCACTCCGAAAGGGATGATCAGGTTGCTCGACGAATACGGCATCACGATTGAGGGCAAGAACGCGGTAGTGATCGGTCGTAGTGAGCTAGTCGGTCGTCCGCTGGCGGTGATGCTTTCTAGCAGGAGGCGGAACGCGACGGTAACGGTTGCGCACACACGGACTCGTGATTTAAGGCGAATAACTAAACAGGCCGAGATCGTCGCGGTCGCTGCCGGACGAGCCCAAATGCTCGACGCCACCTACTTCGCGGAAGGCGTTGTCGTGCTTGACGCGGGCATCAACCCGATTCCGTGCAAGGAGTCAAAGACCGGGCGCCGACTGGTTGGCGATGTCGATTTCGAGTCCGTCTCCAAGATCGCCTCCTACATCACGCCAGTTCCCGGCGGCGTCGGCCCGATGACCGTCTGCATGCTCCTCGAGAACACGGTCGAGGCCGCGAGGCAGATATGTGGTGTCGTATAGATTCTGCGCCGGCTTTGTTTCTGTTGATGCCGCACGTGCGCCTGACCATCGAATCGCTGCCGAGGCCTCATAGCGGCGTTTTGGGTAGTCTTCATGGCGAGGGCAAGGGCTTTCACGGAGTGTCCTCGTCCCTGGAAGCGACTTCACCTGCGATTCCAGAGCTGCCTTAGCCCTAATACTGTTCACTTAAGATGTTCTGTGGTATGCTCCTTTCAGAGAAAGGAGGGCCATAAATGGCGCGAGCAGTTGGAGAACTGCCAAAAGGGCAGCGAATAACGGATTACATCAGTTTGGGTGTGATCGAGAAGAGTTTTCCATTGAAGAACGTCAAGGAGGTTCTTCAAAAGACCGGGAAGACAAGTCAGCGAGAACGGGACCTTCCGGCGCATGTGATGATGTATTACGTGATAGCGTTAGCGCTATATATGGGGTCATCATGCCGCGAGGTTCTGCGTTGCTTGGTTTCGGGTTTTTGGTGGTTGAGGGATTCGGCGCGGAGAGTGAGGGTTGTCGGCAAGTCGGGGATATCGCAGGCGCGTAGTCGCCTCGGCAGCGTTGCTGTGAAGGCGCTGCACGATGAGTTGGTCAAGCCGATAGCTGCCGCTGAGACGAAAGGGGCGTGGTATCGGGGTAGGCGTCTGGTTAGCCTTGATGGGAGCACGATGGATGTTGCGGACACGGCCCGAAACGAGGAGGCGTTCGGGCGTCCAAAAGCCAGTCGGGGGAAGACCGCCTATCCTCAGGTCCGCTTTGTATCGCTGGTGGAGAGCGGGACGCACGTTCTGTTCGGGACGCAGTTGGGACCCTATGCGACAGGCGAGATATCTCTTGCCAAGGAGGTTATCGGTTGTTTGAAGCCCGGAATGCTTTGTTTAGCGGATCGGAACTTCTTTGGTTTTACGCTGTGGGAGCAGGCCCACGCTACAGGCGCGGAACTTCTTTGGAGGGTCAAGAAAAACGTTGTCTTGGCGCCTCATAAACGGCTCAAAGACGGCTCGTTTCTGAGCAAGGTCTATCCGTCGATCAAAGATAGACGAAACGGGAGAAATGGTGTGATAGTTCGAGTTATTGAATACAAGCTCGAAGGTGTGGGAGACGCCGAGCCCCTGTATCGCGTCATCACCACGATTCTTGATCCCGAACAGGCCCCGGCAGCGGAATTAGCCGCGTTGTATATCCAGCGTTGGGAGATCGAGACTGCCTTGGACGAGCTCAAAACACATCTACGAGGCTCTCGAGTCGTGCTGCGCAGCAAGACCCCAGAACTCGTCCGGCAGTTCGCCGTACGGCGAATATGGCTTTATGATGGCTCACTTCGCAATCCGCGGCCTGATGCACGAGGCCGCGCTCAAAGAAGGCCTCGATCCGGATAGACTCTCATACATTCACTCTGTGCGCGTGATTCGGCGCAGGCTGCCCCAGTTCGTCGCTATTTCCCCCTAAACACAGGAGAGCATTTCATGAATCGATTCTCGACGAGATACTGGATGAACGCGTTGTATCGAGCCGTGGCAGGCGGAATCCACGGGCAGTGAAGCGCAACACTGGCAAGTATCTTATTCGTTATCGCTGTGGCCCTTCATTCTGTAGAACCACCGCTCAATGCCGCGTCCAAGTGCTTAAGTGAACAGTATTAGGGCTA
>CAYZPW010000144.1:0-5441 GCA_964480475.1 uncultured bacterium | reverse complement strand
GGACCTGGCTAAGATCGAGGGCAAGTTGGACGGCGAGATGAGCAGCACTCTGACTGCGCTCGAGGCGAAGCTCGACGGGGACGGCGGTCTTGCTGACATCTACGGCGGGGTCGTGGGCAACACTGGGCTTCTTCAGTCGATTGGAGGGTTGCTCGGCGACGACGGTGGCATCTTCGACGCCATCAAAGCAATCGAGTATAAGCTCGATGGTGAGTTGAGCAGCACTCTGACCGCGATTGAGGCCAAGATCGATGGTCAGGGCGGGATTACGGACGATCTTGACGGCATTCAGGGGACGCTGGACGATACTATCGCAGGAGGGCTCAACCAGATTGAGACCAAGATCGATGGCAAGGTCTCCGATGGGATAGACGATATCCAGGCGTCGATTGCTACGCTCGACTTCAAGATCGATCAGGTGGAGATCAAGCTCCTTCACACGCTGTTGCGTTATGAGCAAGAATGTCTAACTCCGATGGCCTACACGCCTGTCGAATTCAATCCTCATGGCAAGCTCGAGGAGGTCATGTGGTTCGTGAAGAGGACGATCGAGGACCTGATAAACATGGGATACCTCATCTATGACAGCAGGGCTTGGTCCGAGTGGCTCGCTGGCGAGGCGGACTACAACGCGGGCCTCTGGTATCAGGCTGGCTATCACTTCTGGTACGCATATAAATTTGCCATGTGTGACGCACAGCCACCACAGCAATAGGGAAATCACACGTTTCTAACGGCAAGTGCCCGGTGCGCCGAGGCGCACCGGGCATTTATTTCTTGCGGTCTCAGATAGAAGAGGTATTCTCGAAACATGTTCGGACGATGGGCGATTGTTTTAGGGATAGGCGCCATTGCGTGCTTTGTCGTGGCGATTGCGGCGCTTTCGCTGCGGCTTGAGACACATCCGCCCAGCTCAACTCCGTCTGTCAAAGAGGTTGCGCCAGCGCGCCTGCTGTCCAAGCCCACGATTCGGCTCGAACATGAGCGGGCCAGGCCCGTTCAGAGCACAGAACCCGCCGTCGATCCAGCCTTGGATTCGCTCTCTGCGGAAGAGCTGATAGACATGCTCGGTTCCAAGGACAACGAGGCAACAAAGAGCGCGGCGCGGAAGCTGGAGAGTATGCCTTCTGAGGCTGTTCCAGCGCTTATCGAGCGGCTTTCGGAGACGTTCACGAAGGGTGATAGGTTCAACAAGCTGCGGTGGTGGTGTGTGAACACTCTCGGGAACATCAAGGACAAACGGGCGACTGAGGTCTTAGTCAAGTGCGCGGCTCTTGACGGGGACCCTCACACGCGGTGGCGTTCCATTTGGGCGCTGAACGTTATCGGTGATGACCGTCGCGTTGCCTTGCTCAAGGAGCACCTCAAGAGCGAGAACGAGCTTGAGCGCTTCAACGCGGCGACCGCGCTCAGCACAATGGACATCGACGATGGGATCAAAGTGATTGAGGAGGCGACCCAAAGCGGCGACACGTGGCTCCGTTGGCAGGCTGTCTCGGCGCTTGGGAAGATTAAGAGCCCTGAGACGCTGCGACTGCTGATCGCCTGTTTGAAGGACCCAACGGACAGCATTAGGCAGGAGGCGGCGATGTCGCTTGGCCGCCTGAAGGATACCAACGCCGGCCCCGCTCTTGTTGAGGCGCTTGGCGACAAGAAGTCCGGCGTCAGATGGCGCGCGGCTCGGTCCCTGGGCCAGCTAGGCGCGCAGGACGCGATTCCTGAGTTGATCAAGCTTTTAGACGACTCAGACGGTTCGGTTCGGGGCCAGACGGCGGTCGCGCTCGGCGAGCTTGGGTGCAAGGACCGAGATGTCGCCAAGAAGGTGGTCACGATGCTCGCCGACCCGGACAGGGACGTGCGTGGCAAGGCGGCCATGGCAATTGGCAGAATAGGCAGTTCCGATGATGTTGAGGCCGTGAATGAGGCGCTTGAGAACGAGAAGGAGGAGCGCGTGAGGCGCAAGCTCGAACGTTCGCTGCGCGCCCTCAAGTCGCTCAGGGCTGCGTTGACAGCGCCGAGTTCGGCTGACTGGCCGTGCATACGGATAATGAGGGCTGCGTAGATGTTTTACAGAGAACCGATCCTAAAGGGCGCCATATTCGCCGGGTTGCTGGTCTTGATGCTTGCTGCGGGCGGCCTGTGCGCTGAGGAGTCAGGCAAGGAGACCGATGAAGGCGGCAAGGTGTTGGCCAGTGTTGGCGACAAGGTTCTTCTCCTTGACGAGTTCAACAGCGGCCTGGAGCTGCTCCAGCTCAAGGAGCAGGAGGACCTGACGCTCGAGAAGAAGAAGGCGCTCGTCGAGAACTGGATACTGACCCAGCTCATGGCTGATGAGGCTTTGAAGCGGGGCTTCGCCGAGCGCGAGGAGGTGAAATCGCGCCTCGCGAAGAGCCGTGCGAAAATCCTTTCGGAGGAGCTGCTCCTTGAGGAGCTGACGAAGATAACGGCGACGGATGAAGATGTGAGCAAATACTACGAGTCGCATCGCGAGTTGTTCACGATTCCTGAGACAGTTCGCCTGGGAGTTATCACGTTGGGCACGCAAGAGGAGGCGAAGGGGGCCTTGAAGCGATTGTCGGCGGGCGAGGATTTTGCGGAAGTGGCCAAAAGCGTTTCGATCGACAAGTATCGGGATTCGGGTGGCGACGCGGGAATCGTTGCGAAGTCAGACGAGCTACCGGAATACATAAGGGCCGCGTTCTACCTTCAAGAGGGCAGTTTGAGCGACGTCATCCGGTGCCAGGAGGGCTATTGCATCCTGAAGGCGATCACGAAGTCTTCACCGAAGACGCTGACGTTTGAGGAGCTGAGTCCCAAGCTGAAGGCCGTGATTAAGAAGCGCGCACTGCGAGAGAAGCGTGCGAAGGCGATCTTGCAGCTGCAAACGGAGCTTGAGAAGAAAGTGGCCGTAAAGCGGAATCTTGGCCTTCTGGAGGATTAACCAGAGAAGCGCCAGCCCCTTAATGCGCTGATCCTTTTGTGACCTCCTCCCGGTCGGCAGTCACAGTTGACAGAGAGCGGGCTTACTTGTTATTTATGGCCAAATGGGAAAAAGAAGAAAGAAACAGAAGCCAGCGGTCGCGGCAAAAGCTGCTGAGCGAAGACCCCATTATACTTTCTCACACCTCGTGCTGGCCAACATTATTGCATGGGCAGTGTTTCTTCTGGTCCCGTTCATAGTGGGCAAGTCGTTTGTGGGGCACGGCGCCAACATCTATCCGTTTTTCTCGCTGCTGGGTCTTGGATTCACGGCAGGCTCAATTCTGGATTATGCATTGGACAACATCTAAAAAACGATTAGGGGATAGTTGACAAGATGGAACGGGAGAAGCAAGGGCTGGGGCTAACGGACCTCATTTTCGAGGGAATGGCCAAGATTGGGTCAGAGTACGATTTTACGGTATTGACCGCGAATCGCGCGCTTCAGATACAGGAGGGGCTGCCGCCTTTTTCTCGCTCGGGTGGCAAGGGCTGCCTTGAGATGGCGATTGAAGAGATAATCGAAGGTAAGGTCGAGATCAAACCCGATGATGAAGGATTATCGCTTGAATGAGAACTCACTGCTTTAGAGGTGGGAGATGTCCGGGCACTCCAAATGGAGCACAATAAAGCGTAAGAAGGGCAAAGAGGATGCCAAGCGCGGCAACCTCTTTACCAAGCTGATCAAGGAGATCACGGTCGCAGCTAAGGAGGCTGGCGGCGATGCTAACACCAACCCGAGGCTGCGAACCGCCGTGGCCTCCGCGAAGTCCGCGAACATGCCCAACGACAACATCGAGCGGGCCATCAAGAAAGGTACCGGGGAACTCCCGGGCGTTTCGTATGAGGACGTCAGCTACGAGGGCTACGGCCCGGGTGGCGTGGCGATTTACATTGAGTGCCTGACCGACAACAAGAACCGAGCAGTCTCCGAAGTTCGGCGTATCTTGTCCAAGAACGGCGGGAGAATGGCGGACGTCGGCAGCGTCTCGTGGCTCTTTGACAAGCGGGGCTTAATAGCGATCGACGAAAAGGACGTCGATGACGAAGAGCGGTTGATGGATGCCGCGATCTCAGCCGGCGCGGACGATATGACCAATGAAGATGGCGTTTTCGAGATCGTGTCCGCGCCCGAACATCTCGCTGACCTGCAGGAGGCGCTGACCAGCGAGGGTTTTGAGATACATTCGGCAGAGGTAACGATGATCCCCAAGACCACCGTCAAGGTCGAGGGCAAGGATGCCGTCCAGATGCTAAGGCTGATGGAGCGCCTCGAAGAAAGCGACGAAGTCCAGAACGTCTTCGCCAATTTTGACATCGATCCCGAGATCATGGAGGAAGTCGGCTGAGAGTTCTGGGCGTTGACCCTAGCTGTAGATCGACCGGCTACGGAATAATAGAACAAGACGAGAAGGGCAAGCTTTCCCTGATAAGATACGGGGTAATCCCGGTACCAACCAAGGTCTCGCTGCCAGAAACGCTCTATATCGTTCATTCCAACATACTTGCCACCATCTCGGAGTTTTTGCCTGACGTCGTCTCAATGGAGGCGGTCTTCTACGCCCAGAATGTTCGGTCGGCCTTCAAGCTCGGCGCCGTCCGGGGAGTTGTCATGCTCGCGGCGCAGAACTCCGGCGTGCCCGTCATGGAATACTCCACAACTGCTATCAAGCTCGCCGTGGCCGGCTTCGGCAGAGCCACGAAGGAAGCGGTGCAGAAGATGGTCAAGGTGGCACTGGACTTGAAGGAGATACGGCTTCCGCACGACGCGTCGGACGCCCTGGCGGCAGCCATCTGCCACCTCAACACCGAGAAGCTGAGGGCACGGGTTGAGGCCTCAACCCATAAGTAGGTAGCGAGTCACATAAGATTATATATATAGTCACCTGTGCGAGATGATTGACTACATATCCGGCACAATTGTTGAGAAATCCCCGGAACGCGTGGTTCTTGACGCAGGCGGTGTGGGTATCTCAGTTCAGATCTCGTTTTGGACCTATCAGCAGCTCGGGCAAGTCGGCTCAAAGGTGAAGCTTCTGACGCATCTTCATTTCAGGGAGCCGAGGTTTGAGCTCTTCGGGTTTGCCACACCTTCGGAGCGAGATGTCTTTCGCCTCCTCATCCAGGTCTCTGGCGTAGGGGTCAAGGTCGCCCGAACGATCCTTTCGGGCATTGAACCTCGCGAGGTCAGGAACGCCATCGTAGATAACGACATCTCTCGACTTGCGTCCGCGCCGGGAATTGGCCCGAAGACCGCGGAGCGCATCGTCGTCTTTCTACGAGACAAGGCGAGCCAGATGGCCGTTTCAGCGGAGCCCGGCGTCCCCGCGGCCGAAGGAGTCGAAAGGGACGCCGTCGCCGCGCTCGAATCCCTCGGCATCCCGCCAAATACCGCCCGAGCCGCCGTCCGCAAGCTCATCAAGCAGAAGGGCCCATCAGTCCCGCTCGACGAACTCGTCAAA
>CAYZPW010000143.1:0-5487 GCA_964480475.1 uncultured bacterium | reverse complement strand
CCACTTGCTGAGGTGTTTCGGTACGCGGCCGCCAGAGCGCAGCTGGTAAAAGAAGTGATTGCCCCGGCACTCGATCACCATACAGTTGTCATCTCCGACAGGTATGTGGACTCCACGATTGCCTATCAAGGTTATGCTCGTGCAATAGACATCGCGCTCATCGAGCGCCTCAACCAGAGCGCGACAAACGGCTGTATGCCTCACATGACAGTTCTTCTTGACGTTGACCCGGAGATCGGCCTGAGCAGGATCTCATCGAGGCCTCTACGCCTGCTTGGCGGCGGGAGGGACCGGCTAGAAAGCGAGTCCCTTCATTTTCACAGGCAGGTGCGAAAAGGCTATCTGCTCCTGGCAGACCGCAACAGAGATCGGTTCTTTGTGGTCAATGCAAGACAGAGCAAGGAAGAGATTCATAGGCTGATCAAGCAGGAACTGCTCCGCCGATACCCCGACAACTTCCCAATGGCCCTGCAAGCCAAACCCGCTACGTGTCTTGAACACGCCTGAGGCTCAGAAGCAGGCCGGAACTGGCTGATTTTGTGATTCGTGCCTCGTCATCGATCCTTTGGCGCACAACCCACAGGGTCTTCCCGTCCTGCCTGGTGACCAGGGGATAATTCAGCCGCTCAGACTGCGACACCTTCCGCTTTTTCAGGAACTTGGCTACGCGAACACGTTGGGTCATGCCGAGCGGGACGAAGGTGTCCTGCGGTTCGAGGCTCCTGACGATGAGTTCGCGGCCGCACGCGAGGCATACGTCAGCGTCGAGCAGGGCCTCAGTCCTGTTGGCCGGTATCGCATGAGCTGGAACATCGACGATTCTGGCAGACATGCTGAGGTCTGTGAAGGGAATCGGAACCTGGCCGGGAACCATCAGTCCACATCTGAACGGCGGATACGTGTCGTGCGCGGCGTCGGGCCCCCCGAAGACGATTACATCTGCTTTCCGTGCCACGTTCATCCCGCCAGGGAGCTTGGCTCGCGCTTGCGAGTTGCGGGACACCGCCAGGGCGGCGATCGACGCAATGTGCTGTGAATAGATGCCCTGCTCGGGGAAGCCCGTTTCTGACAGAGCAAGCTTAAGGACCCGATTGCGGACCGCGGGCCTCATGCTCTTGAGTGCGTCAACCAAAAGCGCCGGCCGGCCATCCACCTCGCAGCGGGCGTCGCGATAGGCGCCTGCCGCCATCTCTTTGACGACATCCGCTTCCGCGGTCACGATTCTCGAGAACGAGGCCAGCTTCGAAGGGGCGTGAGGCCCGAACGTCTTGACTATGCTCGGTATCAAATGGCGCCGGACTCTATTGCGAAGAAAATCAGAGGAGAGATTCGTCGAATCCTGAACGTAGTCAATGGAGTTGTCGCTCAGGAACTTGAGTAGGTCCTTCTTCGGCGTCTCAATGAGTGGCCGAACGAACACGCCCGAAATGGTTCTGATGCCGGCGAACCCCTCCGGCCCCGTGCCCGTGAACAGCCGCATGAGCAGCGTTTCCACGTGGTCATCGAACGTGTGCCCAGTCGCTATCTTCTGGGCCCCGACCGACTTGGCCGCGCTTTTCAGAAACTCTAGCCTGATGGCCCGAGCTTGCGCCTCTGTTGACCGGGCTGAGACAATTCCCGCCTCCTCCTCACTCAAGGCCCTGGTCTCAAGCGGTAGGCCGAGCCGCTTCGCCGTGCGCTCGACGAAATCCTGCTCTACGTCCGATTCCCGTCCCCTCAAGCGGTGGTTCAAGTAAGCAAGGTGCAGACTTATCCCGTAGCGCTCACTCTGGAGGTCCAGGATGTGGACAAGCGCTGTCGAATCCGGCCCGCCGGAAAAAGCGACCAGCACCGTATCGCCTCGGGCGAACATCGAGCTCGCGTCGATCGCCTTGATGACTGAAATCGGGACCAGCGGTGTCTTGCGTTCCAACATAGCACCAATAGTATCACGTCCAGATTGTTTGGCTAGGTCATTTTAGACTATCTTGCCGTTGAAGATCACATATGCTACTTCCCACTTTCGGACTAGTCCTGCTTAGTCTGCCACAAGACGGACTTAAACCACAGAGCGAATGCGACGCCTATGCCGGACGACTCGTCGCACCGCTTTGGCCGAGCAGTGCCGAGCCTGCCACGCTAAAGATATGCCGCACTCTGACCCAGTAGAGGACTGCCGCCGCTGCCACGAGTAGCTTGCCTGATGTGTCCTAAGGTCATACACTCGTGCGGTTTGGTTGATTGAATCTGATTTCGTGTTTTTCGTAAGGGATATGCGCGATGTCCTCTGAACGGTACTCATCGCTGTTCTCAACAGCATTGACCGAATTAGTCGTTCGTGACTTCACGGCCTTCGCCAGACTTGACCTCAAGCTATCACTGGGTGTCAACGTGTTCGTCGGCGCGAACGCAACAGGCAAGACACACATCTTGAAGCTACTGTATGCGGCCGCTGATATAACACGCGCGGACGGTAATTATTCCGACAAGCTGGTTCGTGTTTTCCTCCCGTCCGGAGGGCATCTTGGTCGCCTTGTGCATCGCAGACGGGGACGCGGAAAGGCGACCGTTACAATCAGGAGAAATGGGGCGCAGTTGAGGACGTCCTTCTCGACCCTCAAGAGCAGCAGCCCTCAGGTAACCGGGGCAAGAGAGTGGAATCGGAACAGGATGGAATGTGCCTACATCCCGGTGAAGGAGATGCTCTCCAACTCGCCAGGATTCATTTCGCTATACGAAAGTCGGACCATCCATTTCCCGGAAATATATCGTGACATCCTCCTTCGCGCTTCCGACCGTCCACTGAGGGCACCCATGGATCGGAAGCGGAAAGCACTCGATGGCATCATCAAGAAGGCCTTCAAGGGGATTGTGACGTTTGATGAGAGCGGGGAGTTCTTTCACAAGAGCAGGGAGGGAAAGATAGAGTTCAGCCTCCTCGCGGAGGGGCACAGGAAACTGGGTCTTATATCTGTTCTAGTTCAAAATGGCACGCTTTCCTCCGGGTCTATACTGTTCTGGGACGAGCCAGAGGCCAATCTCAATCCAAACATGATTGGTCCGGTCGTTGAGATACTCCTGAAGCTCCAGCGCGTTGGCGTTCAGGTGTTTCTGGCAACTCACAGCTACGTTGTTTTGAAGGAGTTCGATCTCAGGATGAAGGAAGGGAAGGATAGGCTCACGTTTTTCAGCCTTTTCCGGAATGAGCAGACGGGAGATGTTGAGGCCCGCTCGACGCATGATTACCTTCAGATTGACCCTAACGTTATAGGCGACACCTTCATGGACCTTTACGACCGCGATGTTAAGAGGGCGCTCCGAGGCAAGGGCAAGTGACATCGCACTTTCAGGAAGGGGAGCTATATTTCGATTTCCGGGGCTCTTTGAGGGTGCAAAAGCTGGACGAACAAGGTGTGTCTCTGCCGCACGGAATGTCGTTCGTTGATTTTGTGGTTGAAGAGGCTAGCCAGCAGCTACTCGTCGAAGTGAAGGACCCGTCGCAGATGTCCGTGGCCGAAAGCGAGAAGAGCAAGTTCGCCCGGAAGTTCAGAGGCAAGCAATTGATCAACGAAGAACTTGTGCCTAAGTGCAGGGACAGCTATTGCTTCCTTCACTTGATGGAGCAGGACACAAAGCCGTTCCTCTACATCGTTGTTCTGGGCACACGTGCCCTCCCAGCCGTGGGTCCGGGAGAGCTGCTTGAGTTCCGGAAGAGGCTTTTGGTGCGCCTGCGTAGGGAATCGGACCTCCCCTGGAAGCGCCCATACGTGAAGGACTGCGTCGTGCTTACGGAACAGACCTGGGGCGCCCATTTCCCGTCATATTCATTGCAGCGGGCTCCCACAAAGACTCAAGATTGAGTTTCTGGTGAGATTCCTTACAGAGCATCGCTAGCCGATCACGAGCACGCCGGCGCCTTGTATCTTGCTCTGCTTCATGAGTAGCAGGGCGTCGTTAGCCTCCTGAAGGCCGAACGTCTGAACCCGGGTGCGGATCGGTATCTCATCGGCAAGCCGCAGGATGTCGATTGCGTCCTGGCGAGTGGCTGCGGTTACGCTTCGGAGCGTCCGTTCGTTGTAGAGATACCTGCCGTAGTCCATTTCGGGTATGGGGTCCATGAAGATGGATGCCAGGGCCAGCGTGCCGCCTTTCTTGAGCGCACAAAGCGCGTCGAGCGTCAACGGGCCGCTTGGAGCGAAATGAACCGCCGAGTCCACCTTCGCGGGCGGCTTTTCCTTTGAGGCGCCAGTCCAAGAGGCGCCGAGCTCTTCGGCGAGCTTTCTGTGCTTCTCTGTTCTGGAGAAGACATAGACCTCGCAGCCCCAGTGCACGGCCACCTGTATCGCGACGTGGGCCGAGGCGCCGAAGCCGAATAGCCCGAGCCGCTGGCCGGGTTTCACCTCGCTTAAGCGGAGCGCACGGAAGCCGATCACCCCGGCGCAGAGCAGCGGGGCGGCCTCGGCGTCGGAGAATCGGTCCGGAATGGGATACGCGAAATCCTCATCCACGATCATCTGCTCGGCGTAACCGCCGTCAACGTCGTATCCAGTGAACTTGGCGTCTTCGCAGAGGTTCTCCTTGCCCGAAAGGCAGAACTCACACTTGCCGCAGGTTCGGTACAGCCAGGGGACTCCGACCCTTTGGCCCAGCTGAAACCTCGACGCCCCGGCGCCGAGCTTGTCAACCTTGCCGATTATCTCGTGGCCGATGACTCGCGGCAGGCCCGGAACCGCAAGCTCGCCCTCCACCTCGTGCAGGTCAGTGTGGCACACGCCGCAGGCCAAGAGCCTCACTCGAATCTGGCCTGGCCCCGGTTCTGGACTCGAAAGCTCGGTGTATGAAAGAGGTCTTTGTTCAACCGGTCTTGGCTGTTTCAGAAGCATCGCTTTCATCGACTTCCTCCTTGGGTCGCCTACTCCACGACTGCGTTGTCCTAACGATCATCTTTTACCACAAAGACACAGAGAAGCACAGAGAAGGGCAGTGTCGTCAGATACCCACTTTTTGGGTCAGCAACCGGCTCCTTGAGCGGCTGTCCAATGGTAGGTTTTTTGGTGGGGATGTGGCAAGATGCCGGAATACGACAATCTATCTATATGTGGCGACAGGCCTTGTGAGGTTGGGTGGTAATTCGGTGCAGTTCCGTAGGGGCGGCGTCTCAGACCCGCCCTTTCGAATTGATGGTCGGATAAGATGCCTCGTATCCGCAGGGATTCATGTAGGCGGGCGGGTCTGAGACCACGCCCCTACAGGCCGATTCCGAGAATCGCGTCGGAAATGAAAGCCGCCGCGTTGATCTTGACAATCGGCATGAATTGCGAAACAGCCACAGTCTGAATTATGACCCAGCCTCCTTGTGTCTGCCCGATATATGAATGGGCGGAGACAAGCCCCGCCGGTGCAAACGTTCGCGGATTACTGCCTCCGGCTGTTTGAATCGCGTGATTACTGCTGATAACTCTTGGTCTTGCCATTCCCCGTGAAGGGACGTTTTTCTGTTGACATGGG
>CAYZPW010000142.1:0-5692 GCA_964480475.1 uncultured bacterium | reverse complement strand
AACGTCCTCGACAAGAATATGCTGAGACAGCATTTCCTTTACAGCCTCAGGTTCTTCCTGATCGATTCGCTCAGGGGGCAATTCAGGTTCCCAAGGGCCTTTTTCATGACGCTTCCGAAGCTCTTTCGGATACTCAAAAGAAGAAGAGCGGAGAGGCGAGCCGGCCTTTTGTCTGATAAGCAGGTGATTGAGACAATCGCCAGAGGGGAAGTCGCCGGTGCGGAATGAGGCGCGCTATCCCCTGGCCGGAAATCGCTTGGCTCCTTGACCCAAGCCCTTACATGATCCGGCTACAACGCTGCGAGCATCATCGGCAACGGCTTCAGCTCACGACGAAGTGGATCAAGCATCAAGCCCAGCGCCTCGAGCGTCAGGGCGCCCAGAAGCATGCTGTCTCCTTCCTCACCGAAGATCACGTCCGCTCCGCCGATCCTCTCTCCGTACTTAAAGACCGCAACGCCCTTCTTCCGAACGACCTTTGCGCCGTTCGCCAGGCGAAACTCCTCTTCCGAAAGCGGCTTTATGCCGAGGCGGTCTAAGACCGGCCCGGGCACGACGGAGTATATCGCGCCAGAATCGACCAAGAACTCAATCTTCTCGGTCACTTCAGGTTGGTTCGGATTGCCGACCTCAACCTCCAAGAATGTAAGGCCCACGATTCCCTCCAAGAAACGTTCTGCGCCCTCCCACACCGTTCACAGAACTCACAACCGTTATGCCCCGCACTACCCAACTCTGCTACTTCCGCAGAACAAGCGTCTCCGAAGCCCATCAATGCAAAAGACTATCGCAGCCAGCCGAGAATGGCAACTTAGCGGTTGGAGATGCGAGGTCCGATGCGCATCGAGCCGTTTGGTTGGGGCTGCGCCCGTCGTGTCACCAGGCCTGTGCCCCATTGGCCTCAGCCGAAGCACGGGCTTCTTATGCGACGCTGGCGGCTCCAGGACCTAGCTGAAGAGCGAGTGGATGTATCCGGAGGACTCTCGCCGCCGGGTGACGATGGTCTTGCGCTTTCTCAGCATCTTGCGCAAGAGCGCGAGCGCGCCGAACAGGCCTTTGAATAGGTGTGGCTCAAAGAGCGGTACGTAGGCCCACTGCCGGAGCTCAAACCAGAGGATGTGGTGTAGGTCGCGCATGATGTTCGCAAGCGAGAAGTTCTTGACTATCATCAGGTAACGGTTGCGTAGCTGAAGCTGACGGAGGCGCCTCGGCATCTTTCTTCTTTTGTCAGGCGCATATCCCCTGACGTGGTATGCGACCGCATCCGGCGTAAATAGGCACTTCCAGCCCTGCCACTGTGCTCGCCAGGCCAGATCGACCTCGTCGCGGTAGATGAAGAAATCCTCGTCGAAGAACTCACCCTCAATCTCCACATCATTCAACATCTGGCGCCGATACAGTGGCGCCGCGCCGGACGCGCCGAAGATGAATTCCGGCTCATCATATTGGCCCTTGTCCGCGTCCAACTGGCCACGTTCGAAGTTCCTGCGCGCTCGCGTCAACAGGGCGCCGACGCCGTCGATGGTCTTCTCGTCAGGTATCTTGGCGTCGTGGGCCGCTATCCTAAGCAGCTTGCCCTCTACCATGCCGATGTTGGCCGCGCTTTGGATCGCCCTAACCTTCGCCTCGACGAATAAGGGCTCCATGAAAACGTCCGCATTGAGCGGCATGACGTAGTCGCCCTGGCTTCTTCTGATGCCGATGTTGTGGCTCTTGCAGTAGCCGAGGTTTTCAGGATTCGTGATGACCGGGAATTCGGGGAAGCTACTCCTGAGCATCTCGTCCGTCCCGTCGGTCGAGGCGTTGTCGATGACAATGACCTCGATCGGGGAGTAGGTTTGACGCTTTATGCACTCGAGGCAGCGACGGAGGCAGTCCCGCTCGTTGGTCGCAAGAACGTTGATGGACACGAGCTTGGGCCAGGTCATGCTGCGAGACGCTTCCGCTGGGAGGGCCGCCTAAGCGCTACATCCTGTTCATTGAGTTGAGGAACTCCTCATTGGTCTTGGTCTTGGAGACCTTGTCAATCAAGAATTCCATCGCATCAACCGGGTCGTAGTTCTGCTGCAAGAAGCGTATCAATATCCAGAGCTTTTGAAGAACATCTTTAGGAACTAAGAGCTCGATCTTTCTCGTGCCGGACTTCTCGTGGTTGATGGCGGGATATATCCTTCGGTCAACGAGCCTCCTGTCGAGGTGCAGCTCCATGTTGCCCGTGCCCTTAAACTCCTCGAAGATGACGTCGTCCATACGGCTGCCAGTCTCGATGAGCGCTGTGGCGATGATCGTGAGACTGCCGCCCTCCTCGATGTTCCGTGCGGAGCCGAAGAAGCGTTTGGGCTTTTGTAGCGCGTTGGAATCGAGCCCGCCCGAGAGGACCCTGCCGCTGGGCGGAGCGACGGTGTTGTGTGCCCTTGCCAGCCTCGTGAGGCTGTCCAGAAGGATGCACACGTCATAGCCCTGCTCAACGTGCCGTTTGGCCTTCTCAAGCACCATGCTGGCCACCTTCACGTGCCGTTCCGCAGGCTCGTCGAAAGTCGAGGCGATCACCTCTGCGTTTATCGAGCGCCGCATCTCGGTGACCTCCTCGGGCCGCTCGTTGATCAACAGCACGATAGGTATCACGTTCGGATGGTTGGCCGTGATGCTGTTGGCGATCGCCTGAAGAAGCATAGTCTTGCCCGTTCTCGGCGCAGCGACAATCAAAGCCCTTTGGCCCAGCCCAATTGGCGTGATTAGCTCCATGATGCGCATTGAGATGTTGCCATTGTCGGTCTCGAGCTGAATCTTGCTGTCAGGAAAAAGTGGAGTGAGATTATCGAAGTTGACTATTTCCGTGATCTTATCTGGCTCCAAGTTGTTGATCGTTTCGACCCTCAACAAGGCGAAGTAATGCTCATTCTCCTTCGGGGGTCGGATGAGCCCCCCAATGGTGTCGCCTTTTCTCAGCGCAAACTTACGTATCTGAGACGGCGAGACGTAGATGTCGTCCGGCCCTGGAAGGTAGTTGAAGTCCTGCGACCTTAAGAAGCCGAAGCCCTCAGCCAGCGTCTCAAGGACGCCCTCAGCATAGATCAGCCCCTCCTTCTCTATTTGCGCAAGCATGATCTTGAATATCAGCTCTTGGCGCTTTAGCGCCGAGGAACTCTCGACGCCCAGGTCGTGGGCGAGCTTCGATAGCTCGGTTGTTGATTTGGCCTTTAGCTCGACGAGATTCATCGTTGGCCTGAAGCTGCTCAGCACCTGCACGTTGCCGTTTCGGTTCTGGTCGTTGGGCGCAGAGTTGGTGGATTCTGCTTTCTTTTTTCTGGGTCTAGCCAAGGTGATTTCCCCTTGTTCTATCTCGTTGTGAGTGGTTTAGCCTTCTCAAATACTACAGGCGCCAGGCTCAAGCCTTGATAAGTAGGACGCACGTGTTTGATTGATCGCGCGCAAGACAAATTGTGAAAAGCTCTAAACGCCCTCAAAAAAGACCGAATATCAAACCGATAAGCACTAGTTCTTTAGACTATCGGATATATTGTCGGGACTCGGATTTTTAGCTGGATAAGCCTGACAAGCTCCCGCGCAAGAGACATTGATTGCTTTGCTTGTGCTGAAAGCGGCCAGGTTATTCTTATACTTCACTACACAATATCGGTTATTGATACAACAATGTCAAGTGCTTTTTTCGTGAGGAGCTCTTATTCACTTCAACCAACCTTCCCAGTTACAGACGAATCAATGATCACCAGCAGAGAGAGTGGGATTGAATTGCAGACCAATTCGGGCATGGTGCTGCATATTTCTTGACGCAGAGCGTGAAAGAGATAGGATTGCCACGCGATGATATAGAGAAACGGTTTGATCCTTCCAGGCAATCCTATCGGAGCGGAATAGAGCGGTTGGAAAGGTAAAAGACCCTTCAGAGCAGTCGGAACAAATGCAATCAACATGATCAACTTGCCGTATCAGGCGGGCTTGGACCTACCAGAAGTGCCGTTTCGCAAAAGCATGACCGGAACCGGATTTGAGATACTTCTCAAACTTCTCTGCTTTGCGATTATCGGTGAAACGGATGGCAACTACAATTTTCCACGGACCTAGTTTGGCTGTATGCGGTGATTCTCCAGCATTATGTTCTTTGAGACGTCTGTCTAAATCGGAAGTGATCCCAACATATCTTTGTGCTGGATGAGCTGCGTTTTTCAGTAGATACACGTATTTCATGTTGCCTGCACGTCCTTGAACAAAAGAGTCCTCCTTCGCTGAAGCTACGGAGGACATTCTGCATAGCTCGCTTCCAGCGAGCGACGCAGAATGGAGGCGGGGGGAATCGAACCCCCGTCCAAGAGCCGTCCAAAAGATGCCTCTACGTGCGTAGTCCGCGTTTTTCTCTCGCGGCCCGGGGTGCCCACGGACGGGCGTCCGGCCGCCAGCCTCACTTGTGTTTCACGCAGGCGCCATGAGGCGCAACGGCCGCGCTAGCCTTATAGTTTAAGCGCCGCACCCGGGCTCATAGGCTTTGCCCGGGGGACGCGGCCGCCGCTTTAAGCGGCCAGTGCGTAGTTGTCGACGTTTGTTACGTCTGGTCCACCGTTTAACGAGAGAGGCGGGATCTCGGCACGCAACGTCTTTCGGAAGCGACCCCTGTCGAACCCAATCGCCCCCGAGGCTATATCTACATTGTACAATAGTTCCAATTCGCCATTTATGCAACAAGTAGAGCTAGGCCTGTGGCGGATTACTTCTGGTCCGCGTACAGGAAGTAGTCGAGCTTCTCCTCGGGCAAGCGCATGTATCGAGGCATGGCAAAGAAGTGCAGCGGGTCGTCGAAGCCTTCCCAATCGGGCTTTTTCTCGTCCGTTTGCTGAAATCTCTTCTGTGTCGCCTCTACGGAGGTAATTCTGATCGTTGCGTCGCCTCGTGTAAAGCAAAGGGTCAGCTCGTCTATCTGTTGCGCGAAGACCCAACTGGCGAAAGCACCGACACCGAGGCGGTATGTTCTATCGGTCCCGTCAGGAATCACCTCGAACTCCGCCACACTAGCCGAGAGCTCTCTTGCGTCTTTGTCTTGAGCCTGCCAACGAAGCTCACCCGGAGTCGACTTCAGGTCGGTTTCGGCTGAGGCCACCATTCGTATCTGTATGGTATTGACTATCTCCGGGCAAAGCCTGAGGTCCTCAAGGGCAAGACAACTCTCGAGGCCGCTGCGCTGACCGGAGGCCGGCAGTATCACTTTGTCGGTGAGAAGCTCAATAGTGGCATTGGTTGAGAAAGATGCCTCTCTCTTTAGCAGCTGGCTTTTGAGGTCCGTGTCCTCTTGCAGATTCTGACCCCTCAGAACGTAAACATACAGCCTGTCCGGTGACGGGACCTCCGCGCGGGTCCTATTGGAGTAGAACTGTTGAAACGAGAACCCTTCAATTCGCGTTTCATCGTACATGAAAACCAGCGGGGGGGGAAAATAGCAGGGCTTGAGTAGCTTGTCAGGCCCGCTCTCCACGTTGACGACGTATATCTCTGTGCCGGGCGGGAGCTCGGGATGGTCGGCTTTGACCTGCCTGGCAAGGAGAGCCTCCTTGGTCGTGTTTTGGCGCCATGCTAGGTTGTCCCTATGGGTGGCATAAACATTCGCAGCAATGATGATAGCAAAGAACGCCCCCTGCACCAATCGCATCAGGATGATTAGCCTCTTGCTTGCAGGCTCTGT
>CAYZPW010000141.1:0-5763 GCA_964480475.1 uncultured bacterium | reverse complement strand
TCAGGGCTGGATCGGTTTGACAGCAAACACCTTCGCAGCGCAGAATTGGCTCGCAATGGTGGAAAACCCTCTCGTTTCGATCGTTATCGCCAACTGGAACGGCGAGGCCCATCTTGAGGAGTGCCTGGGCAGCATCCGGGCGCAGACCTACTCGCATGTTGAGACGATTGTCGTCGATAACGCCTCGAATGACAGTTCGGTTCAGCTAGTCAGGGAGAAGTTCCCCGATGTCAGGATAATCGCCAACGACGTCAATCGCGGCTTCTGCGGCGGAAGTAATCAGGGCATTCTCGCAGGGCGCGGCGAGCTGCTTTTTCTCCTGAACAACGACACGGCCATTGCTCCAGATTGTGTTGAGCAACAGGTCGCGTGCATGAATGACCAGGACGAGCGCTGCCTCGGATGCTTTCCCAAGGTCGTCTTCTACTCAGACCCGCACATAATAAACGCGATGGGAACGCATTGGCATGTCCGCTGCCACTGGCGGGACGCGAGGGTGGGGCAGATCGACCTGGGGCAGTTTTCGAGTTCTGAGCGCGTCTTTGGCTCTATATTTCCTGCGGTTCTATTGAGGCGCGAGCACTTCTTGAAGATTGGGATGTTCGACGATGTGATGTTCTCGTATTGCGAGGACTTCGACGTCTGCTATCGGGCGAACATACTCGGCTACCATTTCGTCACCGCGCCGTCAGCTGTTGTCGAGCACAAGTATCGTTCGACTGCGGCGTCGGCCTACAAGACGCGCTGGCAGCATTATTTCTTCGTGCGAAACTATCTTTATGTCTTTCTCAAGAACTACTCGCTGAGGAATCTTGTTCGGCATTTCCCTTACGCGTTCTATCGCTACGTCGCAAAATCTGCGATTGCGTCGCTGAGAGGACGCGACTTCGGGGCGTTCGTGCTTCATCTTCGGGCCGTAGCATTTATCTTGGGCAGGCTGCCGAAGCTCTTGAAGGCCCGGCGGTTTGTGCAGCGAAACAGGCAGGAAAGGGACGAGGACGTTTGGAGCCATTCGAGCGTCGAGCACTACAACATATTTCATCATTTTGGGAAGCCCGTGCTGAGCCTTCTGAACGTTCGCGCGGGGTTGTCGGGCCTCTCTTCATATCATGTGGCCGGAAAGAAGTATCAGATTGAGTGAGAGAATTGGGCCGCGGGGATTCATTGCTGCCCTCGCAGCTCTTGTCGCGCTTGGCTTACTTGCGTTTGAGGGCTGCTCTCATCTTGGCGTTGCGCCGCCTCGCCGTTCGGGCGCAATCACAGTTCTCGAGACGAATGACGTCCACAGCAACCTGTTTCCCTGGAAGCACAAAGGCCCGTCAGGGCGCATTGTGGAAGTTGGGGGCCTTGCGCGTATTGCCGCGATTATCGAGGATATACGCGAGAGCGAGCGCAACGTGCTAGTGCTCGACGCCGGCGACCTGTTCTACCCCAACTCGCTCGGTAAGTGGCATGGCAAGCCGGAGATCGGCGCCATGAACTTGATGAGATACGACTGCGCCGCGCTTGGCAACCACGAGTTTGACTTGGGGGACGAGCCGCTTGGGGAGGTGCTGGACCTGGCTATGTTCCCGTTTGTCTGTGCGAACGTCGATGTCCATGAGTCTGTCCCGCTAGCAGGCAAGGTCAGAAGCTACGTCATTAAGGACCTGGGCGGCCACAGCATTGGCATATTTGGGCTTATCACGCCGAATCTCGACGCCATCTCGGACCCTAGTCAACGGGTCGAGGTCGATCGCGACCTCGCCGCGAGGGCCGCTCTCATGGTCGCCTACCTGAAGCCCAGGACAGACCTTGTGTTCGCGCTGACGCATCTGGGTCTCAGGCAGGACGTCGAGCTTGCCGAAGCGGTCAGCGGCATCGACGCTATCTTTGGCGGGCACTCGCACGACGCCCTCGAAAAGCCAATTGAGGTGATGAACCCGGCTGGAAAACGGACGCTCGTCGTGCAGTCGGGCTGTTACGGCAGATACGTTGGCAAGCTCCAACTCGGTTTTTCTGCCGACGGCGTCTCCTCTTTTAGGTGGTCGCTAATCCGAGTGGACAAAGATGTCGAGGAGGACGAGCGCGTTGCGTCCTTCCTTGAGCCATTCCGCGTCGTCGGTGAGGCCGCAATCGGCATTATAGACGCGGAGCTTGAGCTTTCTGGAGCGGCGCTTAGGACACGGGGTTCAACCATCGGAACGCTTGTCTGCGAGGCGATCGCGGAGGAGTTCCCGACGGCGTCGGTCGTTATGATGAACTCCGGTGGCATACGTGGCGGGTTTCAACCAGCGGGGCCGATCACGCGGTCGCGTGTCGATGAGATTCTGCCGTTTTACAACAAGATAGTTCTGGTTTGGGTGACCGGGGCCCAGCTCAAGTCGATACTGGAGCGCTCGGTCAGCGCACTGCCTGAACCAAGCGGCGGGTTCCTTCAGATGCTGGGGCTTGAGGTCATGGTGGACCTTTCCAGGCCGGCGATGCTGATGGCCGAAAGGGGCAAGCCCGTGCGGCCCGGCCGCAGAATCGTGGATGTGTCGATTGCTGGGAGGCCCTTGGATAGCACAAAGGAGTATCTCATCGCCACGATCAACTACCTTGCCGACGGCGGCGACGGCTACATCGAGCTCGCTGAGGCCGCAACGCGCCTCGAGACGGGCAGGAGCTTGAACGACATCTTCACACATTACATAATACGGCACACGCCGCTTCGACCGAGGCGGGCAGAGATATATCGATTTGTGAACCATCACTAGCAGAAGGAGGCGCCTATGCTGGAGAAGTTTTTCGATTTGAGGGCGAACAACACGACGGTCAAGACGGAGTTGACCGCTGGCGTGGTGACATTCATGACTATGGCCTACATTGTATTCGTCAACCCCGGCATTCTATCCGATGCGCACGGTGCCGGGATGAGTTTCTCCGGCGTCTTAGTGGCGACGTGCATCGCCTCATTCTTCGCGAGCTTGATGATGGGCCTGATAGCCCGCTATCCGATTGCACTTGCGCCCGGGATGGGCCTTAACGCCTATTTCAGCTACGTGATCTGTGGAGCGATGGGCGTTCCGTGGCAGATCGCCCTCGGTATCGTGTTTATATCCGGGCTCATCTTTACGATTCTGACGCTCATCAAGGCCAGGGAGTTGATAGTCAACGCGATTCCAGATGGTCTGAAGCTCGCCACCGCGGCCGGCATCGGCCTGTTTATCGCGTTCATTGGCTTACAGCACAGCGGGATCGTCGCTTCAGACCCAAACACGTTCGTTACGTTTGGCGATCTATCGAAGACGCCGGCGCTTGTGGCGTTGTTCGGCCTGATTCTCACCTCGGTCCTCGTTGCCAGAAGGGTGAAGGGCGGGATTCTTTTCGGCCTGCTCGCGACAGGCGTCCTCGCGGTTGTCTGCGGCGTCACCCAGTTCAAGGGCGTCCTCAGCGTTCCTGACTTCAGCTCGGTAATGTTCAAGCTCGACATCTTGGGCGCTTTTAGCTTTGACTATATCGTGCCGATCGTCGTGCTGCTGTTTTTCGACATGTTCGACACGATCGGGACGCTGATCGGCGTCAGTGAGCAGTGCGGCTTCGTCAAGGACGGGAAGCTGCCCAGAATAAACCGTGCCTTGTTGTCCGATTCGGTCGGGACCATGGCCGGGGCCGTCTGTGGAACCTCGACCGTGACGAGCTACATCGAGAGCGCCGCGGGCGTCATGGAGGGCGGCAGAACCGGACTCGCCTCGATCGTTACTGCGCTTCTGTTTCTTGTGGCCATGTTCTTCACGCCGCTGGCCCAGGCGTTTGCGACGGGCTGCGTGACGGCGCCAGCGCTTGTCATCGTCGGCTGCCTCATGATGCAGAACGTCAGGAAAATCAGGTGGGATGATTTCACCGAGGCGATACCGGCTTTTCTGACGATCATCCTGATGCCGCTGACTTACAGCATTGCGCATGGGCTCGCGCTTGGCTTCATCAGCTATCCGCTGGTCAAGGCGGCGGCCGGTAGGTCGAAAGAAGTGCATTGGCTCGTCTATGTGTTGGCCGCGATATTCCTGCTGAGATACATCTTCATCTAGGGTGAACTGTTATGCCTTTGAAGTACTCAAAAGAACATAGAGACTTTCTGACAGAGATAAACCAGCATGTGCCAAAAGGGGTGGACTGGAAACGGGGCGCGATTGAGTACCTTGGGCAGCTGATTGAGGCGGAGGGGCCGCAGGCTGAGAGGTATCATCTGATCAAACCGTTTTTAGGCGGCCCGGATTTTGGTCATTTTTTTGCCGACATGTACAAGCTTCTGAACTTGCTTGCGAGGCTTGACCTGCCAATGAAGAGTTCCTTTCTCGACGTTGCGTGCGGGCCTGGGTGGATCAGCCATTACATCGGCAAGCTCGGTCATACGGTTCTGGGCATCGACATCTCGGAAGAGATGATTGAGATCGCGAGGCGGAGAATCGCGGCCGACCTTTTCCCTGCGTATCCTGAGGCGCCGTTTGATGTGAGCTTCATCGTTCACGATATCGAGAATGGGCCTTTGAGCGTCCGGACTCTTTTCGATGCAGCGGTTCTTGAGTCGTGCCTTCACCATTTCTACGATCCGATTGCTGTGCTTATGAACGTTGCTCAGAATCTCAAGTCTGACGGGCTGATTGCGATTATGGAGGGCCGGGCTCCGGAGGTCAGGTCCTGCTATCACAAGGATAATCTCGAGATCATGGACAAGTATCACACCCTGGAGAGGCCTTACACTAGGGAGCAGATGATCAGGCTGCTGCGCCTCACCGGCTTCGGGCACTACGAGTTCTACTACCCGGTCAATGGCTTCTTTGCGCAGATGCCCGAAACAGCAAGCAGCGTTGCGGATCAAATCCTGAACGGGGATCAATGGAATGTCGTAATAGCATCAAGGAGTCTCGAGAGCATGAAGCGGCTCTCTGAGAGATTCGAGAGTTCTTCTGAAACCGGCGATAGAATCCAGTTGGTCCGGGGGTTCTACGGCGAAGAAAGGGGGCCTGACGGTCTCGTATTCAGGTGGTCTAGAGCGCAGAGCTCGATCGCACTGAGCGATGTCAATGAGATTGAGCTTGTAGTAAGCAGCCACCTCCCGAGGGTCGCCAACAGAGAGCAAGGAGTATTCATCTACATCGACAACGTATTGAATAGACGACTCGCGTTGTCCACACAGCAAGAGGCGGTTTCGATTCGACTGACTCGCCTCACTAACAATTCGAGAATAGACTTCTTTTCCGACTCGGTTTTCTCTCCCAGGTGGTATGGTGAGGAGGACGAGAGGATGCTGTCGTTCATGATTCGAGTGGTGTCCGTCAAATAGGCCTAAGCGATGCCGTTGTGCTATTCGAGCCTATTCGTGTTCATTCGTGGCTCAAAGCTTGCTCTGAACCGCGCTGACCTTGCCGTCCATGGTCAGGTCCTTGTCGCGGCGCTCGTCGATCTTGATCGTCGTTGATACCCTCATTACTTCGTCGGAAAAGAGCGAGCGGTGCATTTTGGCGGCGACGGAAAGGACGGCGTCGAGCTCGCCCTCAACGATCGTCGCCATCGGCGTTAGCTGGTACTTCAGGCCGCTTTCTCTCAGCACCCTCAGGCTACTGGCAACGTATTGGCTCAAACTGGGGGATTTGGTTCCTAACGGGACAACTGTAATCGAACACACGACCATGTCCGCCTCCTCTTGATTGCAGAATGAATAGTGAATGAATAGTGGATGTTGACGTGTTTTTGGGATTATACCACAAGAGACATGGCAATCATCCGCACACGCTTGGACTG
>CAYZPW010000140.1:0-6070 GCA_964480475.1 uncultured bacterium | reverse complement strand
CGACCATCAATTAGAGAGGGCGGGTCTTCAGACCTCGCCCCTACACAACCGCAACAACTTATGACCCAGCCTCCAAGGGCCGTCTCCACAACTTCTATCTGTGGGTCACGGGATAGTCCGTCACTGAGGATCTTGCGCACTGTGCCCGAATCATCGACGACGAGGATATTATATGCCATCTCACCTTCCTTTCTTGTTATCAGCGAAGAGGTTCTTGACATCGGCGATTCGGGTCGCAGCCTCGCAGGCGGCCAACTCGAGCACGTGAATATTGATTTTTAGCCGGGACAAGGCACTCTTCGAGGGTCGATACCGGAGTCCGTCGTAACCCGTCCCGAGACCTCCGCTCAGGCAAAGCGCGTCGGCCACGTGAACGATGTCCGTCGTGAGCTGGTTAACCGTCCCGTGCCCCGGCCTGTGGTGGCACCTCACAGTGTCAACCAGTTCCGCCGGAAGCTCCCACTTCTTGAGAATGATCGCTCCTACTTCAGCATGATCAATCCCCAAAGCCTCTCTCTCCTCTTCGTCAAATGCGCCACCGACCTCGAGGAGCCTTTCCTCTATCTGAGCGATCTTCTCAGCGACAAATGAGCCCAGCACGGCCTTGCCGATGTCGTGAAGTATCGCGGCTGTGAACGTCACGTCAGGCGCACGAATCTTGAGGGCCCTGGCGATTTCTTCAGCCGTTATGGCAACCGCAATGGAGTGCTCCCATAGGTCGCCTCGGCCTAAACCATACCCCTCGACAGGCGCGTGCATCGTGCTGTGCGCAAAAGCCATCGTAACGATCTCCAGTATCTTGGCCGTTCCGAGGCGCACGAATGCCTCCCTAACCGACCGAATAGTACCAGCTCCTCCATAAGCAGCGGAATTGATAAAACGCAAGAGCTGCGCGCTCAGGTCGGCCTGGTATTGAATCTGTTGGACGGTCTTGTCAGTGTCAGCGTCCGGGTCCCTCAAAAGACTCATCAGCTGAACAGCAGAGGTCGAAGGCACCCGGAAGTCGTCTATGGCCTTAAGTATCTCTTCCCTGCACGTCATAGCTCCCACTCCTTGCCCTTCGACTTGATTGTCGTTCTGCCAGTGGCAAGCTCAAGGCTCAAGGTCCGCGATATCTGCCCGCCCACATGCTCCGCATCGATCAAGATGCTGTTCTTCCAGAGCAGCTTCCTGAGCACAGCATAGTTGCGCTCGCCGATCTTGAATACCTTCTTTTCGTCCATCAGCTCTGAGCTACCTGCCACCTTAGTGATGAGGCGACTCCTCTCGGCGCCCTCCTTGAACATCCGGTCAAGCAGCGCTGGTATCCCTGTATCTACAAACATACAGGGTATCCTGCGGGCTTTCTCCGGGTCGAGCTTGGAAAGCGGCAGCATACAATGAATTAATCCGCCAACCATCGATTCAGGGTCATAGACCGTTACGCCGATGCAGGACCCGAGAGAATAAGTGATCAGGATGTCCTTCGGGTCCCTTGAGACGATCATCTCTGATATGCCAACAATTCGCTTCATCAAGTTCTCATTCCACTATTGATTGAACCTCAGATTTCTAGCTCTAGACTGCTATCATACGGCCGCCTGGCAGACGAGTTTTCCAACGCTTCGCACCAGCAAACCACTCTTAATATAAACAGATCGGACAGCAGCTTTGAAGTAACTTATCAGTCCGATGAGGCTCTCGGCATGACCCGCCAGTAAGATACCCGGGCTAATGCTTCTCATTGAACCGAAGTTGTGAGGCCGTCTAGCGCACCTGCCGTTCCTTAGGACGACCCGGTGCATTCGGTCCACGAGACTCCCTCGCTCACTGGTCTTCGCTGCCCCGGCACTCCTCAGGTCTGCCAGTATGCCCCTCGTGAGCCTGCCGCTTCTTTGGGGCAACATCCAGTGCCTTCAGCCCCATGAACTGCTGTCCCGATTACCCCAGGCCAACGGCCTCCTTGCCGGGGACCGAAATCCCTCTTCTTTCCAGCAATGAGCCCTCAAGCAGATAAAGATCAACAAGCGCCTTCAAGTAGTTTACCACTGAGCTTATCTCCGATATCTGACTGGCAACCAGGTCGCGCTGAGCCTGCGCCACCAGGAACGAGGTTGATCTGCCGACCCGGAATTTCTCCACCTCAGCTCTGTGGGCCTCCTGCTTAAGTTGGCGTGTGGCGAAGGTTGCAGCAACTTGCTCCTTGGAGCGATTCGCTTCTATATATGCCGAGCGCACGTCCAACTGGATCAGCTGAGTCAGGTTCTCGATCGCCTCATTGGCCAGCCTGCGACTGAGTATCGCCCGCCGGTAAATGGCGCGGTTTCCCCGGTTACCGAGGGAGTATTCCAGATTCACCCCGGCAAGTATGTCGTAATGCTTACCATCAAGGTCCTCGACCGAATCCTTGAACGAGTTGGCATAACCCGTCTTCCCGAGGCTAATAAACAGGTCGAGTCTTGGCAGCAGGCCGTTTCTCGTTTTCGCAATCTCAAGGTCGCCACGTTCGAGCTGGAGCTGGGCTTGATTAAGGTCCGGCCGCATCTTCAGAGCAACCTCGATGTGCGCCTCGACCCCATCAAGCTGGACTTCCGGCACTGCAGGGATATTCTTGATTAGTACTTCCCGGTTCCAGGGGCCCGGCCCTGGCGGGCTGGTCAACCTCAGCAGGCGCAGACGGGTCACCTCAAGTGTGCTGCGCGCGTTGATCAGGTCTTCCCTGCGAAGCGCCACCTCGGCCTTGGCTGCGGCAAGTTCGGTTTCCGCCAGCAACCCGAGCGCGATTCTCTCCTCGGTCTCCTTCAACTGCTGTTGGGCCAGCTCCAGCGAATCTGTGAATATCTCAATCTCGCGCTGCGCGAGCGCGAAGTCCCAATAGGTGCCCTCAACCTGCGCGACAAGGGCTTCTGCAAAAGCGCGAAGCTCGTAAAGCGAGGCGAGCGCGTCTAGCCGGGCCTGACGGAGGTTGGCGAGGTTCGGGGCCAGTCCAGCGCCCTTCAAGAGGGCCTGGGTAACTGTAAGGCCCACCCTGGTCGTGTGTTGATCGCCGTAAAGATCAGACCACGAGCGATCAAAAGAGGCACCCGCGCTGACCTCGGTACCGGTGGGCAAGAACTCAGAAATCTCTACATCGGCGCTTGTTTCGCTGGTCCTGGTCCCATCAATCCCCTCTTCAGAAGTTGATCCCCCTTTGTCACGCTCGCGTGAGGCCAAATAGCCGGCCCTCAATTGCGGGTCAAACTCGGACCGCTCCTGCGCCTCGAGCGTCTCACTGATTGCGGCGTTCAGCCGCTCTAATCTGAACCAGGGGTTCCCTTCGAGCGTCATTAATATCGCGTCCTTCACGGTAAGCTCAAGCTTGGGACGTTGGGACGCCGCCGTAGCTGCAAACATCTGGTCAGTGCCCAGAACGGGTGGCGTGCGTATCGGATTCTCTTCCCGGTCGCGCGCTGAGGCGTCGATGGCCGGCAGTGCTTGACCCGCGCCATTCGACTCTGAGAGGGCGAGAGTCGCAAGAAGCAAACAGGCAAATCCAGCGATCAACAATGGCCACCAGCGAACCGCGTGGAGATTTGCACAAGGCCTGGTGGCTCCCCTCTGGAAGGCTGAATTATGAATTACGAAGGATGAGTCACTGATTAGAGCACTTTTCATCCTTCATCCTTCCGCCTTCATCCTTCCCCTGTTTACCACTCCGCCAACGCTCGAAGACTGAGTAGATTATTGGCACGAAAATCAAGGTTATCGGGGTCGAACTCAAAAGGCCTCCGATCACGGTCCTGGCCAGCGGCGCCTGCGCCTCTCCGCCTTCACCCAGCCCGAGGGCCAGCGGAACGAGGGCAAGCGTCGTTGTCATCGCCGTCATCAGAATGGGGCGCAGCCGACGGCGACCTGCCTCTTCTATTGCCTCTCGCATGGCCAAGCCATCCCGACGCCGAAGTAGATTCGTATGGTCAACCAAAAGGATCGCGTTGTTGACCACAATGCCGCCGAGCATGATGCAGCCAATGAAGGACTGAACGTTGAACGTCGTGCCGGTCAAAAACAGCATTATGATGACTCCGATTGCCGCCAGCGGAACCGAGAACATCACTACGAATGGGTCTCGGAGTGACTCGAACTGGCAGGCCATGACCATATAGACCAGCACAAGGGCCAATACGAGACTCAGCAACAGCTCTGAGAATGCTTTTTCCTGTTCCTCATAGTCGCCCCCAAAAACGATGCTGAACCCAGGGGGCACCGGGACAGAGCGGAGGGCCTCGCGCATGTCAGCCACTATCGAACCCATATCCCGCCCGCTTATGTTCGCCGATACCGTGACAATCCGTTCCTGATCCTTGCGCTCTATCTGCACAGGAGCAGTGCGCGGCTGGGCCTGGACCACGTTGCGTAGGACGACCGGCTCACCATCAGCGTTGAGCAGCGTCAGATCAAGAATCTCGCCAAGTCCGAGTTTCTCCGCGTCCTTCAGCCGGACGAGAATCCTGTACTCCTTCCCACCCTCGCGATATTCGCCCGCTCCGGTGCCGGACAGTGTTGTCTGAAGCATGTTGGCGATCTGAGAGACGGAGAGTTTCATATCAGCGGCCTTTTGCCGATCGACGACGATGAGTTCTTCGGGGCTGCCCGACTCCCGACTTAGCTTCGCGTCCGTAACGCCATCTATCTTCTCTACGATCCGCTTGACCTGCTCGGAAAGAGCTTCCGCGACGGTCAGGTCATTGCCTCTTATCTCAACCTGGAGCCTCTCAAGACCAGCTGTGGCCATTCGAAAGATGAACAAGCCCTGCCCTGCCCGCGTCCGCACAACCATACCGGGAGTATCAACGAGCTTGCGCCGGAGGTCCGCCGCTATCTCCTCACTGGACCTCGAGCGCTCGGCCTCAGGCTTCAAGGAAATCCTCACGTCTGCGCTATGGCCTCCACCCCCATGCCACCCGCTCCCCCCTACGGTCACTACGGTGCTTCTGGCCTCCGGAACCGAAGCCTTCGCGATCTCCTCAATGCTCCGGAAACTCTCGTCGAGAACGTCAAGCCGGGTTCCAACCTCCATCTCTGCGCTTATACGCACCTCGCCCTCGTCAGTCGAGGGCATCAGCTCAAACCCCAGAAACCGACTTAGAGCCAGGCTCGCTACTAGAACCAACGCGGCGGCAACGACAACGAGTGCCCTATGGTCGAGTGCGAAGTGAAGCCACTGCTTGTATTTGGCCTCCATGCGATCGAAGACTCGCTCGCCGAGAAGGGATATCCTCTGCACGAGCGTCACTCGTCCAGAAGGACCTCGAGAGCTTGATCGCAGGACCCTAGCCGACAGGGTTGGAACCAGTGTAACGGCCACCCCCAGGGAGCAAAGAAGCGCAAAACTAACCACCAACGAAAACTGCTTGAACATCACACCGGCCATGCCGCGGACAAAGATCAGAGGTAGAAAAACCACCAACGTCGTCAGAGTGCTGGCGACTATGGCCCCGGTGACCTCCTCGCTGCCGTTGACGGCGGACGTTTCCGAGCTTTGCCCCGACGTCCTCAACCGACTTATGTTCTCCAGCACGACGATTGAGTTGTCAAGCAACATCCCTATGCCCAGCGCCAGGCCACCCAGCGTCATGATGTTCAGGGTGAAGCCAGCGAAATACATCAGCGCAAATGCAGCGATTATTGAGATGGGTATAGCGCTTGCGATTACAGTGGTGCTGCGGGCGTTTCGGAGGAAGAACAGAAGGACGAGAATGGCCAGGATGCCGCCATAGACCGCGGACGTGCTGACGTTTGAGATCGAGCGCTTGATATAGTCAGAGGTGTCAATGATCGGGATCAGTTGGATCTGGGGGATGTCTGCATTGATGCGCTCGATCTCCCTGAGCACATCGCTTGCCACGTCAACCGTGTTCTTCCCAGACTGTTTGAAGACCCCGAGGCGAATGCCCGGTTCGCCATTGACGCGTACACGCCTCGTGACCTTCTCCCAGGAATCCTCGATACTCGCGATCTCCTTCAGCTGAACCGGTGCACCCTCGCGAGTCGCTACCACCGTATCCTTTAGTTCCTGGAGGTTCGTGTATTCTCCCCGCGTTCGGATTGAAAT
>CAYZPW010000139.1:1463-6073 GCA_964480475.1 uncultured bacterium | reverse complement strand
GGCTGAAGCCAAAGCCGACCTTGCGGCGGCGGAGGAGATCGTGGGCGCGATCACGAGTTACCTGATCACGGAAGGCTTCATTCAAGCCGGGGATGTCAGTAAGTAATCAATCTGGATATATCGTAATTCATCGGAGGTTAGGACAATGCACTTGAAGCATTATCTATGTCTATTTGCGACCGTTGGTCTGGTGCTAACGGCGTTGCCGGGCCTTTGTGTCACGACGAGTGTCGAGGTGGAGAAGGAAGTTCTCCATTACGTCGAGGTTACGACGGTCCGGTTTGACGAGGCGGACTTGGACGGGCTTGACGTTGACACAGTGGCGGGTGACATCCGTTGCGTGCGCTGGGACAAGGCCTTCATGGAGGTTCGCGTCGTGAAGAAGAGCCGAAAGGATGTGCTCGACGACGCGAAGGAGCAGTTCAGGGAGTTGACGGTCGAGGCGAGCGTTGCCAACGGCTGCGGTGAGGTCGAGGTTGAACGGGTCCCGTTCTTCACGAGGCTTGCGGTCGAGACCTTCTGCAAGGTCCCCGCTGGCCGTGACGTCGAGCTAGAAACAGGTGGCGGTGACGTGCGGGTCAACGGCATCGAGGGTGGGGTCAAGGCGAAGTCAGGCGGTGGCGATCTTGATGTCGAGGATTGTCACGGCCCCGTTTCGCTCACAACCGGCGGCGGGGACATCGAGGTCGAGCGTTGCCAGGGTAGCCTTGCGGTCAAGACCGGGGGCGGCGATGTGAGCGTCCAAACCTGCTCCGGCAAGGTCGAGTGCAAGACCGGCGGAGGCGATGTCAAGCTCACGGACTGTGGCAGCGGGGTCCACGTGAAGACTGGGGGAGGTGACATTGACGCCGAGGACTGCCGCGGTGGTGTTACTTTATTAACCGGCGGAGGCAACGTCGAGGTTTCCCAGGTGAAGGGCAAACTCAGCGTGAAGACCGGCGGAGGGAACATCAGGATCAACGAGGCGCGAGACGTCGATGCCAGGACCGGTGGCGGCGATATCAGTATGTCAGGCGTCCAGGGCTCGGTTGACGCCAGAACTGGCGGCGGCGAGATCGATGTCGAGGCGTGTGGGCTCAGCCCGGAGGCCGGTGGGCGCCTCAAGTTGAGTTCCGGCGGCGGCGATGTGAATGTGACGATTTCCGAGGAGCTGCCCACGGATGTCAGCGTCCGGGTCAGGACACGCAAGCTGAGCTGGTCAAAGGCCGAGATCAAATGCTTCTTTCCATTGAAGCGGACCGAGGACGAACAGGGCGGCCTTTTGGGAGGCAGGACCATTTCGGCAAAGGGCAAGCACCTCGGCGGCGGCTTCATCATCGATATCGAGACCCAGAGAGCAGACGTCGTGATAGAGCCTTGCGGTAGATGATCTGCCGGTTCCATTCGCCTTCTTGTCCGCGTTAGTTCGCAGCGCGGCGAACGACGAGCGGGGACTTGTCAGCGATCGGCGTTTTTCACCCATTTGACCTTTTGACGGATTGACCTCTTGTCACCGTGCGTTTGCAGCTTGAAAGCCGGGGCGAGTTTCGGGATAATCCGGATGTTGGGCTTAACTTATCTTTCAACCAGACTTGAATTGAGGTTTAGATGGCTGATAGAGACCTGATCGTAGTGGTGAATCCCGGTTCCACGTCAACCAAGGTTGCGCTGTTCGGCGAGGAGGGCTTCGTGCTTCGCGAGACGGTTCCGCACGATAGAGAACTGGTGGCAGCGTCTCGGATTGTCTTTGAGCAGTACGAGTGGCGAATGGATACGACAATGGCGATTCTGGACAAGTTTGAGGGCTGGCAGAGCCGGACGCGCGGGGTGGTCGGTCGGGGTGGTCTATTGCACCCGCTGCTGGGCGGAACCTATCTCGTGAACGACGACATGCTGGAGGACCTCAAGGTGTCCAGATACGGCGATCATCCCTCAAATCTCGGCGCGCCAATTGCGAAAGGTGTCGCCGACAGATTGGGCGTTCCAGCCTTCATCGTCGATTCAGTCATGACGGACGAGCTCTGGGACGTGGCCCGGATATCTGGGTATGCACCGATTGAGCGCGTATCAACCATTCACGCGCTGAACATCAAGGCGACCGCGAGGGAACGCGCTCGGCTGCTCGGAAAGCCGATTGAGGAGACGAGCTTCGTCGTTTGCCATCTCGGAGGCGGGATATCGGTCGTCTCGCTCAAGGGCGGCGAGATCGTTGATATGAACAACGCTCTCTTGGGCGAGGGTCCTTTCAGCCCCGAGAGAGTTGGCACGCTGCCCGTTCGCCAACTGATTGACCTCTGCTTCTCGGGCGAGTTCGAGTCGGCGGAGAAGATGAAGCACAAACTGGTCAAGGAGGGCGGCCTATATAGCTATCTCAAGACGAATGACCTCCAAGAGATCGAGCGGATGATTGCGGACGGCGACCAGAACGCGGACCTCGTCTTTTCTGGGATGGCGTTTCAGATTGCGAAGGCGATCGGCGCGGCAACGTGCGCCCTCTCAGGTAATATCGATGGGATTATTCTAACTGGCGGAGCGGCATATTCGGAGGTCTTGGTTCATCGCATATCGCAGAGGGTGAAGTTCCTGGGTCCCATCTACGTGCATCCGGGCGAGGAGGAGCTGGAGTCGTTGGCGCGGGGCGCGGCGCGAGTTCTCGATGGAGAGGAAAAGGCCAAAACCTACGCCAGGGTCTAGAGCTGCCGAGGCGCCTCGACACCATCTGTCGCCCAGCAGCGAACACGGGTTTTTCAAGCGATTGATGGCATCTTGAGGGTTAGGTTAGAATTATGCTGAATAAGATAGAGCAGTGGATAAATGGGCTTGGTGATAAGGCGCCCATGAGGACATTTGAGCAGATGATTGCGGTCTGCGAAGCGCGCGCCTCGGAAACGGGGAGCAGGCGCATGGTCTTGGCCTGTGCCGAGGACGCTAAATTGATTGAGGCGGTTGAGCTTGCCCGGGAGCGAGGCATCATCTCCCCAATTTTGGTGGGGGACATCAGCGCGATTGAGGCGGCGGCGAAGAGCGTCAGCGTGAACCTTGGGGCATACAAGGTGATTGACGCTCCAGAATATGACATTGCGCTCAAGCAGTCTGTGGAGATGCTCGCGACGGACGAGGCAGACATTTTGATGCGGGGGGCGGTTCCTGCCGTGGATTTTTTGAAGGCAGTTCTAGCAAGGAAGAGGGAATTGGGCGTTTCTGGTCTTTTGACGCAAGTATCCTGCCTCGAGATTCCGGACTATCACAAGCTCCTTCTGATGTCCGACGCCGCGGTCGTTATCAAGCCTTCGATACAGCAGAAGAAGGTCATAATCGAGAACGCTATCTCCGTCGCCAACGCTATCGGCGTCAGCCTGCCAAAGGTTGCGCTGATGGCCGCAGTTGAGGTGGTGAATCCGTCGATGGAGGCTGCAATGGAGAACGCTATTGTCTCCAAGATGGGCGATCGGGGTCAGATAAGGGGCGCCCTAGTCGATGGGCCGCTCTCGCTCGATGTAGCCACATTCAAAGCCGCCGCCGAACTGAAAGGCGTCAAAGGCCAGGTCGCGGGCGATGCGGACATTCTTATCATGAACAAGATCGAGGAGGGCAACATCCTGTACAAGTCGCTGATAAGATTCGCACACGCCAAGACGGGCAGCGTTCTCGTTGGCGCCTGCAAGCCGATGATCATCACGTCACGCGTTGAGGTGCAGAACAACGAGCTGCACTCCATCGCGCTGGCCGTGCTCCTCCACTCCTTTTACAATCAAAACGGAGAAAAGGCGGCCTAGCAAGCGACGCGGCTCTCTTCAGGCGAGTCTACTTCGCCTCCCCTCTGACGCCCACGGTCGTCAGCCTCCTCTTCCTCGCTGGAACCTGGAAGCTGGCCGTCTTCGCCTTTCGCCGCCAGGCCAGCCGGTCGGCCATTCACCTTGCTACGAAACAGGAACACATTCCTATCGAGTGTCGCCTTTACAGCAATGTCTTAGTTGTGCATTATGGAGGCATAATGCCCAGAGAATAGTCCCGGGGCGATTTTTCAACCCATTTTGTGAATGGAGGAACCAGCCATGTCAAGGCTCAGAATGGTGCTGCTGTTCGGTATCGCTGCTGTTCTACTCTGCGGAATGGCTTCTGCTGGTGAGTTTTATGTTGATGCAGAGGCCGGGAATGATTCCAATACTGGGACCTCGCCGGACGACGCTTGGTTGACGATCAGCCACGCGCTGTCGTCTGTGTTTGGGAGCCAGGGGAACCCAGCGACGGTCCACGTGGCCGCCGGAACCTATAGCGCCTCAACCAACGGCGAGGTCTTCCCGCTTGAGATGAAGTCATACGTGCTGCTGGTTGGTTCGGGGGCACATACTACAATGCTCGATGCTGAGGGCAATGCCTATCACGTCATTCTATGTTCACATATCGCGGGTGTCTCCATTGAGGGTATGACGATTCAAGGTGGTGATGCCAGTGGTCCGGGCTGGGAGGAATGTGGTGGTGGGGTATATTGCTACGATTGCACCTTGACGTTCCAACACAACACGGTAACGGGCAATTCAGCAACATGGGGAGGTGGGATGCATTGCCAGACCAGTTCCCTCTCCATCTCAAATAACACGATCAAGGACAACTCCGCCGTAATGGGGGCT
>CAYZPW010000139.1:0-1453 GCA_964480475.1 uncultured bacterium | reverse complement strand
ATTCGTCCGCAACCATTCAGCAGTGCGTTCTTACGCAGAATCATGGCACGCCAGGGTCGGAAGGCTACAGTTGGGGTGGAGGTGTTTATTGTAGTTCGTGCGTGCAAGTTTCCATTCGAGCATGCCCCATAGGGCATAACTCGGCGAGCTTCGGCGCTGGTCTTTATTGGCTCAAATCGTCGGGGATGATTGACGCCTGCGCCATCAGCAACAACACCTGCCAGCGAACTTTAGATGATTACGGTTGGGGAGGCGGCGTCAATTGCCGATTGTGCCCAGACGTTTTGATTCAGGGATGCATCGTAAGCGAGAACTCGGCAATCTCGGGGGCCGGTGTGTGCTTTGTGGAGTCATCAGGGACGATTCAGGATTGTGCTGTCACAGGCAATTTGGGGACGCCGGATTCCCAGGGTGTCTGTCGGGGTGGCGGCATATACTGCAATAAATCTTCGCCGAGAATTGTGAACTGCACGTTGTCAAACAACACCGCCAGACTCGGCGGCGGCATACACGCGTACGACTCCCGCGCATGCTCTATTACCAACTGCATTTTATGGAGCAACATGCACGAGATATCCCTCGCCGGAGAGTCCGAGGTACTCGCAAGTTATTGCTGCATTCAGGGCGGTTACGTAGGCGAGGCCAACATCTGGGACGACCCGCTATTCGTGAGCGGACCGCTGGGCGATTACTATCTTTCTTGTGAGGCTGCGGGACAGGGGGAGAACAGTCCTTGCATCGACGCCGGGAGTGATACGGCGGAGGCGCTGGGATTAGATGAGCTCACGACGAGGACCGATTGTGGGCCGGACACGGGTGTCGTCGATATGGGCTATCACTACCCGCTGGGTTCTGATGAAGGGCCCACGGTCGAATGCTCGTTGAATGCCGCTGAGTTCTTGCCCGGTGACCAGCTGACTGGTGAGTACGGAATAGATAACGCCGGACCGGATATCGCGGTAGATGTGTATTTCGCCTTCGTCATGCCCGACGGGGCGATTCTATGTATCTCTCCGACCAGGATCGACTTCGGGATATTCCCCTGCATGACCGATCTCTTTCTGGAGAAGGGCTACTCGATGGAACCAGAGACATTGATTGACCTGACGGTGCCCGGTGGGCTTCCGGCCGGAGGCTATCTCTTTGCGGGTGCGTTGTCGGAGCCCGGTCGGTTTGAGGTGATTGGCGATTTGAGCCTATTCCCGTTTACGCTACGGGCTGATGCGGTTGCCCGGGGGCTGTCTGCGGATTGAATCTATCAATGGGCGGGTCTGAGACCACGCCCATACACAACTGTAACTGCTTATGTGCCAGGCTCCAAGCACCGCCCCTACAGGCCATTTACAGGCGTGACGCCCTCAATTTCGCCTATTCGCCGAGGGCGATATCGAATACCTGGCTCAGACGTGAGATTCTGGGGCCTGGCCAGACGTCCGATGCCGTCCGGCGCGGA
>CAYZPW010000138.1:0-6162 GCA_964480475.1 uncultured bacterium | reverse complement strand
GGACAAGCAGGCTACTATGGCGATGGTTGCATCTACAAAGAGATAACGCCCAGAGACTGTATCTTGAGATCGGTTGGTATCTCATTGTGAGATAATACTACAACGTTTGGTACGAAGCGCTCAATAAGATACCGTAGATGCCGTCTGACGCTCGTTGAGCATAACACGACAGGAACGAGGTCGCTTGAGATGCCATCGATCGTTTCACGGACCTTTGCGATCAGCTGCTCCGCAACCGTAGGCTCAAGGGCAAGGAACGACATCTGCTCACCTTTATGCACGGCATCGCTGATAACCTGCTCGATCTCCGGCGAGACGGCGACCACTGGCAGCTCGCCCTCGGGCGTGCGATACCGCATGCAGATCATTCTACCCAGCTTGACCCTGACCAGCTCAACTATCATGGCCGCATCTCTTGTCATAGTGAGCGCGTCGGCGATTCCCTCAAGAATGGAAATCCTATCGCGTATCGAGACTCGCTCCCTCAAGAGGCCCTTCAAGACCGTCAGAAGAAGTCCCAGGCCAGCGTTACTTGCGCCTATCTCTTCAACGAGTTTTGGGTGCGTCTCGGCGACCTGGTCGAGTAGGTTCTGAACATCCTGTCGCGTCAGGAGCTCGTCGGCGTGGGACTTTATTATCTCAGAGATGTGCGTCGCTATGATGGTGGAGGTATCGACCACCGTATAACCCGACAGTTGCGCGCCTTCGCGCTGCTCCTCGGCTATCCAGAGGGCCGGAAGGCCGAAAGTGGGCTCAACTGTCTCCATCCCCTCGATCTCCTCGGCCACGGTGCCCGGGTTCATCGCCAAATAATGGTCGAGCAGCACCTTTGAACCGCCGACTTCGCTCCCCCTGAGAAGGATACTATACTCGTTTGGGGCAAGCTCCAGGTTGTCCCTTATCCTCACCGGAGGAACGACCAGGCCCAGATCAAGGGCGAACTGCCTCCGAATGGCCTTGATCCGAGACAGCAGATCGCCGCCCTGAGATTCGTCAACGAGCCGTATCAAACCGTAGCCGACCTCGAGCTCCAACGGGTCTAGGCGCATCAGCGTCTCGATCCGTTCAGGTGGCTTCACCTCAGGGGCCCTCTCCCCAACCCGTTTGGCCTCAATCGCTTTCTGACGGTATATCACGTATGCCAATCCCCCGGCCAGGAGGCCGAACGTCGCAAAAGGTACGCCCGGCAAGCCTGGCACCAACGCAAAGCCAACAAGCGCCGCCGACGATATGAACCAGGGTCTATGGTCATACAATACCTGTGTGGTGATCTCCTCGCCCAAGTTGGCCTTGGCCGCCGCCCGCGTCGTTATTATCCCGCCGGCGATCGAGATAAAAAGCGCGGGAATCGCGCTGACCAAGCCGTCGCCCACCGTCAAGATGGTGTAGTTCCCGGCCGCCCAGCCGATTGGCTTCCCCTTGAAGGCAACCCCGATTATGAGCCCAGCGACGATGTCGATGATCGTGATCATCAGCGCCGCCAAGGCGTCCCGGGACGTAAACCGGATCGCACCGTCCATCGCGCCATAGAACTCCGCCTCGTCCGATAGGTCCTGCCTCCGTTGCTTTGCCTCCCGCTCGTCGATGATGCCGGCCGAAAGGTCAGCGTCTATGCTCATCTGCTTGCCCGGCAGCGCATCAAGCGTGAACCTGGCGGTTACCTCCGAGGTCCGCACCGCGCCGTGGTTGATAACGACAAACTGGACCGCGATTATGATCAGAAACAGAACGATCCCGACCTCGAAACCGCCCTGGGCCACGAACTGGCCAAACGCCTTGATTACCTGTCCGGCTGCCGCTTCGCCCGTGTGCCCCTGGGTCAGGATCAGCCTTGTTGAGGCGATATTCAACGTCAAGCGGAAGAAGCTCGAGAGGAGAAGGATCGACGGAAAGACCGAGAAGTTCGTTGGGTGCTCGATGTACATTGAGACGAGCAGGATGACTATAGATAGCGTGATATTGAGCGTGATCAGGAGGTCGAGAACGGCGGTTGGAAGCGGGACGACTACGGTGACGAGCCCCACAATGACGCCAAGCGGCAGAACCAGGTGACTGTGGGCCCTGAGTATCCTCGTATAGTATTTGCCGATTAAAGATTCCAGAAACTGCATTAAGACCCCCTGCGAGCCTCGTTCAATTCCTCGTCCAGCCGCCGCTTATGAGGCGCGAGCCGCCGATTGCTCACGTTGCGCCGCCTGCCTCGACCTACTCTTCAGTCTATAAACATAAGCGAGCACCTCTGCAACCGCTCTGTAGAGCGATTCAGGAATGATCTCGCCAACCTCAACGGTGTTGAACAGAACCTGCGCCAAGGGCCTGTTATCAACGACCGGCACGTCATTGTCAACAGCAATCGAGATGATCCTTTGCGCCATTGCGCCGGCGCCTTTGGCAACCACAACCGGCGCCGGAACATCCGCCCCCATGTAATTGAGCGCGACAGCGATCCTCGTTGGATTCGTAATCACGACGTCCGCCTTTGGCACATCTGTCATCATGCGGCGTCGCGCCATCTCGTACTGCCTCTGCCTTATTCGCCTCCTGACCAGTGGATCGCCCTCTATTTCCTTGAACTCATCCTTCACCTCCTGCTTGGTCATCTTGAGGCTTTTCTTGTGCTCGTATTTGCGATAGAAGAAATCAAAAAGTGCCAGAATCATCAGAAATATGAAGACCCGAACCAGGAGCGTGAAGGCCAGCTGGCCCAAATAGACAAGCGTTCCCAGCACCGACTGGCTGAAGAGCACCGGTATCTTCTGAAGCTCCGGCCCTATTGTCACATAGCCGATGAGCGCAACGACTATCAGCTTGATTGAGCTAGTGGCGGTCTCGGCAACTGCCCTGAACGAGCCAAAGACCCTCTTGAGACCGCTTGCGGGGTTGAGCCGAGTGAGCTTCGGCTTCAGAGGTTTGGCCGTCAAGATAAAGCCGCCCTGGAGGAGGTTTGCCATAACCACTATTATCACTATACAGAACATAAACGGCAATGTGGCCCTGGCGAACAAGGAGACCATACCTTTGAAGAGCACCTGCACTGTCGAAAGCGTGAATTCACCGGGACCGGACACCGAAAGAAGGCCGGTCTTGACGTTCCTAGAGACTACCGACAGGAAACTCGTGCCCATCGCCCAGAAATAGAGCAGCGCTGTGCCAAGGACAAGTGCCGACGCGAACTCCTTGCTCTTCGCGACCTGGCCCCGTTCTTTCGCCTTCTTCAGACGCCTGGGGGTCGCTTCCTCTGTCTTTTCGCCTTTCGGACTGGACAAACACTATCCTCCAAATAGTGAAATCGCCGCGGACAGGTCGCCCCGCATCGCCTCGAGAAGCTTAACGACCTCGTCCGTGAAGTATATCATTGAGGCGCCAATCACGACGAGCCCCACGCCGATCTTCAGGGGAAACCCGACGATGAGGATGTTGATCTGCGGCACCGTCCTTGCGATGACGCCCATGAGGATGCTAACCATAAGAAGGATGACGATGCCAGGCGCTGCGATCTTCATCGCCGCAACGAACAGTCCCTGCATAATGTTAACGCCCATCAGCCCGACGCCTTTCGGTACCACGACCGCAAGCGGCTGCACCACTTGGAAGCTCTCAGCCAGCGCCTCGAGCAGCCAGTGATGCGCGTTGATCGTAACAAAGATGAGCACCGTGAGCATGTTCTGGAAGAGAGCAAGAACGGACATCTGGGCCCCAGATTGCGGATCGAGGACATTCGCCATGGTAAGGCCCATCTGCATCGCGACAGTCTGGGCCCCTATCTCAACCGCCGTGAGAGCCGCCCGGGCAATAAAACCTATTATTATCCCAACGGCAAGCTCACCCAAAAGCCCTATACTGAGCTGTATCAGACTCCTGGGTATTACAACCGCATCAATTGGGATTACTGGGAATAGAAGCACGGCAACGAGTATCGAAAGCCCTATCTTGACCGAGCGATGAACCAACGAACCGCCTAATATCGGCGCGATCGCGACAACTCCCAACGTTCGGAAGAGCACCAGAAAGAAAAGCTGGACTTCCCTTAAACTGAAACCCAAAAGCTCCATTTGCTCGCGTCGTCTCCCGCTCGGGAAGGCTGAATTATGAATGATGAAGGATGAGTCGGTGATTAGGGCACTTTTGATGCTTCATCCTTCATCCTTCCGCCTTCATCCTTATCAGAAGCTCTACCTTATGTAAGCAGGGAAATTGGTGAATAGCTCGCTGGTAAATGCAATCAGAATCCCCATTATCCATGGCAACACAAGCAGAAGCGTAACCATCACCACTAATATCTTGGGGATGAAGGTCAGGCTCATATCCTGGATCGAGGTTACAGCTTGAAAAATGGAGACGAGGACGCCCGTCAGAAGTCCCGCCGCCAGGAGAGGCAGCGCAATCAGCAGGGCTGTCTTGATGGCCTTGAAAGCAAACGCGCTGACAAAGGTCAGCGTCATGACTCTTCTCCCAAGTAATCAACTCTGTCAGCAACCACAAGCCTATGAACCCAATGCTTGCAGCAAGTCAAGCGAAAGTCAAGGCTCGAGAACCGAGGGGTCCTCGTTGGTGAAACGGGCGAATTCTCCTTCACTGAAGCTTCGGCGAACGCGGAAGGAAAAAGGGGCAATCCGCCTTCGTTCGCGGTGTGTCAAAGACCCGCCGAATAAAGAGGCGAACTGCGTCGGACAAGAAGCCGAAAGGGGCGGGCGTCAGAGCTTACATTAGGACGAAACAAGAGGCGTTCAGGGCCTCTGATCGCACGGACCGAAGCCACCGCCAATTGGTGAGGTGAGAAGCGACAGTCCGCTGATTTGATCGGTTTGGAGCGCTCTTGGGCAAAGAGCGGTGATTGCGCAAACAGGCTAGCCCGAAGCGGGGCCTTCGCCGTGTTCTGCGCTGTCGCCGCCTCGGTCCTCCTTTCCCTCCGGATCGGAGTAGTATTTGTCCAGGCATTCGGGACACAGGCCGTGGCTGAACGTGGCCTCCGAACGCTGTGCTATATAGCTTTCGACATTGTGCCAGAAGTCCTTGTCGTCCCTGACCCTCTTGCAGTGCATACAGATGGGGATCAGGCCGCTGAGCTGCTTAACTTCCGCGAGTGCCTTCTCGAGGCTCTTCACCTTCGAGGCAAGTGCACGTTCAAGCTGAAGCACGCGTTCGCCCACCTTAATCCGGCTTCGCAGCTCGGCCTGGTCGAAGGGCTTTTTGACATAATCATCCGCTCCGGATTCGAGCCCTTTGACAACGTCTTCGGCCTGCCCCTTAACTGTCAGCAAAATCACATAGATATAGTGCGGACCCTCGAACTCCCTGATCCTTCGACAGACCTCTATGCCATCCATCTCCGGCATCATCCAGTCAAGGACGGCAAGGTCCGGCTGCTCCCTCCTAAACGCTTCCCAGGCCTCGTCCCCGTCTGCTGTAACGACAACCTCATGTCCCCAGTTGCGAAGCACGCGTTCGAGCATAAGACGCGACGTCCCGTCGTCCTCTGCGATCAATATCCTCATGGCACATGCCCCTTCAGAAGCCCATGAAAACGTAGCTCCTTTCCACCTTCGCGGAAGCTAAGTCGCTCAAGAAGCCTACGGCGCTCAAGAGGGCTGCGGCGGACAGGATCTGCAAGAAGCGCGCTCATATTTGATTTCATCTTCACGTCATTTCAGGAAGGGCGTTTCAGCCGGTGTCTTTTCTGCCTTCAGTGCCGTCATTGCCCGATTCCGCAAGAAGTCCAAGCGTTTGCAGTTTCTCCAGCAACATCTCCTTGTCAATGGGTTTGACAAGATAGGCCTGGCAGTTGCCCCGCGCGGCTGCCATTATGTGTTCGCGATCGCTGAGCACCGTCGTCACGATGACCTTCGCCTGATCTTTCTCATCAATGTGGTGTTTGGTTTCAAACTTGCGAATCTCTTTGAGCACCTCATGTCCGCTCAGGCCGGGCATCATGATGTCCAGGCAAATGAGATCGTAGGGACGCTTCCCGACATGGGCGCATTTGAACGCCTCAAGCGCCTCCCAACCGTTCACCGCCGCGTCACATTCGCCGAACGGTGCAAGCAGCCGACGCAGCAGCAGTCGACTCGTAAAATCATCATCTACAATGAGAGTTCGCATGCACCGCTTGTCCTTTAATGACGTTCAGACGTGTCACTGTCCGCTTCAGCCTCTCGTATTCTT
>CAYZPW010000137.1:0-6414 GCA_964480475.1 uncultured bacterium | reverse complement strand
TTTATTTCGGCGTAAGCAACCACAAGGTTTACGGCCTTTCGCTGGCTTCTGAGCCTCCCTGGTCATTCGACACAGGGGTTAAGATAGGCGAAACCACGCTGACCGGCAAACCTATTCTGGGCGGCGTTGCTGTTACTGGCGATGGCACAGCCTACTTCGGGAACTGTGGAGGTGTTCTCTTCGCGGTCGATACGAACAGGAGACGGAACTCTTTCCCAGACCGCGACCCTTTGGATGCCGGCGCGTCCCGCGGCTCGTCCGCACGACTCGAAAGGCCCGCGGATTCTCTCATCCATTTCGACAGATTCGGAATGGACCCCGGGCGGCGGCTGACCGTGTCTGAACCCAACGCGGTCGATATGGCCCTCAAGACGATGTGCATGGACCGCAAGAGCCTCGACAGGCCAACGGAGGGTTACTACGGCCCATATCCCTACATCGAGAAGTGCGTCCTAAGTATAACTGAAAAGGTCCTGGACGACGCTTTCGCTGGGCCGCCCTTTGCAAAGGACCTCACCGACCAGATCATGTTCGAGGACCAGGAGTTGCAGGAATATGTGCTGACAGCGGCCTCTCCGCTTGGTCCCACTATTCTGCCCGCCAACTACAACCACTTCCTTTCCGACACGCCGCTTCAGGACGCGATCGTTCAGGTTTACACCAGCAATCACGAGACGCTTTCGCCCTCGCAACGTGACGAACTCGCTGCGCAGGCGGCGAATCTATCCCTGGAGCTCCGTCAGGCGATGGCGATGATCCTATACGCCATGGACGACGCCTCGACCGATCTCGACCAGGCTTTCGCGGATGTCACACCCTACGTAAGAGATCAGATCTACAGCAACGTCCTCAACTCTTATCCGCTCTGCTACTACACGGGGGCCTTCTTGAGCGGCGTCTTCGACGAGTGGGATGACAACGTTGACTTCGAGCAGCTCCTGAGCGGCGCGACCACGCTCCTTTCCGGTATGAAGCGCGCTGAGGACTATTTCGCGAATGTCTATGACTCGTCGATGGATGAGATTGTCTTTCAGTTCGACACGCCGATCGGTTTCGTCATGGTTGGCGGCGCCGGGGACAACGTCTTCGACAGGAACACTAACGGCGTGCGAGAGAGAAATGCGCTTCTGGTCGATATCGGTGGCAACGATCTCTACGAAGGCCGCACGGCGGGAGCAGCGGGCGACGATACGCCGATTTCCGTCAGCATCGATCTCTCGGGCGATGACACGTATCAATCGAGCAGCACCGGATGTCAGGGATGGGGCCTCTTTGGTATCGGCGTCCTGATAGACTTCTTTGGCGATGATCTATATATGGCCCCAGACCACTGCCAGGGCGCCTCGACGTTCGGCGTAGGTATCTTGCGGGACGTCTTTGGCGATGACGTGTTTCTCGGCCACGAGATGGCGCAAGGCGCCGCCGCATGTGGAATCGGGCTTCTGAGCAACGAGTCAGGCAATGACATCTACTTCTCGCCCGAGTATGCGCAGGGCTTTGGCTTCACGTTCGGCTCCGGCGTCCTTCGGGACAGGGAGGGCGACGATTTCTACTTCGTAGGCGGCGTTGACGTCGATTTCAGAGAGCCGAACCCCGGCCAGGAGCGCTACGTCTGCATGGGCCAGGGTTTTGGCTTCGGACCGCGTCGGGACCAGGAATACTGGCAGGGCGCCGGCGGAATCGGCATCCTCACTGATGGGGCGGGTAACGACTACTACCTCGGCGACTACTTCGCACAAGGCTCAAGCTACTGGTTCGCAACGGGCATTCTCGATGACAAGGCTGGCGACGACGTCTATGTGGCGAGGCGCTATTCTATCGGCGCCGGTATCCACAACAGCGTTGGCATCCTCGTTGACGAGGCGGGCAACGACGAATACTGGAGCTGGATAGTTGGGATCGGGCACGGGCTCGACGCCTCGGTCGGCATTGTGGTCGATGTGATGGGCGACGATTACTACTCCGCCAAGGGCTGGTATGCTATGGGCCACGGCGGCGACGGCGTTGGCGTCCTGCTCGACAACGCCGGCAATGACCTCTACAGCCAGATCGATGTTGCGTGCTTGGGGTATGCCGGACCTTACGACATAGGGCTTCGGAGGCCGCTCGGTATATTCGTCGATGCTGACGGAATCGACGCCTACACAACCAAGGGCAACGACAGATTCTGGGTGTCCGACGAGACCGGCGTCGGCATCGACATGACCGCCGGCGACACCGGCTGCCTCATGCCGTGAACCGTCCTTCCTCTCTTCGCTGTTTAGATGCTCAAGTCCCATCTTCGGTGCTTGTGAGAATGAGAAGGAGCTGATCCTATGAAGCAAGAAAGTCCGTTCACACCGGGTAGCCCGGTGCCTTATGAGTTCTTCGTTGGTCGGCAAAGGGAAATTGAAGAGATCCTCACTTCTGTTAGGCGGGCTGCATCCGGGAGGCAGCAGAACGTCTTCTTGGTCGGCGAAAGAGGGATAGGCAAGAGCTCGCTTGCCCGTTACGTGAGAGACCTGGCTGTTAAAAGGTACAACTTGCTGACCGTTCACGTTCTCTTGGGGGGGGGTAACTGCTCTAGAAGAACTCGTCCGGAGGGTATTCGAGCGAATCGCTAATGAAGCTAATGCTCGGCGGTGGTTCGAGAAGATCGCCGACATATTCGGCGGGCGCATACAACAAGTGGGTTTTTTTGCGGTTTCTCTAGCGTTCAACGCGGCCAAGACGGATTTACCTCACCTGGTTAGAGATTTTCCAGAGGCCATCAACAGAATCAATGAGAGAACAAAGGACGAGACAAGGGGCATTCTTATCGTTTTGGACGACATAAACGGGATTTGCAGAACGCACGATTTCGCAAATTGGTACAAAAGCTGTGTGGACCACATAGCGCTCCATTATAGGGATTTCCCCGTGTTCATTATGCCCGTCGCGATACCGGAGATGAGATTCAAGCTAGGGGAACAACAGCCTTCGCTTATGAGAGTTTTCAATGTGGTGAAGATAGAAGGACTCTCTGATGATGAGGTCAAAGCCTTTTTTACGAGAGCATTTGAGAGCGTGGGATTGCGAGTTGAACCTTCGGCGATGGGAATACTGGTGGAGTATTCAGGCGGCCTGCCGATTGTCATGCAGGAGATAGGCGACGCTGTATTCACGGCGAACAAGGGTGATCTCATAGACGAAGGCGACGTACTAAAGGGACTGATGGCCGCCGCCGAGACAATGGGTCAGAAGTATCTCGAGCCGAGGGTCTATCAAGCAATTCGTAGCGAGCGATACATCTCAACGCTTCGAAAACTCGGAGAGCAGTTGACACTCAGTTTCAACAAAAGAGACCTTCAGGAGCAATTGAATGTAGATGACAAAAAGGTTCTCCACAACTTTCTGAGAAGGATGAGAGAACTGGGCGTCATTCTTCAGGAGAAGGAAAGGGGGCTAGGATGGTATAAGTTCACGAACCCTCTCTACCCGGTTTACATTTGGATGGAAGGATCCCGCTATCGCGATAAGCGCCCCCGTAAGAGGAGATAATAGAGCAAAGTGTGAACCACAGAGTGTGAACCACAGAGACGCAGAGAGCGCGGAGGCAGGGGATGCAGGCGGTCTGGAAAAGACAGGTCGTCTTCAAGAAGCTCCATGCTCGGCACTTGCACTTTTTCTCTGTGTCTCTGTGGTGAATTAACTAGATGGAAGCTTCTTAATGGGCAATGACGGTATTCTGTTAAAGAATATCTCTGAGTTGGTAACCGTCTCCCAGTCGGGGGAGGCGTGCAAGCGAGGCGTGGGGATGCGGGAGCTTGACATCATTTGCGATGGCGCCGTTGTCATACAGGGGGATGCTATCGCGTGGGTGGGGCCTATGGCGGAGCTGCCGGACGGGGTCCGTGAGGGCGCCAGCGAGACCATCGATTGCACGGGCAAGACGGTTCTGCCGGGGCTCGTCGATTGCCACACGCACTTCGTCTTTGGCGGCTCGCGGGAGGGGGAGTTTGCTGCTCGGTGCGAGGGAAAGAGCTACGCCGAGATAGCCGCGGCCGGTGGGGGCATTAAGAGCTCCATGCGAGCCACCCGCCAGGTCTCTTATGAAGAGCTTGTTGATATCGGACGGGTGCATCTGAACCAGATGCTGCTCTTGGGCACGACAACCGTCGAGGGCAAGAGCGGCTACGGGCTGGACCTGGAGACCGAGGTCAAGATGCTGGGCGTCATGCAGGAGCTTCGGGATACCCACACGAGCACAGTCGTGCCAACATTTCTCGGCGCCCACGCGGTCCCGGAGGGCGTCTCGAGGTCCAAATACCTGTCGGTGGTTCTCGAGGAGATGATCCCATACGTGGCGGAGCAGCGGCTTGCGAAGTTCTGCGACGTCTTCTGCGACGAAGGGGCGTTCACCGTTGATGAGGCGCGCTTCGTCCTGAATCAGGCGAAGCAGTTCGGCCTCATCCCGAAGGTCCACACCGACCAGTTCGCCTCGATCGGAGGGTGTGGCCTCGCGGCCGAGGTGGGGGCGATCTCCGCCGACCATCTTGACGCGATAACGGCGCGGGACATCGAGCTGCTTTCTGCACACGACATAGCGGGCGTCCTGCTTCCTGGGTGCGTTCTTTTTCTGGGCCTGTCGAGATATGCTCCCGCGAGGCGGATGATCGAGTCGGAACTCCCGATCGCGCTTTCGACCGACTTCAACCCCGGCTCGTGCAACATTCGCTCGCTGCCCATCATCATGACGATTGCCTGCACGATGATGCGGATGCACCCTTACGAGGCGATTGCCGCCTGCACGCTGAACGCTGCACACGCGCTCGGGATGTCGGATAAGATCGGCAGCATCGAGGCAGGAAAGAAGGCTGACCTCGTCATCTTCGACGCCGACAATGCCCTTCAAATCCCATACCAATTCGGCTGCAATCTGGTCAACACTGTCGTCAAGAATGGCCGCATCGTCGTCCGCGACAGGCAACTTGCGTGAAGCTTTGTTTGGCTTTATCCTCGTGGGAAAATGGTCGATGGTGTTTGGAGGGACTGGTTGACTGACAACATGCTCTGCTGCGGCGACAATCTAGATATCCTGCGACGTTACGTCAGCGATGAGGCAATAGACCTCATTTATCTTGATCCGCCATTCAAAAGCAGTCGGGACTATAACGTTCTCTTTCAGGAACAGAATGGCTCTCGGCCCAAAGCACAGATAAAGGCTTTCGAGGATACCTGGAGTTGGGACTCGGAGGCTGCCGGGGCCTACCGGGAGATCGTGGAGGCGGGGGGTAGGGTCTCCGAGACCATGCAGGCATTCTGGAAGATACTTGGCGCAAGCGACATGATGGCTTACCTGGCTATGATGGGGCCCCGGCTTGTCGAACTACGGCGCGTCCTGAAGCCAACAGGCAGCATCTATCTTCACTGCGACCCCACGGCGAGCCACTATTTGAAACTGCTCATGGATGCCGTATTTGGACCGGAGGCTTTTCAGAATGAGGTGATCTGGCATTACCACAGCGGCGGCGCCACTCCGAGGCGCTGGGCCAGGAAGCATCAGATTCTGCTTTTTTACAGTGGGGGCCAGGAGTTCAACTTCAACATCCAGCGTGAGCCTTATGAGGCTGTCATAGCCAAGAAGCGCAGGCACCTATTTCATCCCGGGGGCAAAGGGATGGACGATGTATTCGAGATACCCATGTTGTCCACAGTGTCCAAGGAGCGCCTCGGCTATCCGACACAGAAGCCGGAGGCTCTTTTGGAGCGAATTATCAAGGCCAGCAGCAACGAGGGTGACTTAGTCCTTGACCCGTTCTGCGGTTGTGGGACGACGGTCGCCGTCGCTCAACGTCTCAATCGCCGCTGGATTGGGATTGACGTAACGCACGTGGCCGTGACGCTGATCAAGAACCGGCTTCGCGACGCGTTTGGGGATCAGGCAGCGTTCGAGGTCGCGGGCGAGCCTAAGGACCTGGCCAGTGCAGAGGAGCTGGCCAACCGAGACCCATATCAATTTCAATGGTGGGTCCTGGGCCGTGTGGGAGCGAGAGGAACGGAGCAGAAGAAAGGCTCGGATAAGGGGATTGATGGCCGCCTGTACTTTCACGACGAGCCTAAGCCCGGCAAGACCAAACAGATCATTATGTCCGTAAAAGCTGGTCACACGAGCGTCGGACACGTTCGTGATTTGTGGGGTGTGGTTCAGCGCGAGGACGCGGAGATTGGCGTGCTGATCACCCTCAACACGCGCACCAAGCAGATGGTTAGCGAGGCGGCGAGCGCCGGTTTCTACACCTCCCCCTGGGGCAAGCATCCCCGTCTCCAGGTCCTCACGGTCAAGGATATCTTTGAGGGAAGGCGCATCGATTATCCACCCGCGGCGAAGACAAACGCGACGTTCAAAAAGGCGCCGAAGGCCAAGCGCAATGCGCCGGAGAATGAGACGCTGCG
>CAYZPW010000136.1:0-6629 GCA_964480475.1 uncultured bacterium | reverse complement strand
GTTCTGTGAGGGTGAAAGCCAGTAATGGCAGAACTACTCAACTGACACCGCTTTCTTCCGCGGTGACCTGGCACCGCCCTATGATAAGTCGCTCTTTTAACCTTGCAGCGGGCGATCCAGAGAACAGGAGGTTGTCCAGCACAGCCCACGCCGCGTCAAGCCGCGGCGAGCCAAAGCGGCGTCAAGCCGCCGCACTCCATATCACCCAACGGATGCAACTCACACCTCGACCCGGTCGCACTCATCACCTCTTGGCAGGGTAAGAACGTGCCCGCCCCACCATGTCTCTTGCCGTCAATCTGATCATTGGGATCGTTGCAGTCCGATATTAAGCATCTACTTAGTTAGTATGAAGCGGTAGCGGAGCGGAGACGGCGCGATGCCATCTCCGCCGCAGCTGCCGGGTTGAGGCCCGGACGTTCAGGCGCGTTGCCTGTTCGTTTTGATGGACTGCATACAAAGGTGTAGATTCACGGTGTCTGAAGCTACATTCGTTCACGCAAGATAGAAGGAGGGAAGCAAGATGCGGACAAGCACAAGCCATGTTTTCATTGTGGTCTTTCTTTTGGTGATCATATTGGACGGGCCACTATCGGTGGAAGGCGCCGTGGCCGAGGAAGCTAGCGCGAAAGGCTCCGGAGTGCAGATGGCGCTTTTGGGCCTGAACGTGAAGCTGCCGGCGCCGAATCTGAAAGGAACCGTCAGCGTTGAGGAGGCGATTAAGCGCAGAAGGACCGTCAGGGGCTTTTCTGATGCGCCTCTGACGCTCGCTCAGCTGTCGCAGCTTCTGTGGGCTGCGCAGGGCATCACGGACGACGTGCGCCGCTTCAAACGAGCCGCGCCTTCGGCTGGGGCGACTTATCCAATCGAGATATATCTCGCCTGCGGAGACAAGTCAGTCAAAGGGCTCAAGGCCGGCGTCTGGCGCTTAAGCGCCTCAGAGCACTCGATTTCGCGCGTCAGGGCGCAAGACCAGCGGGCGGCGCTGGCCAAGCATTCGCTGCATCAGATGTGGGCGGCCGAGGCGTCTGTTACATTCGTGATTGTCTGTGAGTACTCCAGGACAACGGGCAAATACGGCGAGAGAGGCGTTAAGTATGTCCATTACGAGGCGGGCAACGTCTCGCAGAACATCTTCTTGCAGTGCGAGGCGCTTGGGCTTTCTGCCGGGATAATCGGCGCATTTGACGATGATGAAGTTTCGACTGCGCTGGGCCTGCCGAAGAGTTTTGAGCCGCTTCTGTTGATGCCTGTGGGTCACAAAAGGAGCAACTAGTCTTTGGGCATTCTGGTCCAGAAATACGGCGGCAAGTGCGTCGCAACTGCTGCGCAGATCAAGCAGGTCGCTAAGAAGGTCATTGAGGCCCGGCGCGCCGGGCATTCTGTGCTGGTCGTCATGTCCGCGATGGGGAACAAGACGAACGAGCTTATCGCGCTCGCACGCGAGGTCAGCGATACTCCGTCTCCGAGGGAGCTCGACATGCTTATTACAGTCGGCGAGAGGATATCGATCTCATTGCTCTCGATGGCGATTTCGGACCTGGGCTTCGACTCGATCTCTTTCACCGGCTCGCAGTCAGGCATTATCACGACAGGTCATCACAATCGTGCGCGGATCGTTGACGTTCGGCCCGAGCGCATCATCAAATCGCTCAACGAGGGCAAGATCGTTATCGTCGCGGGATTTCAGGGGGTCTCGAGGCAGAAGGAGATAACAACGCTTGGAAGGGGCGGCTCGGACTTAACTGCGGTCGTGCTGGCGAAGGCTCTTGGCGCCGAATCTTGCCAGCTCAGGAAGAATGTATCGGGCGTGATGAGCGCAGACCCCCAGGTCGTCCGAAATGCCCGGCTGCTTGGCGAGATTAGCGCGGGAAAGCTCCTTGAACTGGCATGCGCCGGCGCCTCGGTCATCCACCCCCGCGCGGCGCAGTTTGTGAGGCGCAACAGGTTGTCGGTTTTGGTATGTTCCGGAGCAAGCGACGGATGTGGAACGAGAGTTAGGAGTGAACACAAGATGAGAAGGGCAGGCATTTCGGGTGAATCGGACGAAAGTCCTGAGGCCGCGAGCCTCGATGCCGTGGCGTCTGTCAGCCCGGTTTGCAGCGTTAGGGCGGAGTTCCCGCGCGATTCCGGGGGCCTTGTGGCGTCGTTTTTTGAGGAGCTGTCACAGCGTGGGGTGACGCTTGACATGATTCATCAGTCATTCCTGGGCGACGTCGAACGGGTGCGTTTTGTCGTGTCGGAGGGCGATCTGCCGGCCGTTGAGCATGCGTTGCAGGGCCTCGGGACCGCAGTTCGCCCCCAGTGGGACACCGTTGGTGGTCTGGCGAAGATCGGCGTCGTCGGCGACGGCTTCCTGTCGGACCCCGCGATGCTCGCCGCCATCCGTCGGGCACTTGCAAACGCGGGCATCGTGCCTCTTGAGACTGCTGTCTCGGCGCTTCGCGTCTCGATGCTAGTCCCGGCTGACGACGAGAAGGCCGCGGTTCACGCGGTGCACGAGCTGATCCTAGCGAAACGGTCCTAGTATCCAGATCGTTCAACCAATAGCTCCACACAGCGGCGGATCTGCGGAGGCCATAATAGGCCTGCCCCCAGAGACGGTGCACTTTCGACCTTCGACCTTCGACTTTCGACTTGCCTGAGATATTCTTCTTGACAGCGGGAGAGTAGAAGGCACAGAATACGATCATAATATATATGGTGTTGGCCAACATATTCTAGCAAAGCATTTAGGAGGCGGACGCATGCGTTATTCTATTTGGCGGCAGGTCCCCGTTCTTGTGGTAATCGCCCTTCTTCTGGCTCCATTGGCGGCTTATGCCACTCTATCGTGGCAGAGCGAGCCGTTTTGTTCGGGGCTTCATTACGATTCGCGTCATTCGGGTTTCTCGAGGCTTGAGGGGCCAAAGTATCCCGATGCGAACATCAAGTGGGCTTTCACGGCCATCGGGATCGGAAAGATCAACTCGTCCTGCGCGATTGGCCCGTGCGAGCCATTTCTGGACCTGGATGACAATGGCGCGTTCGATGACGGAGAGCCGTATCAAGACCTCAACGGCAACGGGCTTTGGGATGATAGCATGATAGCGTTTACATCCACGGGCGGCTTTTTCTACGTTCTGAATCCAGACGGCACGCTGTTCTGGTTCTACGACACCAACAGCCCGATGATCTCCTCGCCCGCAGTCGGCCCAGGTGAGCCGTATTACGATGCAAACGCGAACGGCTGCTTTGACATCGCGGAGCCTTTCATTGACGAGAACGGCAACGGGGTCTGGGACCCTGCCGAGCCGTTTTTGGACAAGAACCTCAATGGTGAATACGACGAGGGCGAGGACTTCACGGACCTGAACCGCAACCGCAGATGGGACGACGCCGAGCCGTTCACGGACGCCAATGGCGACGGCAGCCGCAATCCAGCCGAGCCGTTCATCGACGAGAACGGCAACGGCGTGCGCGACCGCTGCGTTTTCTACTTCGGGGGCGATGACGGTCGGCTGTATGCCCTTCATAGCGAGCTCTGCGAGGAGCCTTACATCGACCGCAACGGGGACAGCGCCTACACCTTCGGCGAGACGTTCACCGACTGGAATGGAAACGGCGAATGGGATAGAATCCGTGTGAAGTGGACGGTCTCAACTGGCGGAAAGATCACGTCATCCCCCGTCGTCAACGTTCAGGAGCCATTCTGCGACTTAAGCGGCGACAACCGGTATGACCCAGGCGAGCCATTCCTCGACGTCTATCAGGACCTCCAGTGGAACGGGAGCTCCGAGGAATACTACGATGATCTGAATCATAACGGTCGCTTTGACGCCGACTTCCCTGAGCCTTTCACTGACGCAAATGCCAATCAGAGGCGCGACGGAGTTATGATCTACGTCGGCTCCCACGACGACTGCATCTACGGCATCAGTCAATCGGGCCAGGTTATGTGGGTGTATGGCACGGGCAGCTGGGTCTCATCTTCGCCCGCGGTCAGTCTCGACGGCAAAGTCGTGTATTGTGGTTCGGACGACCACTATCTCTATGCGATCGATGCCGCGAACGGCTACCTTCTGTGGCGCCGGTGGCTCGAAAGCCCCGTGCACGCCTCGCCGTGCGTCGATTTTGGGGGCAACGTCTATATCGGCTCGGACAGCCCCGACAACCGCATCTACGCGTTTGCGCCGAACGGCGAGCCACTCTGGAGCCGGTCGGTAGGAACGTGGGTCCACTCATCGCCCGCGGTGGGCATCCGCGGAGACATCTACTGCGGAACTTACTACGACGGGCCGGGCAAGGATGGGCCGGTCGGCAAGCTCTTCTCGATCCCGCCGAATGGTGTGGGCTCAGGCTTTCCTGGGGAGGACCCCAATGGTGAAGGCATCGACCTCGGCAGCTGGGTTCAATCGTCGCCCGCGCTTGACGATGAGGGCAACATCTACATGATCACCGGCGACAATACCGTCTTCTCGTTCTCGCCGGACGGAGTCGTCATCGGAAGGATGTTCCTCCCGACGGGTAGCGACACCGACCCGCAAAAGAGTGAATACTGGATTCGTCCCACGGCCGCGATAGGCCCGGACAAGACGCTCTACATCGGCTGCTGGGACGGCGTGCTCTACGCATTGCAGAGGGACCTGCCATCGGTCGATGAGCCGAATATCCTTGTGGCCGGTTACATGGAGACTGAGCTCTCCGCCTCGATCGACAGCGTCCTTGAGGTCCGGGCCCTCGTTACCGACCCTGAGAACAACGTCGTGAACGTCTGGGTCTCGTATGAGGGCATTGACTTGGGATGGACGCTCGAGCGAGCCGGCTATGATGAGATAGCCGATGCGATGATCTTCTCGGCGGAGTTCATGGTTCCCGCCTCGTACATCGACGCGACGGGAAGTTATGCTTTGCAGCTGACGGCAGAGGACGCGGTTGGCAACACCAGCCAGATATGGCCTTACTTCTATATCACGAAGGGAGAGATGCCGCTGGGCAGATACGCGCCCGATTGGCGAAAGACGCGGGCCCGTGTAATCGAGGGGCCCAGATACACACTGGCGGCTGAAGTGCCCAACCTACCGCCTATTGTTCTGATGGGTGGGAATCCATACAGCAAGGTAACGTTCGAGGAGGGTGGCCAACTCTGTATAGCCGCGCTTGTTACCGATCCCAACGGCCTTAACGACATCGCCTCCGTTATCTGGAAGTATCCGCCTCTGGGGGTCATGGAAGGCGAGGACATCACTCCTTACGCCATTCACGGCCTCTACGATGACGCGGTGCTGTATCTTTATAGCTTGCACATCAATCCTGGGGTCGGGCCGATCTACCTGGAAAACTACATCTTGGCTATTGACCGCGAAGGGGTCGCAAGCACCCAGTTCCCGGCGATTACAGTCGTGCCGTAGCGCCGCAAGGCTTTCTCCGGGCAAGCTGTGCTCGTCCCTTCGAGGAAGGGTTTGACAAAAGCAGTGCGCTGGAATGGGCGGGTCAAAGGTCACGGCTTTGTTCGGCCACACAAAAGGCGTGTAACGCAGCTTGAGAACCAGTTGAGGAGGACTGCCGATGAGCAGGAAAGTGGCGTTTGTAGGTCTGATCTGTCTCTTTTTGGGATTCGGGCTTTCATTGAGTCAGCCCGCACAACATGCCGAGTATCTGACCTTCCCGCGAGACGGAACAGCGCCGCAAGTCGTGCAAACCGCCGAGCTTCTGGTCGCGGACATCGATTGGGACGAGATCATCTCCGAGCTCGATGCGGGCTTTGAGCAGGAATCCGCAGTCACGAGCGACGCGGGCGACGTCATTTGGTATTTCCGGGCTAACAACTGGATCGTCTGCACGCCGCTCGTCGATGCCGCAGGCTCGGTCTATTTCGGCTCTGGCGACGGCAACTTCTATGCGCTCGACGCCTCCGGCAATGAAACCTGGAGATACAACGTAGGGGCGCCAATAGTCGCCGATCCAACCTTCGACAGTCAGGACAGAATCATCTTCGGGGCGCTCGACGGGGCAATATACTGCCTCAACAAGGATGGCACGCTTGCATTCAGCTACTGGACCGAGGGTCCCATTTTCTCTACACCTTCCGTCGATCTTGTAGGGAACATCTACTTCGGCTCCAACGACTTCTATGTCTATAAGCTGAATCCGTCCGGCGAGGTCCTTGGCCGGTTTGAGACCGGTGGCTGGGTCGATAGCAAGCCCACGTTCCTCTCGGACGGTCGGTTGTGCTTTTCATCCTACGATGGCGTCATCTACGTCGTCGATCAGGACCTGAACGAGCTCGCAAGATGCGAGACTGACACTTGGCTCACGCGGGCGTTTGCTGTTGGAGCGGACGACACCATATACGCCGGCGGGATGGACGGCGTCCTATACGCGGTCGATCCGTCGGGCGCTCTCAAGTGGCAGTTCGATACCGGTCGGGCCATCTTCTCGTCGCCGGTCGTAACTGATGCGGGCGTGTTCTTTGGCAGCAACGCGGGTGTTTTCTATAGCGTTGACGTCGTCTCTGGATACCAGAAGTGGAGGTATAGCATCTCATCGATCGAGATCATCTCGAGTCCGCCGGCTCTCGGACCAGACGATGCCCTTTATTTCGGCGTAAGCAACCACAAGGTTTACGGCCTTTCGCTGGCTTCTGAGCC
>CAYZPW010000135.1:0-6657 GCA_964480475.1 uncultured bacterium | reverse complement strand
CTCGCCCGCGAGGAGCTTCTCCCGCTTCCCAAAGCCCGACGACAAGAACTGACAACTACGCATTGAGATACCCCGGGGACCGTCCCGCCCGGCAGGTCCGGGGCATCGTGCTCGTCGAACGCAGAGGCGGAAAGGCTATTCGGGATGAGCCTCGACCGGGCTCTCCGGGTCCTTGCCCGACTTTACCAGCTCATCGTATTCCTTGATGAGCTGATTGACCGCTGTCCTTTGCATGTCTGTGAGCCAATCCGCATCCACAATAGATCTAGCGCGGTCAATGATGGGCTCAGCGGACCCAAGGAGTTTTTCAAGCGTCTTCAGATCCATGCGAGGTTCTCTGACATGCTTATCGGCGTCACCAAGCTGCCACTGAACTTGGGAGGAGAGGAAAAGCGTGAGTATCCTCGCCAGCCCCTTGTCATCCTTCACCTGACTGGCAAGCCAGTCTCTGGCTTCATCCTCTCCGGCGATCTCAGACCAAAGATAGAGCAGCTGAACTGGATCATTGCTCTGGAATAAGGCCTCATCATCGATCGCCCTTTTGATTCTATGAAGTGCGATGCGTTCGATCTCTTCTTGATCACCACGTTCAAGCCACCGGGCTTCCTCTGGTTGTTTGCTGCCAACCTTCCCCGTTCCATGTTGGCCTTTCATGGCCCTGACTTCTCGGGCAATTGTCGATAGTGCCTTCCCGCTCGAGATCGCCGATTTCAGCGCCTTAAATCGCTCGGGCTCATCAAGCCTTCGCAAGAGCCTGTGTATAACTCTTGCCACGTCCCAATAGCCACCGAATGGCACGGACATCCAAAGATCGTGGCTCCACAGCTTATCGCCGACGTCAAATAGGGCCTTGATAATCGGGGCAATGTGTTCCTTCGGGATTTGGTCATCCGTGTAATCCAGAAGCCTAGCCAGGAACTCCATGGCCTGTGTTACGTCACCGAATAACCGTTTTTTTGACATCGCGACCAGTCTTTTCCCGAACGCCTCGGGATCTCCAGCAAGAGCGAGATTCGCCTTCATCGAGGCGTGCGAAAAAGTCCCTTGCGGAACCTCATCCTGGAAGTACTTGTCGAAGCCTTCCGGGCTGGAGATATCTAGACTGCTTAGAGATCTCGATGAGTCAATCCTTGCCATTACCGAATCCCTCCAAATCTATGCCCTCAAATATGGACTCCAACACCGGAAACATGACTGTGAGAAGACTGACAACGCGTCTGCTCTCCTTACCGGGGACTTCCTTTAACCAGCCCTTGTGAAACCTCTCTATTGCTCCTCTCTTCGACTGGTCTCGAAGGTCCTCCCTTCTGAGCCCTGCGAACTTGTCCCGATTGCTCTCAACCAGTCGATAAACCAACGGACAGAAAGCGCTTAATGTCTTAAACGCGACATAGTCCGCGCATTTGCGCTCGCCCTGCACATATCTATAGGATATGGCAACCGAGTTTGCCAATCGAAGAGCATCTCTCGGGGTCTCAATGAAATGCCTGATCCCATCCCTGAAGAACCTATTCCATCGCGGCTTATCGTTGAGCTCCGGAGGTGTGTCCTCAAATAGGACATTCAGTCTCTTCACAAGCATCAATTCCAGAGCCTTTCTTGGGGGCAAAGGCAATTGGAGAGGCACCTGGACGATCTTGTGAAGATAGTCGTCTCCTCTAATGCCCTGCGCCGAATCGAGGGCCTTGACAACCACTTCCCTGTCGAAGGCGAGTAAATAACATATATTCGGGAAATCAGCTATGGCCCGTAGGGCTGTGAATAGCTCTCTGATCTCTTCCTTTGTTAGCCTATCGATGTCGTCCACAATGAAGGCGACGGGCTGATTTGCATTCCTTAATGCCTTCTCGATCTTCTCCTTTAGCTTATGAACATCGGTCTGATCAGGTAACAACAGCTTTGCGGCGCCCGCGGCTGCGGCACCATACGGTCCGGCGAATGAGGAGACCGCGCCTGCTAGATCCACGATCAATCCAGCGACCTCCTGTGCCTTCAGCCTTAATCTACTCAGGGCTCGTCGCATCTGGAAAAAAAACTGCAGAACGACATCTTCCCGTCCCGAGAACCACCATGGATTGAAACGAACGACAATTGGCGCTTGTGCCTCACCACCTTGACTCAGATAACGCTCGACGAAATTCAAGACGCTGGACTTCCCGGAACCCCAGGCGCCATAGATGGCTATAACAATGCCGTCCGATGGCGCCATAGCCCGGATCGAATCTGCGAGGCGCTGTGAGAACGTCTCGCGTTCCAGCTTATCATCTTTCGGGTCTTCCAGAGGCTTGTCCGACCACAGAGAATAGCCTGGAGTTTCCGTCAATTGCTTAGCCCCTTGCCTCAACGCGAACGTCTTCGTTTCCTTACTCAGCAATCTACCCAGAGCTACCGGACGACGTAGAACGGATATGCTCCGCTCTCGCGGCCGGCGTCGTTGATTGCGACTATCTCGAGCAAGTAATCGCCAGCGGGGTATCCGGGGCCAAGATTCATGCTGCCCGTGAAACGCTCGTCACCGGCGACCTCATCGTCGCCCTGGCCGTCGTCAAACAGGTTCAAGACGCCGCCGCTCTGGAAGCGAAGCTCCGCCCTTGCGAGGCTCGAGCCGTCCAGGAAATCGTCGATGTCTGCGACGCACACGAGCTTGCCACCGCCATCCTGTGAAATCGAGGTCGTGTCGAAGCCGGCCATGTAGATGTTAGCCACCATCGGATCGCCCGACTCGCCCATCCCGGGATACACACCCCAGAGAACGTCGTTCGAGGACGAGGGGCCATCGATTCTCATATAGGGCCAGACGTTGCTCGAGGCGCCGCGCGCGTCTTCCGCGACGATCTCGAATACATAGACACCCGCAGGTGCGGCATCGACCCAGAATTGATTGCCGAACAGGCCGTCATCTGCCTCGGCATCGCCGTGCTGAGCATCGTCGAAGAGCTCCAGCGAGCTGATCTGGCCGCCCTCAAGCGTGCCGATGAATAAAAGGACCGAAGCAACGTCGGAGGCGCCGTCCGGGTCATAAACCTCGGCTCGAACCGTAACGTAACCAGCGGTTCCGGCCGCGAGATGATCGCCAACGAAACCGGCGCATCTCACGATCGGGGCGCTGTTGTCAATCCCTCGCCCTGTAAGAGCGACCTCGCAGAACTCCTCGTTGGGATCGGGATCGTCTGTCTCAATCGTCATTATGGCCGAAATGCGGGCGCTACGCGTCGGCTCAAATCGAATGTTCACGAACACGCTCTCGCCAGCCGCAATCGTGTGAGGAAAGGTCGGAGTAGTAACGTAGAAACTTGGATCGTCGCAGGTCAGGTCGTTCACGAGCAAAGGCAGCGCGCCGATATTGCTTATGCGAAGCACCCAGTCGCTGTGGCAGCCGACGTTGACGTAGCCGTAATCGTAGCTCTGGGCCGAGAGGTCCAAGTCCTGCTCAGAAACGAGCGGGCTATAGACCGTGAGCAGACGATATGTGATGAAGTACTCCTGAGTGGCAGTCCGTTGGTTGGTTCCCCATGTGTCATAGACGATCGCGAGGTGTCCCGCCTCGGGATTCCTGTAGTTGTAGCCGCAGCCCATGATCGCATGCCGATCGTAAGAACCCGGGTCCATCTTTGTTATGCCGAACACAGACGGATCGCCCTCGTCGATCTTATCCTTATAGATGTCGTAATCTCGCTCATCGTGATAGAGATAACACTGAAAGCCCTTGTAACCGTGCGCCTGAGCCACCCTGACGATCGCACCAGCTAGAACCTCAGTATAGACGCCATAATCATCGATCCTGCCGCCTGACCGCGGGACGTTGCAGATGTCCGCAACCATATCGGCTAGCTCACGCGGGATGTAGGGCGTCATTGTGTATGGACCGTCCCAGATGAACGATTCGGCATCGTAGTCGAGCTCCCGATAGCCCGCCTTGCCGTAGTAGCCGAGAACCATCGACCCGGACGTCGGGCCGCAGCCGCGATACCACGTATAGCCCTCCGCCTCGACCAGAACGTTATAGTCATCCTGCGACTTCACCGCCTCGCCGGAAAGCGCCGCGTCCCACATACTCGAGAATGTCCCCGATAACGACTGGAGCCGAGCCAAGAAGTCGTCCGAAAACCGCTGAAGAGCGCTAAGCTCAATCCGGCAACCCTGGACGACATCAACCAGCTCGGACACGGCATCAGGCCCGACTACGTAGTAATTGAAACCGCCAACATAGACGGGGACCCATTCCCCGCCAGACTCTATGGCCCGCAGCGCCTCAGCCGGGACAAAACCGCGGTCAACGCCCAAATCAACAGCTGAAGGCCCGTTCGAATACTCGATTAACGGAGGGAAATCACGATTGCCGCCAATCACGATGTGTCCGAGGCGCTGGCCACCTTTCTGAACGGCAAACTCAAACGCGCTCGCATCAAACGCTAGATCGTAGTAGGTTCGCGCCAGGACAACCTCTGCTCCGCTCCAACCCGGATACTGCGCCTCGCCAATGGCCCTATAGGTTGAGGCGGCGCGCGATGCGTCGTCCAGCGTCACAGGACTTGAGTGGCCGCAGAATCCGCTGCCCGAAAACACGAATAGCGCAAGAGATATTGCAAAGGAAGTGACCAGAACTCTTATAGACAAGAACCCCATCTCTTTCTCCTTATATTTCGAAAAGCTGTCGCCATGCCATTTACCGGTATAATAGGGAAACAAGCCGCCACACTATACCGTTCCGGCAGGGAATAAGTCAACGCTACCGAGCACGTGCGAGCACACATGTATGGCGCAGACGCAGTGTGTCCTCACGATGCGACATACTGCTGCTCCGCCTCCGCTAGTATTTGCTCACGGAAGTAATCGCTCAGAACAAGACCGAAGAGCCAAAGAGCGATAGCTTTGTGATTCGCCACTTGCGGCAGAACTCCGCGATCTTGTCCTTAGGTATCTCTATCCCGTGGTAGTTCATGTTGGCCTCCCTATTTGTCCGCAGATTACGCAGATTAGGCAAGATCGAAGCTCCAGGGCACAACTGTCACACGCGAAGTCATTCCGTTAGTCGCTAGCGGCGAGAAGCTTCTCAAGCTGCGCGATCAGCGGCGGGAGATCGCAGCTCACTATCTCCCATAAGATGTCAAAGTCAACTCTGTCATATCCGTGAATGAGGCGATTCCGAAGAGTGATTATCTCAGGCCAAGGGACCTCGGGATGATGCTTCTGGTAGTCACGTGACGTGCGGCCTGCCGCCTCGCCCATGATCTCCAGCACCCGAACCAGAGAGAGATTCAGCTGACGGTCATCATCAAGATCGGCACGCGTTTTGCCCTTGCTCATGGCAAGGGCCTCCCGAGCGTAGTCCAGCATGTGGCACAATCGAAGTGTGTCCTCACGATGCGACATACTGCTGCTCCGCCTCCGCTAGTATTTGCTCACGGAAGTAATCGCTCAGAAAGCCCGGGGTGTTCAAATCGACGTTATGCCCAAGGAGCTCCGAGAGTTCCAACTGCATTGTGAAGAATGCGAGCCCTGGTGTGTGCCCCGGCTGAAATGTGACCAGGACATCTACATCGCTGTCGGGGCCAAAATCCTCGCGCAGAACGGAGCCAAAGAGCGACAGCCCTGTGATTTTCCACTTGCGGCAGAACTCCGCGATCTCGTCCTTAGGTATCTCTATCCCGTGGTAGTTCATGTTGATCTCCTCTTCTGTCCGCAGATTACACAGATCACGCAGATTGCACAAGTCCGAAATGCAAGCGGGGCATAACAGCCCCGGGAAACTGACTTGCCATGACGGACGGCTCGCGACAGCATCTCCTTCGTATCTCGCGCCTAATCTGTGTAATCTGTGGACATTCCCCTACCCCTCAGCATCACTCGCCAAGTCGCAGTCAGGTCGTCAGCCGGTTGCGGATTTTGTTGAGGACGTATTGCGGGGAGAACTTTATGGTCCGGTGAACCTTGCCCAGCAGCTCGACAGTCTCCTCAGGGCTTATCCCGTCGAGCTTGACCATCGGGACCAGGGGCGACCCATACGCCTCGTCGTTGAGGTTGCCGAGCAAAAGGTCGTGCTCGACACAGTAATCGAACATTTTGGTGCCGGGGTATGGCACTGCAAGGTTCGTCAGCACGGCGTCCAGGTTGAGGCTCCTTCCGAACTTGCCTGTCTGGAGTATCTCCTCCCTTGTCTCGGTGGGGTAGCCAATTATGAACGAACCACAAGAGTTGATGCCATGCCTTCTTATCATCTTGATGGCTTCTTTGACCTTTGACAGGTTCAGCTTCTTGTTGGAGAAGTCCAACAGCCGTTGCGTCCCGAACTCCAGCCCCAGCAGGACGTAGGCGCAGTTGGCCCGTTTCAGCCACTTGAGCATCTCGTCATTCAACGTGTCCGCCCGCGCGTCGCAAGACCAACGGATGTCGTTAAGCCCCGCATCAACGAACTTCTGGCAGAACTCGATTAGCCATTTGCGATTGGAACTCAAGATGTCGTCATACGAGAAGAGAACCTTCATATCGTATTTGTCACGCATCCAGACGAGCTCCTCGATGACCTTGTCAACGACCCGCAGCCTAGGCCCGCCCCACATCATCTTTGAGGCGCAAAAGCCGCAGTCGCTAAAGCAACCCCTACCTGCGCAAAAAGGCAATATCAAAAATCGACCAAGGACAGTTCACGGAGGCCAA
>CAYZPW010000134.1:1885-6838 GCA_964480475.1 uncultured bacterium | reverse complement strand
GACACGCCAATCCCGACGTCCAGCCAAGATGCTGACTGTGGTCGAGGGCGGCGCCAGAATAGGAGGCCGGGACCAACGCCTGCACGACAGTTGTAGATCAAGCCTTTGGGCCGGGGCGCGCCGTGCGCCTCGGCCCTTTTTTGTGCCCCGGCAGGCCGCGTTGTTTGACAGGTCGGCCTGCCATGCCTTACCGTTATCGGCAAGAAGGGCAGACGCGGAGGTCTGCCCCTACGGACGCGGGTGAATAGGGCAGACGCGGAGGTCTGCCCCTACGAGAGATTTTGGATGACGAGTAAGATGCTGGAGGCGCACACGATTCGGAGTTTTGTTTCGCCTTTGGGGGCGATAGCGGGGCTATTGCGCTATCTGAAGGACGTGCGGCCCTACTATCATCTGATGGGGCTTTCGGGGTTCGCGTTCAGGATCAACGTCGGCGATCGCGGGTGCCCCAGCTCGCCGTGCGCGTTCCACTGGGACCACTTCCTGTCGCGAGCGATGATGCTGCTCGGCTACGAGTGCACCATCGTTCAGGCGTTTTCGACCAGCTTTTTGTTTGAGCGGCGGCTTGACGAGGCGCACTCGCTCATACGGCGGAGCATTGACGCGGATCTGCCCGTCATAGGCTGGGAGCTCGACCTACCTGAGTTCGGGATAATCCGCGGCTACGACGACGACAAGAGCATCTACATCATAGACGGTGTGCTTGCTGAGGAGGGCGAACAGACACTTCCATATGACAAGCTCGGCCGCGGGGAGACGGAGTCGCTGTTCGTTCTTGCGCCTGGGAGGCGCCTCGAGACCGACGAGTTGGTCTGCGCAAAGCGGGCGATAGAGTATGCGGTGTTTCACCATACGCTTGAGGCGCCGATTTCTAAGTTCTATGAGACAGGCCCGGCGTCCTACGGGAAGTGGATGGACGCGCTGAGGAGGCGCGACATCGACCCGTTCGGCAATTCCTACAACGCGAGGGTGGTGCTTGACGCCCGGGTCGCCGGAGTGAGTTACTTGCAGCACATAGCGCCTTTATTCCCAAAGGGAGATGCGACCGCGATTCTTTCGGCAGCGGGTCATTTCGAGCACGTGGCCGACGCATTCATGTTGTTTAGCGGCTTGTTCGCGTTTCCCGGGGACGAGAAGCCCTTCAAAGACGACGTCAACGTTCAGAAGGGCGTCGGCTGGATATCTCGTGCGCGCGCAGAGGAAAAAAACGCGATCGATCTTCTTGACAAAGTCAACACCAAATGGCGCAAATGAGATGAGCCGTCGAGACAGTTACGCAATCGTAATCAGGCGGTTCTTGAACCCGTTTTTGACCGGCTTCACAGCGAAGAGGCGCTCGCTCTTTTTCAACGACTTGAGGAGGTATACCTCTTCCGGCGTCTCATATTACGATGCAATAACGACGATGCGGCGGTATTGCAGCAGCTTCCATTTGCGGAGCATCCTTGACAAGATGCGCTCGATGGTGGATGCGGGAAGAGGCATAGGCGACGCGCTATCGCTGTTTCCGGCCAGTTTTAGCGAGTTCGAGCTCGCCATGGTTGACCTGGGCGAGAGCACGGGCAAGCTCGAGTTGGTGCTTGAGAACATCTCCGAGAAGCTCAAGGCGGACCATAAGATCAAGCAGCAGGTGATCAGGGGCTTCCTTTGGTATGCGATCACGTTCGTCTTCGTCGTCGGCGTCAGCATTCTGCTTGACAGCATGGGATATGCGCTGCCGATTCGCATCACGGTGCCCAGGCTTGCCGCTGGCGTTATCTTGGTTATAGGTCTCATCCTGGGCGTCAAGCTCGTCAGGGCCACACCGGGCCTCGGCCAGGCGTTCGACGCCATAACCTGCTCAATCCCATTCCTGGGCAACGTCCGGATGAAGGCTGCCCTGGCCAGATTCGCAACCGCATTCTCCTACGCCTACGCGTCAGGCAGCGACATCCAGAAAACGCTAACGCTAGCCGGCGCGAGCTCCATGAACACCCTCTTCGCAGCCGATGCAGACCGGATAGCAAGCGAGATCAGGAGCGGAACGAGCCTGGCCGAGGCGTTTGAGAGGTCGAAGGTCATGCCGCCGCTTCTGAAGCAGACCGTGGCGATGGGCGAGAAGACCGGCGATTTCGATCAGGCGATGATGAACATTACAGATTTCGCGAGGGAGGAGCTCAAGACCGCGGGCGAGATGATAATCCAATTCTCGATTGTGCTGACGTTTCTGACGCTGGCCGTCTGGGTCTTCTTCCTTGCCCTTACCTTCTATTCAGACTACCTGGGCCGGGGGCTCGAGATAATGAGGCGCGCGAATCCACACCACAACCGGTAGGTAGCTTAGTTCCGAGTTTCAGGTTCCAAGTTCCAAGTTGAGGGCCGGCATTTCGTAGCAGTAGGGGCAGGCCTTGCGTCTGCCCGGTATAGATGAGCGGAGACAAGCCCCGCCCCTACATAATCCCAGATTCGAATTATGACCCAGCCTCCGGGGTGCGTGCCCCTACCGTGGGCAGTTACTCCGCCCAGATGTAATAGAATCCCGGCCGGCCGAAGGAATCAAGGGTCCCGATGTCGAGCTTCAGAAGGTTGATGTCGATTGGGCGCCCAGGGGTCATCATCGAATACACGTCGTATTTGTGATTCCAGGGCCACTCGTATGCGACGATTGAGGCGGCGGCTATGTTCCCCTCTTGCTTGACCGCGGACACCGCGTCCTCGAAGAAGCCTATCTCGTCGATCAGCTTCGCCTCAAGCGCCTGCTTAGCCGTATAGACGCGGCCATCAGCCAGCTCAAGCAGCTTATCCCTGGTCAGCTCAGTGCGATTCGACATAACACGGTCGAGGAAAATCTCGTATAGCTCATTGAGAATGTTCATAATATAGGCGCGCTCCTCGTCCTTCATCGGCCGGGCGAAGGAGCCAACGTCCTTCATCTCGCCCGTCTTGAGGGTAACGACCTCAACGCCGATCTTGCCCATGAGCCCTTGAAGATTGAAGAACATCGAGATCACGCCGATGCTGCCCGTGATACTGCTTGGATGGGCGATGATCCTGTCGCCGGCCATCGCGACATAGTAGGCGCCCGAGGCGGCCACGTCGCCCATCAGAATGACCACCGGCACGCTTTTTTCTTTCTTGAACTTCACGATCTTGTGAAAAATGATCTCCGAGCCTGTTACTCCGCCTCCGGGTGAATTGACGTTTATGATGACGCCCTTGACGCGCTTGTCCTTGCTTGCTTTTTCGAGCTGCATCCCAAGCATCTCCACCATGTTGGTTCGGGACGAAAAAGTGCCCCGGGACGACGATGACGTGATAATGCCGCTCAGGGGTATCAGCACGATCTTGTCCTTCGCGCCCTTGGGCTTGTCGAGGTAACGCTCACTGAGGCGGATGCGGCCCCCAAACGTCGGGAACTTGACATAGCAGCCGCACAGGCCAACGACCAGCGCGAGCACCAAAACTACCGAGATCAGAACACGTTTTCTCATCACACAAAACCTCCGCGAAGATGACTGGTTTCCCCAAGATGCGCTGAAGCCAAACGCAACTCGGGGCAAATCAAGACACTTAAATGATAGTACATCGAAAGCCCAATCGCCTTGCCCGCCTAAACACCATTTGGAGGCGGCACCGGGACTCGAACCCGGGATCGAGGATTTGCAGTCCTCTGCCTTAGCCACTTGGCTATGCCGCCTCAGTTTCGATAAACAAATATGACCCAGCCGCCTGATCAATTCAAGTGGTTGCCGGTGGGAGTTCCCCCACTGAGGAAACGGGCGAATCCACATTCGTTCGCCCTGTGGCGCATTCCTCAAGCGGACTTCGCCAAAGTGGTCCCAAGGGCTGCGTTCAGCCGCCGCACGCGCTTCGGCGAAGGAGGCCCGGCTGGAAGCCCGACGAACGCTAACGAGCGGCCTGCCTCGTTGATACAGAGGAGATGACGGAGCGGAGCTTGCCAGACGGGTCGCGGGGAATCGCATCGACGAGCTTGATCTCGAACGTGAAGTCGGGCGAAAGGAACTCGTCGATGTCCCGCCGGATGCGGTTGCGGCACGATTTCATCTCGAAATCGCTGGTCGGGACGAGGAATACCTCGATGTGCCCAGGGCGCTCCTGCCGAATCTGATAGGCGTCGGCCTGCGTGTGCCCAGTGAAATCAACGAAATTGACCCGAAGCGGCGGGAGTCGCGTGCCGTCAGCCATGACGAGGCAATCGTCGGAGCGGCCCTCGATTTCGACTATGCGCGGAAACGCGCAGCCGCACGCGCACGGCGATAGCTCAAGCCGGCCCCGGTCGAGCGTGTTATACCGAATGAACGGCATCGCGTCGTCGTCGAGCAGCGTAACGACCAGCTCCTGCGTGCCGGACAACTGCTCAACGTGATACAGGTCCCAGTTGATGTGCATGCCGCTGTGCTCGAGACATTCCCAGGCGATCATCCCCAGCTCTTTGAGGCCATAGTAGTTAGTAACGGTTGCGCCGAACGCCGCCTCAACTTGGCTCCTGGCGTCATCGGTTAGAACCTCGCCAGCCGAGATGATACGCGCGAGGTTTGTCAGACGCCGCTTGTCCGCGATCTCTGCTAGCAGCAGAAGATGGCTGGGATAGCACTGGAGAAGATGCGGGTTGATCTCCTCGAGGCGCCTTGCGATGACCTCTGGAGCCACGTCCGCCGAGACATATTCGCGCCGAAAAAAGCCCAGCCTCTGCAAAACATTGCGGCCCCGCTTCATCGCCTCGGGACTCGCGACGACAAGGTGAATGTCTCTCGGCCGCAAGCCCAGCCTGAGATTCGCCCGAAGATCGACCATAATCCGCTTCCAGCGATTGCGTCTCGAATGCACGAAGAGGAGGGAGACGCCCGTTGAGCCGCTCGTCCGCCGAGCCGCAAGCCTGCCAAAGCCCTTATCGCAGTAGAAATCCTCCAGCGGCCGAGAACGGAAGAAGCTCTTGTCGATGACCGGCAGTCG
>CAYZPW010000134.1:0-1785 GCA_964480475.1 uncultured bacterium | reverse complement strand
AGTCCAAAGTCCAAAGCCCAATCCATGATGGTGTAGGGGCGCGGTCTCAGACCCGCCCGTCCAATGTCCAAAGTCCAAGGTCAGGCTCTCCGCGCCTCATCCTTCGTGGGTTTTCGTGTCCTTCGTGGACATTCTACTATGTTAGCCAAAAATCGAGAGCGCGTGTAAGGCCCTCTCTCAGCATCGCTTCTGGCTGGCCGAAAGAGACACGAACCGACGCCGGCTGCGCGTCGTCAGGCATCCGATACAAAGCACCCGGCAGCGCATAAACCTTCTTGGCAGCCAAGAGCGCCTTGAACAGCTCGAACTGGTCCTGAGGCGTCCTTGCTCCTCGCAGTTCAACCATCATGCTGAATGCGCACTCGGGAGCGATATAATCGAGGCCCGCGTCGTCGAGCATCGATTTCGCGATCTGATACTTCTCCCAGTGCCTCTTGAGGTTCTGCTGCCAGAATGCCGCCTCGTCGCTACTGCCATTGACCCGCACTTGCCTGAAGAAGTCACACGCCGCTTCGATGTAAGGCCCGAAAACGGGAGGAGGGGTGCCGTATTCGAGGTCTCCGAGGTCGTTCAGGAAATCCATCACCGGCCAGCCTGTGCCCCCGTGTGTGCGCTTGCAGAGCTCCGGATGAGCGCAGAAATAGCCTATCCGGAGGCCCGCCGTCCCGAAGGACTTGGACATGCTGTTCGTGCGCAAGAGGAACTCGTAATCGGCGAGATGCGGCCCGTAATGCACCTTATCGAGGTCGAACGCCATCTGGGCATAGACCTCGTCGAGTATCGCGAGGCACGGGCGCTTCCTGTTATACGCCGCGATGCAATCGAGTATCCCGTAGAGCAGTTCAGCAGGGTATATCCGCCCAATTGGATACGTCGGGTTAGTTATCAGGATGAGATCGTAATCGTGCGCGTTGAGCGCCGTGTCAAAACCATCGATCGTCGGTAAGAAATCGTCCTCCCACGTCACGTTCATCATATCGACCACCATCCCGAGCTGCTCCGCCGCGCCGGCGAACACGTAATAGATCGGCGGAATCATGAGAATCCTTGCACCAGGCTTCAAGAAACCCTTGTATATCATCGACGCGGCGCCGGTCGCCCCGAGCGTAACCATCACGTCGTCGATCGAGTAAAGGTCGGTCTCGAGCCTCGCGTTCTCGAGCCTAACCAGCGCCTCGCGCACGAATGGGTCGCCGGACGTGTTGCCGTATTCCTTCAGGTGCCACGACTTGTCAATATCACGCAGCTTCTCGGCCATCTGCTCAGGGATCGGATGCTCATTCAGGTCGATCCTGAAGTCCGACAGGAAACGTATGTCGGCGCTTGCCACGTCGATCCCTTGAGCCCAAATCTGGTGCAAATAATTGCGTAATACTTGATATTCTTCCAACATCGTCCCTATTCACCACAAGACGGGTCTGACGCACACCTCAACGGCCAACAATATGACAGATATCGAGCGTTGGATAAACCCGTCCGCATTGCATTTGTCGGCGCCGCAGTGTGAGGGCTAAATTGTAGGGGTGTTCGCCGCGCAGCGAACTGCACCCGCTTGCTTCTCGGATGCAAACCCGCCCGTTTGAGCTGTTGACGCTCAAGTCTCTCAGGGTTAGCATGATATTGATATTGCACGGAGAGAGAATTGGCGGATAACTGGCTTTATTTCGGCGATAATCTGGACATTCTGAGGCGCCACGTCAAGGAGAAGTCGGTCGATCTGATCTATCTTGACCCGCCATTCAAGAGCAACAAGGCCTACAACGTCATATTCAGGGAGAAGAACGG
>CAYZPW010000133.1:0-6884 GCA_964480475.1 uncultured bacterium | reverse complement strand
AATATGCGTACGATTGTTAGGTCTTAAGACCTGGCCCCTACGAAACACCGCACGCAATTATGAGCCGGCTCCCTCAGAAGGACCCATCACAGCATTCGATATAGAAGGAAAATGCCGAAATAGACGGCCATCGACAGCGTGCACGGGAGAATCAACAGGCGCGCCACCTGCATGAACTTGACGTCAAAATACTCGTTGGAGAGTATGAGGCAGAGGTGCACTGGTGTGAGCATGACGGCGATGAACCCGGACACCGAAAAGATGAACACGTAGGCGACGAGCTCGGATTGCGGAAGCGATGCAACGAAGACTGGGTATAGGATTGGCAGCGCTATCCCAACATAAGCCACGACGATGCCTGTAACGAAGCTGACGAGAAACGGGATGGCGAACGCAAGCAGCAGCACGGGCGCCTCCTGCCCTTTCAGGGTGTTGGTGATCTCCTCGATGGCGCCAGCGTCCTCGAGCACCTGGCTGAAGATGAGTATCGAGCCGACCGTGAGCATCGTCATTGATACGCGCTTGTTGAGCACCATTCTGGCGACCGCCCAGGGCCTTAATCCTGTTCCCCAAAGCGCCATGCCAATCCCGACACAAAGCGCAAGCGCGAGCGACATCCTGGCAGGCAGCTTCTGAAGCGCGAGACCGGCGGATTCCAGGGCGCTTCTTAGATTCACGAAGACGAAGTTCAAGACGACAACTGCCACGATAGCTCGACTTATGCCCAGAAGCCGGAGGACCGAGCCCTTCGATTTGGGTCTGTTCTCCATTCTCGATTTAGGCAGCCGTCGAAGGTAGAAAAAATAGCCGATAGCGACCATCACGACCGAGGCCGGCAGAAACACAATTATAATCTTGGCGATGCTGAAGCCAGTAATCGCGCAGATGAGGATAACGGACGGATAGAATGGCCACCAGTATTCCCATATATGCCTGAACCAGAAGTTTATCGTCGCTCTGTGGACGTTGTCGGTCTCAAGGTCGCGTGATGCCTCGTCAACGAGCGGCGCGGAGAACCTGGCCCCGCCTGGCATCGGCAGCAGCCCGATGATCGCCGTCATCGTCGGGACCGCGAACCTGGGGTTTCGGATGACTTCCCGAACCGCCGCCACGAGCTTCCGCAGCTGCTTTGTCTCCTGCATGATTGCTGAGAGCAAGACGATCATGACGACAATCAAGAGAAGCACGAGGTTAGGCGGGTCGAAGACGCCAACGAGGATGCTGTATCCGAGCGCGTCAAGCGACATCTCCAGCCACAGGCCGAGCACTATCGAGCCGGCGAAAAGCGATACGCCAAGCGGCGACCGCAACTTGAGACTGAAGACAACCGCAAGGAATACGATGATTATCTTGGCTACCGGCGACATGCTCGCCTGTATAACCTATGTCCCTACGTCATTCAATCTCAGATCGATACGGCCGGTCGGGACCTGAACCGAGCGGACGCGGACCTTGACGGTATCACCCATCCGGAAACGCTTGCCCGTCTTCATTCCGGTCACGCACTGTTTCTCCTCGTTAAACGAGTACCGGTCGTCCCCAAGCGACAACAGCGACACGAACCCCTCGACGAAGAACTGGTCCAACTCCACGAAAAAGCCCTTCATCGTCAGACCAGAGATGATCCCCGTGAAGTCCTCGCCTATCTTGTCGGCCATGAACTGAGCCTGACGCATTTTGACTATCTGCCTCTCTGCGGCCATCGCGGCGCGTTCACGAACGGAGCAGTGATGCGCCGCCTCCTTCAGGGCATCGGCGCCCATTCTCACCTTGAACTTAGCCTTGCCCCTCAGACGCTGCTTCACGAATCTATGCACCATAAGGTCGGGATACCGCCTGATCGGCGACGTGAAGTGGGCGTAGCAGTCCGACGCAAGCCCAAAGTGGCCGGTGTTCTCGGGCGAATACTTGGCGATCTTGAGCGCTCGTAGGATGAGGTAGGAGATCAACCGCTCCACTCGTTTGCCGCGAACCCTCTCGACGAGCTGTTGAAACTTGTCCGAAACGTCGCCGCCCGAAAACGACATCTGGAGCCCAATCGCTTTGAGCGTCCGAGAAAGGCCGATGAGCGATTCGTCGTCCGGCGGCTCATGCACGCGATATGCGCATTTGGACCCGCCGGCCGTAAGGTATGACGCAACAGCCTCGTTGGCCGCGATCATGAACTCCTCAATCAGTCTGTGGGCGGGATTTCGCTTCTCGCGGACGACGTCTTCCGGCTTGCCCTGAAGGTCTAACACGATAATTGGGTCGGGAAGGTCGAAGTCGAGGCCGCCGCGGCGCATTCGGTTCTTCGTCAAAAGGCACGCGAGGTCATCCATGGCAAACAGGTATTCCGAAAACCCGGGCACGTCAACGGCCTCACTGGCCCCCTCCCGCCGTTGCTCAAGCAGCGCCCCAACCTCGGTGTAGGTCAGCCTGGCGTTGCTCCTTATAACGCTTTCATAGACCTTCGAGCCGCGGATTCGGCCCCGCTTGTCGAAATCGGTCTGGACCGTCATTGTCAGCCGGTCCTCGTTCGGTTTGAGGCTGCATATCTCATTCGATAGCTCAAACGGCAGCATCGGAATGACGCTGCCGGGGAAATAGACGCTGTTGCCCCGGTCGAAGGCATCCTTGTCAAGAGCGCAGCCCTCCCCGACGTAATGACCGACGTCCGCGATGTGAGCCCAAAGCCGAAAGCCGCCGTCACGTCGCTGGATGCTCACCGCGTCATCGAAATCCTTGGCCTGCTCACCGTCGATCGTGAACGTGATCAAGCTTCGGTGGTCAACCCTGTCTCCGATCTCCTCCCGCGTCACCGCAGCCGGCGCCCTCTTCCCCTCGGCAAGCGCCTCGTCCGAGAACACCGTCGGGATGTCAAACTTGGCGATGATTATCCTACAGAGAACATCCGGGTCCTCGGGCCTGCCCCAAACCTCTGTGATCGTAACGTGTATCTGCTTGAATCGCTCGTCGATCCGGTCCACCGCAGCCTTCACAACTATGCCGTCGTCAACTCTGCCGGCCACGTTGCCTACGACAATGACCTCGTGGAATATCTTCGCTGAGAGGGGCTCGAGGAACATGCCTTTGCTACTCTTGATGACCTTGCCCGCGAGCGCGCGCCTCCTCCGCTCGACGATCCTAACGACTTGGCCGCTTGTCCGCCCCCGCTGCTTCTTGGTGTATGCGACCTCGACGATGTCGCCGTCGATTGACCCGCCCCAGCGCGGCGAGGGCACATAGATGTCGTCCGCTCCGGACGAAAGCGGAATAACGAAGCCAAAGCGCTCGTTGACAGGCTCGAAACGCCCCAGCAGGCGCCTTTTCACCGAAGTCACACAGAACTTGCCGTCCGAGTCCTTGAGCACCTTGCCACGAGAGACGAGGTGGGCGAGGCGCTTGACCACCGCCTTCCGCTCCCTACTTGTGCCCAGGTGCTCTGCAATCTGCTCTAGTGAGAGGCGTTGTCCGCCTCCGCGCTTGAGAATGTTCAGTATTCTCCGCTCTGTTCTGTCCAATAGCCTTCCTGATTCTTATGAGTTAAGGCGACGAGTTTACTCGGTTCGTTCCCCATTCGGCAACCGGCGCCATTTGTGTAGGGGCGAGCCCCGAGTTCGCCCTCCGTTATTCAACTTAGACAGGGCAGGCACGGGGGCCTGCCACTACATGTCGTGTCCTGCGTCGCTCGCACAGACCGTCAGCTCTTGACGATGATCGGGGCGAAGCCGAGGTCGCCGAAGAGCTTATCGACGAATCGCATGGCGCGGGACTCGACCTTGAGCAGGGCGAGATGCTCGTTGTGGCGCACGTATTGGCGCTCGACCAGCTGAATTGCCCTGGCGAAATCCGCGGGCTCGACGTTGTCTCTGCCTGCCTGAAGGGCGAATACTTCGGACAGCCACTTGGTCACGCCATAGATGAGCAGAAGCATGTTATACCCTCTGAAGAGGCCGTATTCAGAGACGAAGGTCTTGCGAAAAATGCAATGCGTCATGTATCTTTCTGCGAGGTCGTTGACCTGCTCGTTCTCTGGGTCGAACTCTATATCACATAATCTTCTGATCGGCACGGGCGCAGAAAGCACTGGGACCCTGATTTTGCCGACGTTCAACGTCAGCTTGACGTTGTTGACCCATGTGCGCAGCAAAACACTCAGCTTGCCCCTCTTCTCGGAGGCGCTCGATGCAAACGTGAGGAACGTTACCACAAAGACCTGCTGCCGGTGCTTCGATGACATCTTTTCGCTCTTCCTGGCAATCTCGTAGAGCTTAAAGATGTGCTTAGGCGCGAACTTTTTAAGCCGCTTCTGAACTGGCTCTTGGCCCAGGACGATCTTCTCGTCGTCATAAACATTCTTGGTGAGGCTATAAAGGAATACATTTCCCGCTATGAGGCGGTCCTCGACCGGGCGTCGCCGGTCGGAGAGGATACTGAGCAGACTCTCCTCAATGAGAAGGTAAGCGTCGTAAGTGATTGAGGTTCGGCTCTTCAGGAGGACCTTGTCGCCGACCGTGACCTTTCGCCCGGTCTTGGCATAGAGCTTCTCAAGTTCTGGGTGATACCGCTCAATGTCATTGCCTCTTCGGTGCAGGACCTCATTGCAGACGAATGAGACGTCAACCACAACGCCTCGAGGCGTCTCGATGAACCTGAACGGAAACTCACGGCAGACATAAGGCTTGGCGTCGTAACCCAGCCGTTTGTGGACGACGCAGAGGTTGTCCTTGTCCAGAAGTGGACACCCGGCTGTCAACTCATCGGGCACAATGACGCCACCAACACCCGTCTTGTCGTCTTGCTTTCGAGGAGGCGCAACGGAAGGCCTGATGTCGTCCGGGAGGTTGTCAAGACACTCCTTCTCCACCTCCACGTCCCATCGCTGACGGCAGCAATGGCCGCATCCGACGCACTGATAACGTGTGTTCGATGGGAAAATGAATTCCGGTGTCTCTGCACGACCCGTTTCCAATTGCGCGTCTAGTTCCTTTGGTCTTTGCAGGGGCGGCTCACGGAAGCTGGCACATGTTCAGGAACGGTGCTGCGTAGGGGCGCGGTCTTAAGACCACGCCCGTTCTAATTGATTGCCCTATCGATAATGCTGTATTCAACTAGACTGATTCAGACGGGCGGGTCCGAGACCCGCCCCTACAAAGCATTTTCGGCCATCACAATACGAGTGGACGGCGCTTTACGTAACCTTGAGAGCCAGCCTCACTCAGCTCGAGTATTACTCAGCCTGGCCCGGCCCCGATTTATCGCCGCAAGGGCCCATAAGCACAAGCCTGGCCCAAACTGCAAAGCCCAGGCAGACCATCGTGAACCGCCAAACGCCCGTGGCCGTCACGAACAGCTTAATGCCGAACAACTTGAAGACTATTGTGACGATGAAACCAATGACGGCAAGAACAATCGCCGTCTTCTCCAGTCCTTTCATGATTCCCTCCTTCGACTGACACGAATAGCAACTGGTTATCTTCCGTACCCACGAAGCGTATCGCCAACGTTCTGAATTGTCAAAAGCAAGTTCCAACTGGGTTTGACTCTGGATGCAGACAATGTTGGGTTCATGCCATGAGGCCTGCGGAAGATGCCCCCACTTTGCGATCTGCAACGTGCGATGAGTTGATGAGTCCCTCATCGCCCGGCGAAAGCGGTGGCGACGTAAATGGCTATCATTGTCCTAGCCTCCATCTTCAGATGGGGGATTTTGGGGCCCGCTCGGCATCCTCCTCTATGTCCTCTTCAGGTGAGGATTCTGGAGAGGAGGAGGACGGCTCGCGTCCTCAAGTCACCCGACTGCAAGTCGGGTGTTAAGATAATGAGAGCCATCTATATAACCGCGTTGAAACGCGGTCCAGATGACTGCTGACTCTGCCTACAATCCGGAGTCACACCCCTCTAGCTCACCCCAGAGACGACGAGCCTTAAGACGGGCTCACCACATATACTGGCCCTTCGCTTAAGAATCCTCGCCTTTTCCCCGATGTGATCGCTTAGGAAAGCAGACTCTGGCGACTTTTCGAGCAGTCTTAGGACTCCCCGAAAAGCATGGTTACAAACGGAGGAGAATAACGTGAAAACACCGTTCGAGGGCGGAATAATGGCTAGTTCTCTAGCAGCCTTCGCTGCATTGACAATGATCCTGCCAGCAATCGGCACGGCAGCGCCGACGATTACAATCTACACCGACGTGGCGAGCTACGACCCGGGCGATAGGATCGAGGTCAGCCTTTCGGCCGAGAACTACGAAACCGAAATCACGGTCGATGTGTACATCGGCATGATCATGCCAGATGGCACGGTAATGACGCATGGCCAATCCGGGTTCAGTATCTTCATGCAGCCCTGGATACGGGACATCAACGTCCCGGCGCCGTTTGCTATGGACAGAACGGCCTTCATCTGGCTCTGCGCGCCGCAGGGTCTCGAGGGCGACTATCTACTCGCGGCCGGCATGGCAAATCCTTCGACGACCGATTTCGTCAGCGACCTGAGCTTCGCGGCGTTCAGGATCGAGAGCGATCCAACATCCCCGAGGGCCTTCATCGATTCAATCTCACCCAGCCCTGCGATTGTGGGCGTTCATTTGGTTCAGTTCCGGGGTCACTCGGAGCGCCTCGGTGGGTCGATTGTGGCGCACGAGTGGTGTTCCGATCTCGATGGCGTTCTGAGCAATGTGGAGGATTTTGACAAGTCCGCGAGCAACCTTAGCCTGGGCAAGCACACGATTTCATACACAGTGCAGGACGATGATAGCAGATGGGCCGCTCCTGCCATGGAGTTCCTCGTCATTGAAGCGCCGAATGCGGCTCCAAAGGGCTACATTGACTCCATTTGGCCAAATCCCGTGGCCCAGGATGAAGGCTCAGTAACGTTTCTCGGTCACGGAACGGACAGCG
>CAYZPW010000132.1:0-7065 GCA_964480475.1 uncultured bacterium | reverse complement strand
GAGGTGAGCTATTCGTGCATCTCGGACCCCGAATGGGCCTCGGTTCCAACCAACCTCGATGCGGACCCGCTGTTCGTCTCTGGGCCGCTGGGCGATTACTACTTGAGCCAGACGGAGGCGGGACAGGCGGAGGAAAGCCCGTGCGTTGACGCCGGGTCGATGACGGCAGCCGAGGCAGGGATGGCTGAGAAGACGACGCGGACGGATGGCGCGCCCGATACGGGCGTCGTTGACATTGGCTATCACTATCCGATGCTCTTCATGTTGCCGGAGGTGTGGGTCTCGACCCCATCCGACACCTACTCGCACGGCGATACGCTGGAGGTGCTGTTCGAGGCGATCAATCCTAACCCGTTTTCGTACCCAGTCGATCTCTACGCCGCAATCATCACAGCTGACGGCGTCATTTGGACCATCGACGCCGGCTGGACTTGGTCCGCCTCGCTCAGTCCCTGGTTCAGCTCGCTCGAACTGCCCGCGAACTTCGCATTCGGCCCCGCGACGCTACTGACCATCGAGCTGCCGTCCGTCGCGCCTCCCATCTCCGATCCCGGCACATATTGGGTCGCGGCCGCCTTCGCCCACGTCGGCACCACCTCGTTCATCGCCGACCCCAGCCTCAGCGCCTTCGAGTTGGTCGGGGATTGATCGTAGTTTTTAGCCACGAATGAACACGAATTAACACGAATGCAGCAGAAGCTCTTGTCACAGAAGTATTTGTGTGTATTCGTGTGCATTCGTGGTTTCAAAGCTTCTATGAATGACAGTTTTCTTTCCTCTTCGTCCGTTTCCGTCTTACGGATGGGCATGATCATTTATGCCCCAACGGCTGAACTCGACCTGGGTCACTACGCCGAAGGAAACACCTACGCGTTCACGGGATACGGGGGACCAGACGTGGGCGCTTTCAACGTGTCGGTTGTCGCGCCTGAGAAGCTGGAGCTGTATGAGCCGAGCCTCGAGCCCGTTCCGGTTATTGACAGAAGCCAAGACCTTGATGTCCGCTGGAACGGCACTGGAGACGACCAGGTCTTGGTCGGCATTGGCATTACCTCTGTCCAAATTGACCCAGTGACTTTCATGCCGATCTCATACACTTCTCTCTGCTGCGTGTTCCAGGACGACGGCGAGGCCACAATTGACGCCAGCTACATGAATCAGCTTGACGCGACTCCCGAGCTCGGTTTCTACATGCCTACTTTCTCGATTTCCAGGGTGAACTACACGACATTCTCCGCTGGAGGGCTCCCCGATGGCGGAGCGGCCTATGCAACCGCGGACATGACTGGTGATGTAGATCTCCAGTAACAAGGGCCGAGTTCTTCGACCAACAGACGAGATCGATAGGCTTTGTGAAAGGCCCTCAATCCGAGGGCCTTTCGCCTTTTTTGGCTGAGCGCCTCGTCGACGCGTTCTGACGGTGATGGATGAGGCGGGATTATAGATCGGTGTCGGGCCTCATGGGGGCGGTGCTTGCCGCGCCCTTCGCTGATGTGACCGAACGTATCAAGGGCGGGGCAAGCACCGCCCCTACGGACTAATCGTCCCTTCTGCAGCGACATTATTGTCGATATTGATTTGTTCCTGGTAACGTAGGCGCAATACAGTCGATATGTTGATGGTCATTGGATCAAGGGATTATGGCTGAAGGGAACGGTACACTCTACGTAGTCGCCACCCCGATAGGGAATCTGGGAGATATCAGCCAGCGGGCGCTGAGCGTTCTCTCGGAGGTCGGCGCCCTGGCTTGCGAGGATACGCGGCACACAACGCGGATTTTTCATCGCTACAATCTGAAGAAGCCGAAGACCACGTTTTCGTGTAATGAGCACAATGAGACACGGGTTGTGCCTCGCATCATTGGGCTATTGAAGGCCGGGGTATCGGTCGCGCTCTGCTCGAACGCCGGGGCCCCGGGAATCAGTGATCCCGGTTACGGGGTGATATCCGCCGTCGTTGAGAGCGGTTGCACCTTGTCTGTCATTCCAGGGCCAAGTGCCGTTATAACAGCGGTCGTGAGTTCCGGGCTGCCGGCGACCTCGTTCACGTTCAAAGGCTTTCCACCCCGCAAGCAGGGGCGCAGGCGGAAGTTCCTTGAGCTCGACGCCATATCGCCTCACACACTTGTTTTCTTTGAATCGCCTCTCCGCGTCGGGCGGTTTCTGAACGAGGCGCTGCACGTTTTCGGCGACCGGGACGCGGCGGTCTGCATCGAGCTGACAAAGATGTTCGAGGAGGTCCACCGGGGGAAGCTTAGGTCTCTGGCGGCGGGGTTTGAGGAAAAGCCGATTAAGGGGGAGGTTACGGTCGTCATTGCGGGCGTTCAACGGAAAGACAGACAGAAAAGGGACCGTGAAAACGGATAGCATCGAGACTGGGCACGGGACGTTACGTTATCCCTGCTTTCTGCCGGATGCGACCCGCGGGGTCGTCCGATGCGTGGGGCCCGACGATCTTCGTTCGGTCGGGATATCAGGCGTTATGGTCAACGCTATCCACCTCGCCAGGCGACCTGGAACCGCGCTTATCAGCCGCCTGGGCGGGATACACGACTTCATGGGTTGGTCAGGCCCCGTAGTATCGGACTCTGGGGGATTTCAGATCTACTCACTGATCTCCCGGCAATCCAGGCTGGGAAGTGTGTCCGACCGGGGTTTTGCCTATCGGTTCAGTGCCGACGAAAAGAGGCGTCTTGTGACGCCGGAGAAGTGCATTCGTCATCAGTTCAGATTAGGGGCAGACATGATGTTCTGCCTCGACGTATGCACTCACCCGGACGAGGATGAGAGCCGTCAGTTACAGAGCTGCAAAAGGACGGTCGCTTGGGCCAAGAGGTGCAAGAATGAGTTTGATGCGAGAGTTGGAGAGGTCCCTGATGATCAGGTCCGGCCTCTTCTTTTCGCTGTAGTTCAGGGCGGCAGCTCCCCTGACCTGCGCCGAATCTGCGCCGAGCAGCTGCAAGAGATTGGTTTCGACGGTTACGGATTCGGCGGGTGGCCGATCGGCTCCGACGGCGAACTGGTCGATGCTGTTCACCAGCTCGCATTCCTGCTGCCGCCGGATGTCCCGAAGTTCGCATTGGGTATCGGTAGGCCTGACAACCTGGTTCGCGCTTACCACGCGGGCTACGACCTCTTCGACTGCGCTATGCCGACTCGGGACGCTCGGCACAAACGTCTCTTGGTCTTCTGCGGCAAACCCGAGGACCTGTCATTCGACGATTCGGCGTTCTACAACTGCATCTACCTCGAGGATGCAAAGCACACTGCCGATCGGGGGCCGGTCGATGAAACGTGCGACTGTCTATGCTGCACGAGCTTTTCGCGGGCATATCTCCACCACCTGTTTAAGATTGGCGATTCACTTGCCCTCCGGCTTGCCTCGGTCCACAACCTGCGGTTTTACGTCCGGCTCACGGAAGCCCTGGCAAAGCGAAACACCAATGACTGACCCGCGAGCGCTTGGGATCGCCGCCGCACTCACGCGCTCGACGAAGTATCGCCACCTTTTCAAGCCCACGCTTGAACGCATCGCGCAGTGGGCGGTCGAGCGGTATCCGAATCAGCGCACGGCAGAGAAGGCCGCGAAGCGCAAGCTGCACGAGGCTTATGGTGCTTACATAACGCCTCGTTTGATCACGCAGGTCGAGACGATGATTGAGAGCTTGCCGCCAAAGTCGACACCCGACGAGCTGAAGCGAGTGTGTAAATGGATTCTCGAATGCCACGCCTCTACCCGCGAGCGGCTCGATTACATTGAGAAGCTATACCAGGACATTGAGAATGCCGTAGGTCGGCCCCACAGCGTGCTTGACCTCGCCTGCGGACTTAACCCGTTCGCACTGCCCTGGATGGCGCTTTCGCCCGGCGCCTCGTATCGCTGCGTGGACATCGACTGTCGTCTGATCGGCTTAATGAACCAGATGCTGCGCCGACTGCCGGGGGACAATTCGGCGACCTGCGGGGACATCCTGCTCTCAATCCCGCCCGGCAAGTTTGAAATGGTGCTGCTTCTCAAGGTTTTGACGTGCCTAGAGCGCCAGAAACCGGGGATCAGCGTGGACTTCTTGCGGCAACTGAAGGCAGATCATATCGTCGTCAGCTTCCCAACTCGTTCTCTTGGCGGCAGGAATCGAGGGATGGTTGCGCACTATGATGGAATCATGAGCGAGTCGGTCGCGAGGCTGGGATGGTGCGCGACCACGTTGTGTTACCCCCTCGAGACCGTCTATCTCTTGGCAATTCCCCCGGCGAGGCGCTGAGTTAGATGAGTGCCGGCAGGGCTGCTGCTTGGGGATTCATTTCGCGGCTGTGGACACTTCTGTTCGTCTCTTAGCGAAAAAGTCCTGCAACAGCTGGGCGCATTGCTGCTCAAGCACGCCGTCCTTTACGGTAAGACAATGATTTGCATCCCGGAGATGGCCGTTCTCAATGAGATGAGACACAGCTCCGAACTTGGGCTCGCGGCAGCCAAAGACTATCCTGCTGACTCGGGCCTGTAACGCTGCGCCGAGGCACATAAGGCATGGCTCGGCAGTTGTATAAAGCGTTGTCTCCAGAAGTCGCCAGCTGTTTGTCGATTGCGCCGCCTGACGAAGCGCTAGTACTTCCGCGTGCGCAGTCGGATCGCAAAGCGCCTCCTTGCGATTGCGGCCCCGACCTATAATACGGCCATCCTTGACAACAACTGAACCTATAGGGACCTCGCCCTCCGCGAAGGCCAACCGCGCCTCGTCCAGCGCCTCCCTCATAAGCGCCTCATCGTCCATTCCAGTGCCCCAAGCGAAAAGCACGCCCAAGAGGATTCGAACCTCCAACCTACGGATCCGTAGTCCGTCGCTCTATCCAATTGAGCTATGGGCGCGCATCAATTCAACGAACCATAATATAGAAACCACTTTGGTAATCGTCAAGTTCTCGGGGGATTTGGGTGCGCGTGTATAGCGCCCTAATCGGCTAGAAGTGAGGAGGAAAGGAGTGCGAGAATTGGGGCACATGATTCAGTCAGCGCGGATCATCGAGATTCTCGTATCTGTGCACCGGGAATCACATAATCGAACGCTTGCGTCCCTTTGAACCAGAAGCGGGACGTGAGCGACAGGCGTCTCGCAAACGCACAAACTGGGTCCGTATTATGACCAGGGGTCGCGGTTCTTATCGGAAGCTCTTATAGCAGATGTTGACGCGTTGAGAGAACGCTTCCCGGGAGACTTGAAGTACAAGCTTAAGATCCGACCAGATAATTCGATAACTCTGTCAAACCTTGACCGAAATCAAATAGGGGACTGGAGCAATGCCAAGAACTCTATTGGTCGGTTTCCGGACGGCGCTGGCCCGGATGGCGACAAACGCTCTGAAAAGCGCCGGGTGCGAAGTGACCGTCGTGTTGTTGGAGGCAAGACCGGACACCGACGTCGCGGGGCAATCAAGCCCGGCGTCAATAACTACATCCTCAGGGCTTTCACACCTGTGACGCATACGGCAATGATACATAAGACAGTGGCCAAGTGCGGCAAATGACGGGGAAGATCGGTCCAAGTAAGATGGAACGCGCGACCGAAGCAAGGCCCTACGCTGTGGTTGTCTCCGACGACAAGATGTTGGCCGTTCTTGAGGCGTATGCCCCGGTCGAGGTCGCTGAAGAGGATGTGTTGCGGGACATCAAGGACGAGGGGATAGTAGCCGGCGTTGATGCGCAGGCAGTGCGGGATTTCGCTAAGAGCTGTGCCGAGGAAGAGGGCCTGGTCAGGTTCACGGTGGCCACGGGCACGGAAGTACAGGACGGCAAGGACGGCGAGGTTCATTGGGCTCACGAGCGCGAGGAAGAAGAGGAGCTAGCGGAGAATGATAGAATAGACTGGTATGAGCAAAGCGATCTGATCTCTGTGGCCCAGGATGACTTGATCGCAGAGGTTCTGCTCCCTACTGAGGGCACCGACGGCCTCAATGTCCTTGGCGAGGTGATCGGGCGCAAGGACGGCAAGCCAGCCACGCTCAACCCCGGAGCAAACGTGCTCGTCTCGGATGACGGGACCCGCTTCACCTCCGCGGCCAGCGGCATGCTCGTCATCAAAGGCAAGTCGGTTAAGGTTGATCCCGTCTATAAGGTCAAGGGAAACGTGGATTTCGAGACCGGCAACATCGATTTTGACGGACAGGTAACCATAGGCGGCAACGTTCTTGACCTGTTCAAAGTTAAGGCCACAGGCGACATAGCAATAAGGGGCTGCGTTGAGGGTGCAACGCTCGAGTCCAAGGGCAACATCGCAATCAAGGGCGGAGTGGCCGGAAAGGACAAGTGCGTCATTAGTTTGGATGGAGATCTGACCGCATATTACATCAATAGCGCCACCGTAAAATGCGAGGGCGACGTCTTGGTCACCGTCGAGATCCTAAATAGCACCGTTGAGGCCAACGGAGCGCTTACGGTTAAGCAAAAGGGGATTATAGGCGGCCGGGTTGTCGCCGCTCAAAAGGTGGAGTGCAATGCGCTGGGTTCAGAAGCGGGGCCGCCGACAGAGGTCGTGCTCGGCCAGGATAGTGTGAAAGAGTCCCGGCTCGACGTGCTTCAGATGAAGGACCGCAGCCTTTCGGCTGAGATAAAGGAACTGGCGAGAAAGGTTACGACCCTGGAGAGGGTAAAGAATCGGTTGCCCGCGGACAAACGTGAACTCCTGACAAAGATGTTTCAGGAGCAGCAGGAAAAAGAGGCTGAACTGGACGAAGTGCGTGCCGAGGTCCGTTGTCTCATGGATGACATCCGGGACCTTTTGATGAACACATCTCTGCTGGCCAAGGAGATGATATACCCGGGCGTTGTCATCGAGATAGCCGGCGTCCGAAAAGAGACTATCGAGCCTTTACGGGGGCCTATTCAGGTCAGATTTGACGTGGCAAAGAGGCGAGTACTCCTTCTCAGTAAAGAATCTCGATGAGTGGCAATCATTCTTTCCGTTGAATTTGCCTACCAGACGGTTGTAAGGACGGCTTTGCCAAACAGGTCCAGACCTAAATCACCACCACGCTGAAAGAAGACACCTCTGAAGCGCTGATCTTGACGGAGGCC
>CAYZPW010000131.1:0-7227 GCA_964480475.1 uncultured bacterium | reverse complement strand
CCGAGGCGGAAACTCCGATGAGGCGGCTTGACACATATATTTTTCGGCAGATGGCTGCCCCGTTTGGGCTGTGCATCGCGCTGATCACAACGATCCTCGTCATGCACAAGATGCTGAAGTTGATGGAGATGATCATCAACAAGGGCATTCCGGCGTCGGTCTTTTTGCTGTTCCTTCTGTTCCTTTTGCCTTCGCTCCTGGTGCTCTCGATTCCGATGGCCGTGCTGGTCGCGATCCTGATGACGTTCTCTCGGATGTCCGCCGACAATGAGATAGTCGCGCTAAAAGCGAACGGAGTCAGCCTTTTCAGGATGCTGCGCGCGCCGCTGATATTCGGGATAGTAGGATGGCTGCTCTCGTCGGGCATAACGCTTTACGTTCTGCCGTATGCCAATCGTCCAGCGAAGGAGAAGATATTCGAGATGGCGGCCAAGCACGTGGATGCAGAGATACAGCCCAGGGTCTTCTATGACAAGTTCAAGGACTTCATGATCTACGTGCAGGAGAAGCTCCCGGACGAGCCCCTCATGCGCGGTGTCTTCGTCTCGCACACCCCGGACGACGGCAGCATGCGAGTCATGGTTGCAGCTAGAGGGCTTTTGATCCCCGATGAGAGGCGCGGGCAGACGTATCTGCGACTTGAGAACGGGAGTGTCCACGAGCTTCCCAGAACACGCGGCGAAAGATACACCGTATCGAGCTTTGAGATGCAGAACCTGCCCTTGCTGACTGAGCAAACGAAGAAGAAGCTTCGAGACAAGATCCCGTTGAGCCACCGGGAGATGACTATTTCGGAGCTCAGGAAAGTTATCGCTGGGAATCTCGAGCAATTGGAGGCTACGAAGATAGCTTATGAGGAGGCGCTTCAAAACCAGGCGGATGAGCAGGTGAGCGAGGAGACTCTCAATGGCCTGAGACGAACGCGCCGATATTGGCAGTGGGTCTATAACGCGAGTCGGGTTGAGCTTCACAAGAAGTTCTCTCTGCCGTTCGCCTGCATTATCTTTGCGCTGATTGGGGTTCCTCTTGGCATCTTCAACCGCCGCAGGAAGCAGGGCGGGAGCATCGGTGTCAGCCTGCTGCTTTTCTTGGGGTATTACGTGATCCTATCAGCCGGGGAGAACCTCGGCGACAACGGCGATCTGCCTGCGTTGTTCTCGATGTGGCTTCCGAACATAGCTCTTGGTGTTTTCGCGGCGGTTTTGCTGTATTGCTCGGCGCTCGAGAAGAGACCCAGGTGTTGGGTGCAGTTATCAGACGCCGCCTACGCTCTTGCCCAGAAGTTAAGGTCGCTGTTCTCAAGGCTCGGGATGATAAGGCAGTTTGGGCCGATAATGCCGGGAGGGCTCAAGTTCGCGGGATACTGGGCTGGGACGGGACGTGTCCGGTTTCCAAGGCTGCTTGATCGATACATCGTGTCCAGGTTCATGCGAATAATGGGTATCGTCACTAGCGGACTGGTTATGGTTTTCTGCGTTGTGCGATTCGTCGAGGTCGTTGATGATGTGATCGAGCACAAATCGGGGGTAATGCCGGCGATCAACTTCGTATTGTTCTCGATTCCACAACTGCTGTTTTGGGTAATTCCCATGGCGGTGCTTGTTACCGCGATGATGACCATCAATTTGATGGCCAGAGGCAACGAGCTGACGGTCCTTTTGGCCGGTGGCACAAGCCTACAGAGGATATCAGTCGGGGTACTTTCGGTGGCGCTTGCCGCCAGTGCGCTATCGTTCACGCTCAATGAATACATTGTTCCTTACGCGAACAGGGAGGTCGAGCGCATCTGGCACGAGGACATCAATCAAAAGGAGAAGAAGAGCAAGTTCGCGAAGTATAGGATCTGGTATAAGGGCGTCGGCAACCGGATCTACAACGTCGCCTACATAGATCAGAAGCCGCCACAGCCATTCATCAAGGGCATAACCATCTTTGAGTTCGACGACAACCAGCGGATCAAGCACATCCTTCAGGCCGAAAGCGCCTACTTCGCGGAGGGCAAATGGTGCTTTGAGAACGTGGATTTCAAGCGGATGACACCCGAGGGGCCGAGGTCGGAGATGGTCGGGCGTCTGGTGCTGACCCTTGACGAGACGCCTGACGACTTCATCAAATTGAGGCCCGAGCCGGACGAGATGAGTTACGGTGAACTGAGCGGGTATATCGAGGAGCTAAAGGACGCGGGCTACAGCTATCAGCAGTATCAGACCGACCTGGCGAACAAGATTGCGATGCCCGCAATCGCGCTGATAATAGCCCTTATCGCGATACCGCTCGGCGCGACGGCGGGAAAGAGTGGGAAACTGGTCGGTCTTGGGGCCGCGATTGGCATAGCGGGACTATTCTTTGTCTTCCACTCATCTTTCATCTCGTTCGGCCACAGCGGTCAGATACCGCACTTTCTGGCCGCCTGGGCGGCGAACATCCTCTTCGCCACGGTCGGCCTATTCCTCTTCTCTCACGCAAGGACATAGGATCGGATACCTCATCGCTCGGTTGGTATTGGGTAGTGATACCCCATATCCACGGTACCGGTGTCGGGCGTGTTATCAATCTGGGTTGTGCGTTGAGAGAGCCCGGCGTTCTCCGCTGACTGGCTGCCGGCGTTTACGCAAGGGCTTGTCCGGGCTAGGTAGTAGGAGCCGTAGGGGCCAGTCGTGAACAGCGGATTGTCGGAGATGTTTCCCGTGCCACTATCGCCATCCTCGACGCAGCAGTAGGTCACATCAGAGCAGCCATAGAGGTCATCACCAACGTTGTCCCACAGGATACAGTCGAATATCGCCGGCTCCGGCCAGTTGACACTGTAGATTCCGCCGGCGGCTGCCTGTCCGGTGTTACCCGCGATCGTGTTGTTGTTTATCCTTGGCTCGCTATTGTAGGTGGATATCGCGCCACCATACACAATGGCCAGGTTGCCAGTGATCACGTTGTTGAAGATGATCGGCGAGTTTCCGGGAGCATCCTCATAACAGTATATCCCGCCGCCGCAGGAGTCAGCCTGATTGCTCGATATCGTGTTGCCCCGTATCGTGGGCCAGGAACGAGAATAGCATATCCCACCGCCGTGTACGGTAGCCGTGTTACCTGATATTGTATTGCTGTCAATTGTCGGCGCACAATACGCGTCGCAGTACGTCCCGCCGCCGTAGTCGGCCGAGTTGCCCGTGATCGTGTTGCCTTCTATTGTCGGGGAGCTGTAGTCCTCGCAGGCTATCCCGCCACCGTGGTTCCACGTCTCGCTGTCGGTGATCGTGTTGTTCTGAATTGAGGGCGAACTTTTCCAGCACAACACAGCGCCGCCTTGACTGCCCAAGTTGCCCGTGATTGTGTTGTTCAAAATTGAGGGCGAACTGCAGTAGCAGTATATCCCGCCCCCGTCGTTCCCCGCCGAGTTGCCGGTGATGGTGTTGCTTTCTATTGTCGGGGAGCTGTAGTCCTCGCAGGCTATCCCGCCGCCAAAGGTAGCAACGTTGTCCCGAATCGAGTTGCCTGTGATGGTTGCCAAACTGTCAGAAAAGCAGCATATCCCGCCCCCGTGTCCGGCCGAGTTGCCCGTGATCGTGTTGTTCTGAATTGAGGGCGAACTTTTGTAGTAGAATATCCCGCCCCCGTCGTTCCCCGCCGAGTTGCCTGTGATCGTGTTGTCCTGAATTGAGGGCGAACTCTCGTGGCAGCATATCGCGCCCCCGACAATCGCCGAGTTGCCTGATATCGTGTTGCCTTCTATCGTCGGCGAGCTGTAGTTCAGGCAGGTTATCCCGCCGCCGCCTTGCGCTGCCGTGTTCTCTCTGATTGTGCAGTACTCAATCGTAGGCGAGGCGCCGTCGCAGTAGATGGCCCCGCCGTGCGTTTCCATGCCGCCCTGTATCGTCACGTAGCTCAGCTTGCAGGACTGAGCATCACTTGTATCGTGGAACGCGACGTGTGCCCAGGCGCCTGTTTCCCCAAAGCCCTTAAAGACGATCCCAAGGCTTGCGTTGCCCTGTGCCAGAAGGCCACCGTGAACCTCGACGCCACAGCCTTCAGCGAACCGCAGCCTGCTGCCGGCCAAGACGGTCAGGACGGCGGGATAGTTGATGACGAGGCTCTCATCGAAACACAGCTCGCCAGAAACCGTAGTATCGCTATTGACCTGAAGTGTCCTTATGGGAGAAACCTGCACCCACTGCGTGGCTTCAGCTTCCCGGCCGTCGAGCCCCACCGGCGCCACGGAATACCAGAGGTCGCTGCAATTGGAATTGAGCGAGTGCTGATACCCAGTGTCAGGAGGTGATACTTGGTCGAGAAGCTGCGAGCTGCCGCCGGCATTGCTGCTTACATAGACGTTATACCGGACCGCGCATTCGACAGGATTCCAGGATAATGAATTGAGCAAGAAACCGTCGGCTGAGGCGGTGAAGCCTGAAGGCGCGGGCAAGGCGGAGAGAGACAACCTGACGTTGTGTGTCATGTCGGTGGCATTCAGCTCGATTTCGAAATTGTATTCATCGTAGCACTCGACTTCTGATACTTTCAGATAGTGGAAGCCCCGCGGTAGGCCAACGAACTCATAACGCCCGCTTGCGTCGGTATATGTAGTTTCTAGGGCGATCTCGACCCTCGCGCCAGCAACAGGCAGGTCGGCGTAGTCCGTAACTGTCCCTCGAAGATTCGTTGTCTGGGTCGAAGGCGTCATATAGATGTGGTGGATGTTGCTCCCCTGCACGACGCTGATTGCCGCCTCGTAAGGCTCGAATCCGGGCGACCTCGCGTTGATGGTCCCCTCCCCCAGTTCGACTCCTTCGAGCGAGAAAAGCCCGTCCGCGCCGGTAGTGTCCGAAATCTGCCCGATGTTGACCTGAGCGCCCGCAATCACGGTTTCAGTGCCAGCCTCGCAGACGCGCCCCTCGACAGTGCCTGTTTGGCCCTGCGACTGGATGGTCAGCTCACGCGAATCCTCCTCCGACCAATTGCCCTCGTCGTCGCAGACCTTGAAGAAGATGATGTGCTCGCCAACGCTCAAGTCGCTGGCAGGACAGCTGAAATCCTCCTGGCCGCTGAGCCGGCCATCTACGCTCGACCGCCACTCATAAGCGACGATGGTCCCGTCGTCCTCGCCGCGGCCGAGGAACTCAACGATGTCAATGCCCTGCGTTGCTGGATTAGGGACGATATCCTCTATGACGGCAGTTGGGATGCCCGGTCCGCCCGGCCGCGATATCGAACGGGGCAAAACTTATGTCGCTCACGAACTCGAACGTTTCCGGATACGTCAGCCCTGCCGCGAAATTGTAACCGCCTAAATCGCTAATTGGCGGCATTGAGCTTGGAATGGAAAACCACCAGAAGGCCGTCGGTTCCATGCTGAACGGATCGGGGACGTAAATCTCGTCAATCCACGGGAGCGCGTCCTCGAGCCAGGTGCCCTCGTGGAAAGTGTAAAGCCCACCGTCTGGCGTCAATAGCCCTACGTAAACTGCGACACTCATGCCGCCGCTGTAGTTCTCGCCGCCCAGCGAGACCTCAATTGTGTCGCCCACCACATAGCTCTCACCGTCGGTTTCGATACTGACCGTTGGCGCCGCGACCGCCACTATTGAAAGTGGTCCGAGCACCAGAACGCTGCTTGCCACGATTGCGATTGCCACTCCTACAATGTGCCCGCTCATTTCATCCCCTCCCGTTTTTCAATCTTGCTTAACGTGTATTTCCCTTCTCGTTATTTCCATGTTCGCCTCCACCGTAGCCCCATTATTCGGGCGGTATCGGGTAGTGATAGCCCATATCGACCGTCCCAGTGTCGAGCGTGCCTTTGGTCTGGGTTGTGAACTTGGCCAGCCCCGCCTCGTCAGCGGATCGGCTCCCTGCATCGAGGCATGGGCTGTACCGGTCCAGGTAGTAGTCGCCATTTGGGCCAGTCACGAACATGGGGTTGTCTTGGATGTTCCCCTTTCCGAAGGTGAAATCCTCAATGCAGGAATACGTGGCAGAACAGCCAGCAAGGTCGTCTCCGTTATCCCAGATAATGCAGTCGAATATGCTTGGGGAGCAATCGTAGCAGAATATCCCCCCGCCTTCCGTGTTGCCGCCTTCGACGACGTTGCCCACTATCGTGTTGTTTGAGATGATTGGCGAACTCTCCTGGCAAAACACACCACCACCCTGGCTGATGCTTCCCTCGACGGTGTTTGAGGCGATTAGGTTGTTGTGGATACGAGGCGAAGCGGTCAGGCAATATATGCCTCCTCCGCTGGCAAAAGTCCCCTCAGCTGTGTTGTAGGCGATGGTGTTGTGGGAAATCTGGGGCGACCCGCCCAGAATATACACGCCCCCACCCTTACCTTGCGAGATAATGCCCCAACCTCCTGTGGCCGAGTTTGTCTGAATGATATTGTAGCTAATGATCGGCGAGCAGCCATCCATGAAAAGCATGCCGCCTCCAACCGGGGCGGAATTCCCATTGATCGTGTTGTCGAAGATCGTGGGGGAGCAATTGTCTGTACACAGTATCCCCCCGCCTGAGCCATAGTCGCCCTCCGCCAGGTTACAGCTGATCGCGTTGTTGAGAATGTCCGGTGAACAGTTCTCACGGCAGTAAATGCCGCCGCCCTTAGAACCCGCCGAGTTGAGGAGTATCGAGTTGCTCTCTATTGTGGGAGAGCTTCCTGAGGAGCACCATATCGCGCCGCCATTCTCAACCGCGTAGTTGAGCATGATGACGTTGTTAGAAATGGTCGGGGAGCTGGTCAGGCAGTATATACCTCCGCCGCCGCTGTCCGCATCAGTATGATTGCCGTCAGCGTTGCCGCCAGTTATTTTGAAGCCATCTATTGTGAGATTGCTTACGCCTTCGCAGCAAATAACGTGGTAGGCCCCGTCCTCCGCGTCCAATGTCGTCACTTCCGGCCCGTCGCCAGCGAGCGACACCCAGCTCTTCATGTTCAGCGGGAACACCTCGCCGTTTGTGCTCGCAGAATACGTCCCCCCCGCAATGTGGATAACGACTGGCTCTTCCTCGGTGCCAGCTGCTTTGTCCAGGGCGAAAGAGATCGTCTTCAGTGGGCTGTATCTGCTCCCGTCATTGCTGTTCGCGCCCGTGAATGCGTTGACGTAAAGTTGTCCTCCCTTCAGGATTGTCAAGGACTGGGTTGCCGGCCCAGACCACGCCCCGTCGTTGTCCTGAACCCGATACGAGATCGTGTGCGGCCCGACTGACAGGCCAGCGGCAGCCATCGAGAAATCCTC
>CAYZPW010000130.1:0-7257 GCA_964480475.1 uncultured bacterium | reverse complement strand
GGTGATGCTTCAGTAATACACTTTCTCATATGGGTACAACTGCGAACGGCGGGCCTGGCCCACCCGCCGCGTTTAACATAATGAGGCGTGGTCTTGATTCAAGACCGCATGACAATCTTCTAAGGGAGGTAGCTTAGGATGTATTTTCATCTTCACCGACGATTTCATGCACTGATCGTGACGTTTGCGCTGGTTGCTGGCCTCGGCCAGCTGGCCGGAGCGAGTGGAAGTTGGGGCCGATAGGCCCCTGGGGCGGAAAGATGAAGTGTCTGGTTCAGGCGCCGCTTGACCCGAACGTGCTTTTCGCAGGTTGCGATGCCTTGTTCAAGTCCGGGGACGGCGGTGCAAGCTGGTATAGTCTTCCGGTCCCTAAACAAGGCTTTGTAAGCTGCGTCGCTGCAGCCGGCGCAGGGCAGGGCCTGGTTGCGGCAGCGTTCGGCCGGCGGGGTTATCCGCTTGTCTCGAGCGACGGAGGCCAAAGCTGGCAGCAGGCCACGGACGATGTGTTTGCGGACAACAAGGTACATTGGCTTTCGTTCACAAGCCACACGGCGGACGGCGGGTCTCTCGTTGCCTGCACATCTGAAGGGCTTTTCGCCTCGGAGGACGGCCTGACGGATTGGCAGAGAATGGGCGAGGGCATTCCCACAACGACTACAACTGCTTTCTTCACGTGCAGCGCTCCCGGGCAGGCCCGGTATTACTTCGCGTGCGGGCAAGAACAAGGGCTTTATCGTTCGGAGGACCTGGCATCAGGTTGGCAAGAGCTCGATTTGCCCCAGCCAGAACTTCGCATCAAGAGGGTTGCGGTCGAATGGCGCAACCGCATGAACGTCTATGCCTGCGGCGAGGCGGGGGCCCTCAAGTCCACCGACGGTGGAGAAACATGGGAGACGATTCGGCAAGAGGAGACGGACAGAGTAGCGATCGCCTCATCCGCCACAACCGTGGTCTATGCGGCCGGGGGCTTTGGGCTTGTGATAAGTCCGGACTCTGGCGCGAGCTGGCAGACCAGGCAGGACGGACTTGTGATTGGCAACTGGGTGAGCGGCGACCTGGTCGTCTCATCCCAGTCGCCGCTTGACGCTTGGCTTGGCTCCAAGGCTGGCGTATATCGGACAGATGATGCTGGCGGGTCGTGGTATCCATCCAATTACGGGATAGCCGCCTGGAGCGTCAGCAACGTGGCGGTCAGCGATCGGGCGCCTGGCCTGATATTCGCCAACTGCGTGTACAACCTCTTCAGGAAGACGCAAGACACGGACTGGCAGCTTTGGGGCGTGACGGGCACGACCATTGATCTTTCTGTCGAGTGGTTAGCTCTTGACCCGACCGATGACGCGACGGTCTATGCCTGGTCGGGTTCTAAGCTCATCAGGTCCGTCGATATGGGTAATGACGGGACCTGGGAAACCGTGTTTGAGCCGGGCTGCGGCGCCAGGGGTCTGGCGATCGACCCTGAGAACGGGGACAACCTCTACCTTGCCACTATGAGCAGAGGCGTCATGGTGTCCCGGGACGGCGGCGAGAGCTGGGAGGAATCGAACTCAGGTCTGGCCCTGGACGGAAACGAGGTGCATCTAATATGAATAGCGCCGAGCGATCCAAACGTCCTTTGGGCAGGCCTCGGAAATGTCTGGGCGGTCAAAGATATCTACAAAACGACTAACGCCGCCCAGAGCTGGGCCACAGTTGCGACCATCGTATATGGATGGCATCAACTGCATTACAATAGACCCGTCAGACCCCGACGTCGTGTATCTTGGAGTTAACTACGGAGGTAACAGGGTTGAGAAGACCTCGGATGGGGGCAAGACTTTCGTCCCGTTCTCCGAAGGACTACCGGACATGTGCGTTTACGACGTCGCCATTGATCCCACAGACACAAGAATCGTGTATGCCGCCACTGGAATGCGAGGCAGCACTTGTCCTGGCGCCGGGCTTTACGCGCTGGACCCGATCGCCGGGCTTGAATGGGAGTGGATCGAGTGTCCGGGCATCGATCCGCTTGGTCTTTACAAAATCGCTGTTGACCGCTGGGAGCAAGGCCGTGTCCTCTGCGCATTCATGGGCGGCTCCCTTTACGCTTACCACAAAGCCGCCGGACCGGCTATCGAACTCTCGCTCTCAACGGACCAGAGCCAATACGCTGCCGGCGATACCCACGTTGCCAGAATATCAGCGACGAACACCGGAGGCGACGTCGACGTTGACCTCTACGTCGCGATAATGCTGCCGGACGGCACCCTGTTCTTCTGGCCCGACTTCAGCTCCGAGATGAGCCCCGGATACTGGATGACGCCGATGCCGGAGGGCTTCTCGATCAGCGACTACGTGTTCTTCGAGATGGCGCTCTCGGACAGCTTGCCAGGCGGCGCATACACCTGGTTCGCGATGTTCTATGGCCACGACACAGAGGACGCGATCAGCAATTTGGCAAGCGCCCAGTGGACATTTCAGTGAGGAGGCGCCAACTCGTCAGAACCAAGTAAGATCAGAAAACGCTGAGTATCTGTTCTGCGGCCGCTCGCCGGTCCCTGGCTTTTGTGATCGGCCTTCCGACCACAAGGTAATCTGCGCCGAGCTCAACTGCCCTGGCGGGCGTGATCGTTCTCTTCTGGTCGTCTTGAGCCGCGGCCGGCCTAATGCCCGGGACCAGGACCTTGAAATCGGCGCCGAACTCTCTCTTAATCGCCTCAAGCTCCTGTCCAGACACCACAACCCCGTCGAGTCCCGCTCTCTTGGCCAGCCCAGCCAGATGAAGGACCTGGTCCTTCAGGGGCCTCTGGCAGGCGAGGTCCTCCGTCAGCATCCGTTGATCGAGGCTCGTGAGCACGGTCACTCCCATCAAGAGCGGCTTGTGAGGCCTGTCGCCCCAGACCTCGGTAACGCTGTCCGCGGCCGCCTTCATCATCTCCGCCCCTCCCATGGTATGCAGAGTCATGACCCTCACACCCATCTCGGCGAGATTGACGCAGGCTTTTGCGATAACGGAGGGGATGTCGTGGAATTTCAGGTCTAAAAAGACGTTCAGACCGTTCGTAACCAGCGTCTCCACGACAGCGACGCCGGCAAGTGTGAAAAGTGAGCTTCCTATCTTGAATGAGGAGATGATTCCCGAGAGCTCATCAACGATTGATAGAGCGTCATCCGCAGAATCGGTGTCGAGCGCCACAAAGAGTTTCGATGCATCCATTTCGGTTAGTTTCAGGTTTTAGTGTAGGGGCGAGGTCTTAAGACCCGCCCTTTCGAATTGATGGTCGCATAAGATGCCTCGTATCCGCAGGGATTCGTGTAGGCGGGCGGGTCTGAGACCACGCCCCTACAGCCCCCTGCATGCAATTGTGACCCGGCCCGCACAAGCCGCGCTTACACGAGCTCTTCGTCGTTCTTCCCTGATGTCTCGCCCAACAGGCCATAGTGTCTCATCCTTGTTCTAAGCTGCTTTCGAGTGATCTTGAGGTAATGCGCGGTCGTGGTCTGGTTCCAGCTGTTGGCTTCGAGCGCTCTGACAATGATGCCTCTTTCAACATCTCTGAGATTGATCCCATCAGCTGGCATGTTTGGAGACACTCCATCGAACACGGACGCAGACATGATCGATTTCCGTATGTCCTCCGGGACCACCTTGCTGGCGGTGCACATCACCGCCGCCCGTTCTACAGCGTTCTCGAGCTCCCTCACGTTGCCCGGCCAATCATAGTTCATAAACGCTCGCATCACCTCCGGCGCAAACGAGGTGATCTGCTTCGAGTTCTCCTCCGAGTATTTCCTGAGGAAATGTCTGGCCAAAAGCGGTATGTCTTCCTTTCTCGAGCGAAGCGGCGGGACCTTTATGGTGATAACATTGAGTCTGTAAAAAAGGTCCTCACGGAACTTGCCCTGCCGAACCAGTTCCTCAAGGTCCTTCTGGGTTGACGCCTCAACTCGGATATCGACGCTTATGTCCTTCGTGCTGCCTATCCGCTGAAAACATCGCTCCTGAAGCGCGCGGAGCAGCTTCGCCTGGATTGCGGGGCTTACGCCGGCGATCTCGTCCAGAAAGAGCGTGCCACCGTCGGCCACCTCGAACTTCCCTTTGTCCCGGCGATAGGCGCCAGTGTATGAGCCCTTCTCGTGGCCAAAGAGCTCATTCTCCAGAAGCGTTTCAGGAATCGCAGTGCAATTGACCGCAACGAACGGGGCCGCCTCGCGGATACTTGTGTAGTGAAGCGCGCGCGCTACTAGCTCCTTACCAGTGCCGCTTTCCCCCACGATTAGGACCGTGGCGCGGCTATTGGCGACCCGGTGAATTGTGTCGAACACATCCTGCATCTCGGGAGCAGCTCCTACCATCCCACCGAATTCACTTTCGCGGTCAATCTCGGGCTGCTCCGAGGGAACCAGGTCCCGCTCTCTAAGTGCACGGTCAATCAGAAGGCACATCTCATGGTAATCAACGGGCTTGGTCAGGTAGTCATAGGCGCCTTGCTTCATGGCCTCGACAGCCATCTCAATGCTGCCGTACGCCGTCATCATTATGACAGGCAACTCGGGACGTTTCTCTCGAACTATCCGCAACAGGTCCATACCACTCTGGCCCGGCAGTATGTAGTCCGACAGAAGGACGTCCACATCGTCGTTCTTGAGCCTCGCCAGAGCCTCCTCAGCTGTCGGGCTGGTCAACACGTTGTGACCATGCCGCTTCAGCCGCGCAGCAAAGACCTTCAGTATGTTGGCCTCGTCATCGACGACGAGAACTGTTCCCACCTAGAAGCCTCCTATCAGGCACGATAGGATTGATTTTCCACGAAGGACACGAAGACACACTTCTGACCTTCTCCTGATTCACGTTGGCGTTAAGACGCACATACAACGACCGAGGGCATCTTGCAGCTTAGGTTACCGAAAGCAGCAAATGCGCGAGAGAAACCACCCTCTCTTCATGTCTCTGCGTGTCATTCGTGGACCCCTTCTCATCAATCGTTCTCGCTCCAATCCCTGACCAGATTCTCTCTGCGTATGTCCGCGAATTCGTCGTCTTCCTCGTCAGCCTGTCCGCCGGTTGGCGAGACTGCGCCTTTGGCGAGCTGAGAGTCGGGTTGGCTCTCCGGGGCCGGCACCGACTGATCGGCCGCAGCGGGTTCACCGCCAGCCGTTATCTGGCCCTGGTCCTGCTTGGGCCAAAACGACTCTGCCCTCGACTCCTTGTCCCCCATCTGCTCTTTCTTCTTCATGCTGGCGAATTTCTCGAGCTTATAAAGCTCCGCATCCAAGGCGAGGCGCTCTTTGTCCAGGTCCTTGCGGCCAGCAAACAACCTGCTGAGCGCAAAGAGCACAACGAGGATAGCAATCGCGACAACCACAACGATGACCGGCCCGAGGGCTCGAGGATTCTGTCCCAAACTCTCAATCCAGTATTCCATTGCTGTCTTCCGCCATGTCTCAGAAGCTATTCGGTATCCTATGTAAAAACTGCCCAAAGAGATGCCAGAAGTCAAGCAATTGCAGCGAGGAGTTAGGCTGAAACACACGTTCATCGACGCGACGGTTGAATAGAATGGCTCAGTCCTTTAGATTCGAGCCGTCACGAAAGGATGTGTGGAGGCGTGTGAGCAGATTAATGGTTGGTTGCGTGATGAAACTGGAAAGGCCCTAAACTGTGAGCAACTCAAAAACGTTCCTTATCATTGTCCTCCTCGCTCTGGCAACCAGAGCCGTTTCCCTTCTGTGCTCGGCCGAGCCGCCCGAGCTCAGATACTTCAACTTCGACGAGGCGGACTACGAGCTGATCGGCAAAAACCTCTATGAAGGGAATGGCTATTGCTACGTCAAAGACCAGCCGTCCGCGTTCAGGCCGCCGCTCTACTCAATGATGATAGCCGGCGTCTATCAGGTTGTCGGCAAACGCAGCCACAGAGCTGTCAGATGGCTTCAGGCCTTCATTAGTGCCATCACCGCGGGGCTGATTTTCTCTCTCGGCTATCTTACGCTCGGTCGCAGCGCAGGCGTCTGGGCGGGGGCCATTTTCACCGTCTATCCTACCATGCTTTACTACGTGCCCAAGCTTCTGACGGAAACCCTCTTCATCGCCCTTCTAAGCGCCGCGCTATGCCTCTTAGTTCTAGCCATCAAACGAGGCGCTACGAAGTTCTTCGCTCTGGCGGGACTGGGTTTCGGGATTGCCTTCCTCTGCCGGATGGTCCTGCTTCCGTTCCTTGTCCTGTTCTTCATTCCCATGATGATCATCCTATGCAGGCGTAATGTGTCAACGAAGATAGGGCCCCGCATCGTTGTGTTCTACCTGCTGTTCGCGGCCGTGGTGTCGCCCTGGGTCATCAGGAATTACGTCGTGTTTGGCGAGTTCATCCCGACGGACACTCACCTGGGGTGGGTTCTGTGGCACAATACAAAGGTCCATTTTGAATTCGACGCAGACCTCTTGAGGGCCCGGCGTGACATTGAGGCTCAGGCCGAGGCGGGCGCGCTTACCAGCGAGAGCTTCTTCGACGCGATCCAGAAGCACAGCCTCTTTGGCGCCCAGGCGCAACAGGATGGCATACGTAAGGCTTACAATCCGGCCCAGATGCCTCAAACAGAGACAGAGATCAGCGAGTTCTTCACAGAGAGATCGTTTGAGTTCTTCCGCGAGAATAAGCTTGTCCTCGTGAGGGACAGGATAGCCAACTTCGTCAACTTCTGGATGCCAATCTCATCGATCGAAGGCAGAAAGGGCGAATATCTCTACGCCTATGGCGTCATCGCGATATTCGCCGCGCTCGGCATGTACTTCGCAGTCCAGAAAAAAAGACTCCTAGCGACGCTGCCCCTGCTGGCGATTGTCGCGAACTTCTGGATCGCCACGACGCTCATCCTCTATCATTCGCGCCTCAAGATGCCTGCCGACATCGCAACGATAGCCTTCGCCGGCTATTCGATAGACGCAATCCGGCGCGATAAGGGCTTGAAATGGCTCTTGCTCATCGCAGCCGCAGCGATTGGCCTCAACCTCATCGCCGGCCTCTTCCTGCTACCCCTCAAGGAGCTCGTCAAGACGGTTTTCTGAAGAGTATCTTCCCCAAGGCTTGTGCTTGGCTGTTTGCACTGGCCCCTTCCGCTGACCTTGAGGGACCATGGCCTCTGTGGTCTGGCGGCAAAACGCCGGTTGTTCGGAAGCAGTGGTCGAATGGTATGGAAGTGACTCCCCAATGCCCCAAAGGGGCATAATGTGAATAGCCGTGGATTTCAACCTACGGGTCGATGCAGATCGAAGCCGGA
>CAYZPW010000129.1:0-7278 GCA_964480475.1 uncultured bacterium | reverse complement strand
TTATGGCCTCATCGAATGAGGCGGGGCTGTCGCATAACTCGACGAGGTCCGAGTAGTCTGCCACGACGTCAGGCACGCGGGACGAGACCACCGGCAGGGCGGCGCTAAGATACTCGAGCGTCTTTGTCGGGCTGATCTTCATCGTGAGCTCCGTAATGGCAAACGGCATCATCGCGACGTCAAACGCCTTCAAAAAACCTGCGAGCTCGGCGTAGGGCTTCGCGCCCAGGTAAAAGACGTTTGGCATCGCGAACAGCCGCTCTGGATTGACCTTCAGCAGCGGGCCAATTAGGACGAACGACCAGCCGGGGTTTTCTCTTGCGCTTGCCTCGAGCAAGTCGTAGTCGAGTCGCTCGTCCACGGCGCCCACGTAGCCAATAACAGGACGTGGAATTGCCTTCATCTCGTCGGCGATCGTGCTGTCCGGGGCAGTTGCCTTCGCGAAGTGCTCAAACTCGACGCCGCATGGGAAGAGATGCACGTTCGGGTTGAACTCCTTTTTGGCCTCAAAGAGCGAGCGGCCGCCCGCAAAGACGATGTCGGCTCGCTTTAGCATCCGTCGCTCAAACTGGCGCGTCTCGGGCTCCGAGTGCACGAACGCCTGGAACTCGTCCATGCAGTCATAGACCACGAGGTCAGGCGCCAGCAGGTCGAGTATCCGGAGGTCCTTGGGATGATACAGCCACAGAACCAGAGGTCCAGTATCCGCGCGCCGCCGGGCGCCTTTTCTGATTACCGAGGCCACCTTGCGGGTGTAAAGCCGCCGGTTGACGCTCCTGAACAGCAGACTCTTGCCCGTCATCGGCAAGAACGGGACGTAGCTCACCTGGACGTTTGCACCAGGCGAAAACGTGTAGCAGAACGTGGATGTTCTCGGCAGCGACCAGAACGCCTTGGTGGGGACTTGGCAGAAATACTCTACCGGATGGCGCCTCGCCAGTCTGCTCATGACCTGCTGCGGTCGTTGGAACAGGTTCTTGTCCCAAGAAAGATGAGAGAGGCACGCGATTGAGAACTGTACATCGGGCGGGTCTGAGACCACGCCCCTACGAAACCCGACAATCTGATTCTGAGCCACGCCGCTATGCCTTGACGCGTCTCTTCTCGACCGTAAAACTGCTCTCCAGGCGTTCCTGGTCCTGAAGATGAAAAAACTCCCTGGCCACGTCGATATCGGAGCAGATCTGTCTGATGAGCTCCTCTCTCGAGGCGTAGCGATGCTCAGGCCTCAATCTCTTCAGAAAGGATATCTTGACCGATTCGCCGTAAAGGTCTATCCGGTGGTCGAGTATGTGGGTTTCGACGGCGGTTGTCTCCGAGAAGAACGTCGGGTGATGCCCGATATTGGTTACCGAATGGTATGTTCGGCCGTCAACGTCGGATTGGGTTATGTACACACCGTTCTGCGGCAGAAGCGTCTCAACGGCGACCAGATTCGCAGTCGGGAAGCCGAGCCCGTGGCCCCTGCCGGAGCATCTATCCACCGTTCCCGTAATCGAATAGGGCCGGCCCAGAAGACGACTTGCCAGACCGATGTCCCCGTTGAGGAGGCACTCCCTTATTTTGGTGCTGCTCACGATGGTGCCATCCACATCCTGACGAGGGACCTCAATCACGTCGAAGCCGAACCTGATTCCAGTCTCCTGTAAGAAGGCGAGATTGCCCTCCTTGTTGCGACCGAGAGAGTAACCAGGACCGACGACAAGTGCCGCTATCCGAAGGTCATCGTGTAGGACATTCTTTACGAAATCACGGGCACTCGTCCCTGCCAGCGCGTCGTCGAACCTCAGCCTGAAGAGAAGCTCGATGCCGCTCTGTTCAATCAGGGCCGCCCTGTCCTTCAACGTGGTCAACAGCTTGATGTCGGGGTTCTTGAGAAGAACCTTGAGCGGATGGGGCACAAAAGTAATCGCGCCTGGGACGCCCCCCAGCTCCTTCGCCGTCCTGACCACCGCGGCAAGCAGTGCTCGATGCGCCAAATGGACGCCGTCGAAGTTGCCGATCGTCAGAACGAGCGGTTTGGCCCGCTCGTTCGAGAACTTCGTGGACTCAAGAATCTGCATTTCTACCTCTTGTGCTCATAGACACTATGCCCACAACAAGTAGTATGATACAAGCTCCGGATGCCGCTGCAAGCACGTGCCACGCCTTCCACCCGCGAAAGACGAGATCGTGATGGTAGCTCACGAAACCCGCGATGTCATAGTTCCCAAACTCTTTGCGCATCCGTTCAGCGTCCCAGCCCCGCCATTCCCCCAAATCTGTGTATCTAGCGTAGTAGATGCGCCGAATCTGCTCCTCACAGAACGCCTCCCAATACTGCTCCCGCCGCACTAGCTTCTCCCGTTCGTCCAGATGTTTGTTTGCCTCTGTCTCGTAGAAGTCCTCTTCCGCCCAGTAGCCCTTGATGGCCGCTGAAGCAAGCGACCCCCCTCGAGGTAGCAGAGGCCCGAATCCTGCTCTATGGCTGCGCCTCAGGAGCTCCTCTTGCGGATACAAAGAGTAGAAAACGCCGCACCTTTCGTCATCGATTCTGTAGCCGATGTGAAAACCCAACATGAACGCGGCCGTGGCTATCACCGAGGCGGCCATCAGGATCAGGATTGGACTCAACTGCTTTGGCCTTGACCTTCCTGAGAGCACGCGGGGCGAGAAGACGAGTCTGACGGCAACGATCGCCAGCCCAGCCACGAGGGCGTTGATATGAATGTCCCTGAACTCGCCGACGCGCCGCGCGATATAGCCTTGAACCGCCTCATCGCCCAGGCCGACGAGGTACATCGCGATGAACGCCACGATGTATGCCGCATAGCCCTTAGTCGAGACTGACACGGCCCTCAGCACTAGTATTGTGATGAGGCTGTATTCAAACAGGTGGATGAACTCGATTATCCGAACGCCTTGCGCGGGATTGGTGCAGATCGCGTGAAACAGCCCGAAATAGTAGAGAACGACGCAGACGGCCGAGAGTGCAATCTTCTTAAGCACGATCTTTCCAACGGAGGTGGATTTCCGCGACCCATGGGGTCTGGCCGAGCGAGCTCTCTTTAGCTCCAGCCAAATGCTTGAAGTCAGCAACGCCAGGCCTAGAGCGGCTATGGTCGCTCTGAATATCACGTCGAAGTAGTCCTGAAGGCTTCTTCTGAGCAGGACCTGCATCTCCCGGACGTATGGTGCTGAGGCAAAGAGCGCGAGTATCGACGCGCCCGTAATGCTCCACCATAGCCACAGATTGCGGATTGCGGGTCTGAGCCCTTTGTATTCCATGAACTTCGAACTCGGAACTTTGAACTTGGAACCCCTGGGGTTACCGCTGGACGAAATCCATCGATATGTCGCAGGCCGGCGCGGAGTGCGTCAACCGCCCTATCGAAATGAGATCGACCCCCGCCTCGGCGACCTCAAGCACGTTTTGAAGCGTGATATTGCCCGATGCCTCGACCGTCGCGCGACCATCGATGAGCCTGACTGCCTCCGCGATCATCTCCGGCGCCATGTTGTCCAGAAGAATCGCGTCAGCGCCCGCGTCGAGCGCCTCGCGGACACCGTCTAGGTTCTCGACCTCAACCTCGACGCTGAGCAGCTGATGAGCGCGGCCCTTGGCCGATTCGAGCGCCTTCGCGATCGAGCCGGCCATCGTAATGTGGTTGTCCTTGATCAGCACACCGTCGGCGAGCGACATCCTATGATTTGTGCCGCCGCCGTGAACGACTGCCTGTTTTTGGAGCAATCGCAAGCCTGGGACAGTCTTTCTGGTATCGACGATTTTAGCCGACGTGCCCTCGATGGCATCACAGAACTTGCGGGTGAGCGTTGCGACGCCACAGAGCTGCTGGAGCAGGTTGAGAGCGACCCTTTCGCCGGCGAGGATGCTCACGGCTGGCCCCGAAAGCTCGGCGAGCACCTCACCCTCAGTCGCCTCGGCGCCGTCGTCGATGCCAAACTCCACGGAAACCGCCGGGTCGATCATCTCGAAAACTCGGGCGGCGGCCAACGACCCTGAGAGCACGAGTCTCTGCCGTGCGGTTATTCTCGCCTGGGCGAAAAGATGAGACGGCAGGACAGCCTTGCTCGTCACGTCCTCGAGGCAGGCGTCCTCCTTGAGCGCAAGCGCGACGATCTTGTCAACTGGGTCCATTTGACCTTTTGCCACTCTCTAGTTGCCTAAGCCGGCTCTCCAACTGCCCGGCGACCTCGTCAACGGCATCCCTGCTGGACCCTGACACGACTATCGTAACCGTCCACCTGCCATCCTCGTGCATCTTGGGATAGGAGCCTATCGAAACGTCCGGGCGCTTGGGCAGTGAATACAGGACCTGGGAAAACTCAGATTCGGGGAGATACGCCGGTATCTCCCTCTCAAAGAACTCCCCCGTTTCGAGACTTGGTAGAATCTCGTCGAACATCTCCTGCATCAGCTGCGGGACGCCGGGGAACACGAAGACATTCTCAATGCGAAAGCCCGGCGCCGCGAAGCTGCGGTTTCGTATGAGCTCAGAGCCTTCCGGCAGCCGTGCCATGGCAAGCCGGTATGGGTTCATGTTTTCCCTGTAGCGCTCCCTTATTATCCGCTCGGCGTCCGGGTTGGTGGCAAGTCCTCGATTGAAGGCCGCGGCCACAGCCTGCCGGGTAACGTCATCAGGCGTCGGGCCTATCCCGCCGGTGACTATGACATAGTCGTGCTCCCGCGAGAGGTCCCGCACGGTCTGGGCTATCTTCTCCTCAACGTCAGCAACCGTGGCTATGCATCCAACCCGGATACCTAACTCATACAGCTTCTTCGCTATCCAGTGGGAGTTCGTGTCAAGCGTGCGCCCGCACAGTATCTCGTTGCCAACTATTATGATTGAGGCGCTCTTGGGTTCCTTGCTACAGTTGGTCATTGGTCCGGCCATTGATATAGCTCAGACGTCCAGTATCCATTTGTGGTCAGGTCTGAAAACGCCCATCTCAGGCCTGTCAGAACGGACGGCAAACGTGAAAAGCCGGTTGAGATAGTCGTAGGGATGATCGTTCTCCGCGTGCGCCGCCACGTCTAGGTAATAGGACGCGGAAAGAAGCGCAAGCCGATCGAGCCTCATGACAATCCTGCCCTCACCGTCGGCGCTTTCGAGATTCAGTTGGTCGATCATCGTGTTTGTGCCGTAGCACCATGTGCCGTCCGTCCTGAAGATGCCGATGCCAAACACGGGCTTTTCTATCCTCTTGTGCGCCACGTATGCGATCTCAATGAATACAGTGTCGCCGCAGTTGAAAACGTATCGTTCCTGGCCCTCTTCGTTGCGCATGACGACGGCGGTTATCTCGATCTCGCGGCTGCCCCAACGCTGCGCCGGCTCGACCGGCCTCGACGGCGCCGCCGCCTTGTAGGGCAGTTTCGGCTCTTGCTCAACGGCCTTTGCCCCGGCACTGGCCATGCTCTCGACGCTTTCGTCATGCTCCCTCGCGTAGCGCGCAAGCTCGCTCTCGGTTACCTCCTGCATATACTTGCTCACTACGCGGGTCGTGTCGCCATATTCCATCAGCTCACCCTGGTGCAGCCAGGCCACCTCGTCACACAGCCGGCGTATCGCCCCAAGGTCGTGCGACACAATGATAATCGTCTTGCCTCGGCGCTTGTAATCGTACATCTTGTCGTAGCACTTCTGAGCGAACACCGCGTCACCAACGGCAAGGACCTCGTCTATTAGCAGTATGTCGGGATCAACGTTCACCGCGACCGAGAACCCCAGCCGCATGAACATCCCGCTGGAATAGGTTTTGACGGGATAGTCGATGAACTTCTCAAGCTCGGCAAACGCCACAATCTCGTCGAATTGCTCCCGTATCTGCGACTTCGACAGGCCAAGAATAGCCCCGTTGATATAGACGTTCTCCCGGCCGCTTATCTCGGGGTGAAATCCCGCGCCGATCTCGAGAAGCGTAGATATTTTGCCGTTCGCCGTGACCGAGCCGCTAGTCGGCTTCGTGATTCCCGCGATTACGCGAAGCAGCGTGCTTTTGCCCGAGGCATTGAGTCCGATGATGCCGGATGTGACACCGGGTTTTACATTCAAGCTCACGTCCTTCAAAGCGACGTTGAACTTGTCCTCGTCCGGAATCGGCGGCCTTCGCCAGAGGTCCCGAACCGCCGCGCCCTTCAGCGTCTTGAACTGCCTCAGACGCGCGAACCGCCTGTAGGACTTCGATACGTGCTTCAGCTCGACCGCGACCTGCATCAGACCTCCTCGGCGAACGAATCGCGGAACTTCTCAAATATGAGATATCCCAGAAAGAGTATGACCAGCGACGCCGCCAGCATCACGACCAACTCTGCAAAAGACGGCGCTATCCTACATAGAAAGATCTTATGATGCGCGATTATCAGGTATGCCATGGGATTGTAATCGATAGCGAGACTCTTGAGTATCTGCGGAACCTGCTTCGAGCTCAGCTGCATCACAGGGTAGATTATTGGCGAGGCGAAGAACCAGAGCGTCATTAGGTTGACCACGATGTGCTGGATGTCCCTCAGGTGCACCGTGAGCGCCGAGAGCGCAAGCGCAAGCCCATACGTGAATATGAGCTGGATGAGCATCAGCAGCACGAACGAGACCACCAGCCAGACCGGGTTCGAGGCGGTTACATCGCCCATCGCTGAGCCGAGAACATCCTTGGCCTCTGGCGCGCCGTTCAGCGCCAGGAACGGGATGAGTATCACGAGGCTCAGCAAGTAGTGGACGAGGTTCGTCAGCACCGACACAAGTGGCAGCACCTCCGCCGGGAACATGACCTTTTTTATCAGGTTTCCGCCGGAGACGATCGAGACGGTCGCCTCGTTAATGGAGCTCGCGAACCAAATCCAGGGCAGAAGTCCCGTCAGCAGGAACGATGCGTATTTGGGCATCCCGAAGCGGAGAAAGATCGTAAAGACAGTCGCATAGACGGCCATTAGCAGCAGGGGATTTAGGAATGACCACAAGAAGCCAAGCAGCGAGCTTCTGTATCTCGCCTTCAATTCCCTCGCGACGAGCGCCTGGACGAGCGCCCTGTGGTTGTAAATGCTGACGATACTGTCCTTCATACTCTAGCCTTCTTGACTGAATGGGATATGCATACACTTGCACGGCTATTGGTATAGTGCTCGAATTGCCCAGCAGTGTAAAGATGCTGGGATGAGGGTGTTCCCCAGAGCGGGGAAATGGGTCAAGGGGGCGAATCTCCGGCTTTCGGCCCCTGCTCTTGAGTGATACCTTGGGTCGGTCATGACCCCAAGGAAGATACTCGTGGCATTCGGGA
>CAYZPW010000128.1:0-7348 GCA_964480475.1 uncultured bacterium | reverse complement strand
TTTTTACCCCCCCGTCGGACGGGGGGGGCCCCCCCCGCCCCTGCACAATAGCGTCCACGATTGCAGCGTAGCCTCTAAGGAGCAGTGTATTGCCAAACAGACCTGAAAGGGCGAGGGACCTGAGAAGCCAGAAGGCTCGGGCGAGGGGCTACGAGGTGGATGCCCTGCGGCTGGGCTGCGGCTGGTCGCATGAGGACCTGTCGCGGCCGTTGGCGCTAGTCGAGAGCTGCTATGGGCACTCGCATCCGGGGAGCATTCATCTCGATTCGGTTACTCAGAAGGCTTACGAGGGTCTCTTGCAGGCGGGCATTAGGCCAGCCAAATACTTCTGCACCGATGTCTGCGACGGCATAACTCAGGGAACTCACGGGATGAGGCTCTCGCTCGCGTCAAGAGAGGTGATTGCACACGCCGCCGAGCTGCACGGAAGGTCCGCCCACGCTGATGGGGCTCTCTTCGTGTCCAGCTGCGATAAAGCGGTCCCAGGACATCTAATCGCCGCGGCGAGGCTCAATCTGCCGACGGTCTTTGCTCTGGGAGGTGTGATGTCTCACGGCGCCTCGTTCAGGACTCTGGAATCCGTTGTCGATGTTCACCGGCGCCTCGGACAGGGGAGAGTTGAAAAGGCCGCTCGCGATGCGCTCTATGAGGACGCTTGCCCGACCGCGGGGGCGTGCGCGTTCATGGGAACGGCCTGCACGATGCAGATTATGGCTGAGGCGCTGGGGCTTGCGCTTCCGGGCTCGGCGCTTTGCCCGGCGTGGTCGCTTGAGCTCCTGAGACTCGCAGGCAAGTCGGGCGGGATTCTGGCCGCCCAGATGCAACGGGACGTGAGATTCAGCGACATCGTCTCGAAGGCGTCGATTACTAACGCACTGACGGTGCTCGCAGCCGTCGGCGGCTCAACGAACGCCCTGTTGCACCTCGCGGCGCTCGCAACGTCGATGGGGCTCGAGTTCTCGCTGAAAGAAGCAGACGCTATCTTCGCCAGAACGCCGCTTCTGTGCGACATCAGACCAGCCGGGCGCCATCCGTCCGATCTATTCTGGCAAGCAGGCGGCCTCCCGAAACTGATCGCGAGCCTCGGCAAGGCGATAAGCGGCGACGTTCTGACGATCACTGGCAAGACGCTCGTCGAATCTGCGGAAGACTATCTCAAGAGCGGCCGGGCGGAGCTTATGGACGGCTATCTCAAGAGGTTCGGTCGGACACCGGAATCCATCATCAGACCCGCTGATAACCCCGTGAGAGAGTCCGCACCGATAGCTATCTTATTCGGCGATTTGGCGCCGAACGGAGCGGTGGTCAAGCGGACGGCCTCCGACGAAGGGGCAAAGGTGTTCTCAGCACGGGTCTTTGATGACGAAGAGAGTGCACTCAAGGCGATAGTTTCGGGCAGGATCGAACCTCGCGATGCGCTGGTCATACGCTACGAAGGCCCCAGGGCGACGGGCATGCCCGAGCAGTTTTACGCGACCGAGCTCCTTGCCATCGATGAGAAGCTTGCGAATCAGGTAGCGGTGCTGACCGACGGTCGTTTCTCGGGCGCAACACGAGGCTTATGCGTCGGGCACATCTCGCCAGAGGCCGCGGCCGAGGGTCCCATCGCGCTCCTTGAGGACGGGGACAGAATCTCGGTGGACGTCGAAAGCAGAAGGCTCGACCTCGTCGGCGACAGGGCCGGGATGATGTCTGAGAACGATTCTCTCCTGCTACTTGAGCGAAGACGCGCATCGTTCGAAAAGCCGCCCGCCAAAAGACATACCGGGCTCCTTGCGATCTACACAGCGCTCGCCTCGCCCGTTGAGAACGGCTGCCTGATGGAGCCGCCGGAGTAGCGCGTGAGAGCTGACTTACCGGATGCTGTAACACAGACAGCCAACCTACTTCGGGACGCAATGCACCCAATTGCACTCACAGGGGCTGGAATCTCGGTCGAAAGCGGCGTCCCGGCGTTCAGAGGCAAAAGCGGGCTGTGGGACAAGTATCCCATCGAGGAGTATGCGACCATCGAGGCGTTTGTGAGGAATCCTCAAAAGGTCTGGGCCTTCTTCAAGGAGTTCTACGAGGTCCTGAACAGAGCGCAGCCGAATCCGGCCCACATCGCACTGGCAAGCCTCGAGAAAGCCGGCGTCTTGAAGAGCATTGTGACGCAGAACGTGGACAACCTGCATCAGCGAGCGGGGAGCAGGAATGTCATAGAGTTCCACGGCAGCGGCTCGACCCTTGAGTGCCTTGAATGCGGCTCCGTCGTTCACTTTGACGAGCAAATGTTGACGCGTCCGGTCCCCACTTGCGACTGTGGTGGGCTTCTGAAGCCGCAGATCGTCCTCTTTGGCGAGCCGATACCGTTTTCGGCTCTCGAAGCGGCTCAGCGTGAGGCGCTGCTCTGCGACGTGATGCTGGTAGTCGGGACCTCGGCCCAAATCGCGCCTGCGTCAATGCTGCCGATAGTCGCAAAGCGGCGAGGCGCTATGATTGTCGAGATGAACGTCGAACAGACGTATCTGACGGAGTGTGTTGCGGATTTGAGTGTGTTAGGTTCCGTGGGATTGACGTTGCCGCAGGTTGCCCATCTTGTTTCGGGCGATTATATTGATACGCCAGCAGTCCGGTAGGTGGATGATTCTGTCGTCGAGGGATTCGCGTTTATGGAATGTGACGTTTCTTCAATTCGCAATCTGGGCATCATCGCGCACATCGACGCGGGCAAGACGACCTTCACAGAGCGCGCGCTTTTCTACGCCGGTCGCATCCACAGAATCGGCGAGGTCGATGAGGGCTCCGCCGCAATGGACTGGATGGAGCAGGAGAAGGAGCGTGGAATAACGATAACTTCTGCCGTAACGACGCTTGGCTGGCAGGGGTGCCAGATAAACCTCATCGACACGCCTGGGCACGTCGATTTCACGGTTGAGGTTGAGCGGAGTCTCAGGATCCTCGACGGGGCGATCGTGATTTTCTGTGCCGTCGAGGGCGTCGAGCCGCAGTCCGAAGCGGTGTGGCATCGGGCGGACAGATACAACCTGCCGAGGATAGTCTTCGTCAACAAAATGGATAGGATTGGCGCGGAGTTCTTCTCGGTCCTTCAGATGATGTCGAAGCGGCTTAACGCAAAGGCAATTCCGGTGCAAATCCCGATCGGGGCGGAGGCGGAGTTCGTTGGCGTGATCGATCTGTTGAACATGCAGATGCTGCGCTGGACCCCGGCGGACAAAGGCAAGAGCTATTCCACGGCTCCGATACCTAAGGCAAAGCGAAAGCTCGCACAAAGATATAGAAACCGCCTCGTTGAGGCAGTCGCTTGCACTGACGAGTCGCTCTTGGTGAGGGTCACTGACGGCGATGAAGAGGTCTCATCCGCGATGCTGAAGGCCGCACTGCGGGCCGCGGTGATGCGTTCGGAGCTCGTGCCTGTCTTCTGCGGCTCTGCGCTCAGGAACACGGGGATTCAGCCCGTCTTGGACGCCGTGGTCGACTATTTCCCAGCGCCAATTGACCGCGCGCCTATTGTCCGTGAAAACCTGCTAACGAAGGAAAAGGTTGATGTCAGGCCCAACCCCGAAGACCCCTGCGCTCTTCTGGTGTTCAAAGTGATGCACCTTCAAGACAAGGTGAAGGTCTGGTATTGCCGAGTCTATTCCGGGGCTGTTCGGGAGGGTGATATCCTCTACAACTCGACGAGAAAGATCGCGGAGAGAGTCTCTCACGTCTTGAGAATGCATGGGCCAAGAAAGGCGAGGGTCAAGGCAGCCGCGGCGGGCGAAATAGTCGGCCTAGTGGGACTGAAGGACACTTACACCGGCGATACTTTATGCAGCAGCATAAGGCCTGTTGTGCTCGAGGCGATGGACTTCCCAGAGCCGGTTGTTTCCATGGCGATTGAGCCGAGAGCCCAGAACGATCTGAAGAAGATGTTCTTGTGTCTGGCTCAGCTTCAGTCCGAGGACCCCACGTTCCGCGCAAAGCAGAACAAGGAGACAGGGCAAACGGTAATCTCTGGGATGGGTGAGCTTCATCTTGAGGTCCTCATCGAAAGGCTCAAGAGGGAGTTCAAGGTCGAGACAAGGACGGGTCAGCCGCAGGTTGCGTTCAAGGAGGGTATCAGACGCCAGGGAACCGGAACCGGAACGTTCTCAAAGACAAGCGGGCCTAGTACCCAAACAGTCACGATTACGGTCACCGTGAAGCCCGCGCCTCGTGGGCATGGCATGATCTTGGAGTCGGAGGTTGACCTGGACCCCAGATCAGTGGACAGATATGGCGCCCTTAAGAAGGCCCAGGAAAACACCATGAGCGCCGGGGTGCTAATGGGCTACCCGATGATAGACATTTGGGCGACCATCATGTCAATCGATGAGGAGAATCTGGACCGACGCGACCAGGCATTCTACAACGCCGCAAGCGCCGCATTCAAGAATGCGCTTCAAAATGCCCATCCAGTGCTGCTAGAGCCGATCATGAAAGGCGAGATCATGACCCCGCGTGAGTATTCCAGCAGAGTGATTGAGGGACTTGGAATGCGAGGCGGCAAGATAAACGAAATAGTGACGAGGGGACCCCTTCAGATAATTACCGTGAGCATCCCGCTATCGAAAACATTCGGCTTCGCGACGCAGCTTCGCTCAGAGACCCAGGGCCGCGCAAGCTATATGATGGACCTCTCGCACTACGCGGAAGTGAAGTGAAGTCCAAAGTCCAAAGTCCAAAGCCCAAGGCCCAAAGCCGGGACGTTGGTCCACGGTTCGGCGGACCGTGTGGCGAATCCAGAACCAATGATGGCTATTCAGAGGTTCGAGGATTATCCGACGCGGTTGTCCGCGCCCGATCGATTGCCTTGATTTTCTTGGCTTTGCTGGGTGTCTTTGCCTGGAAGTATCATTTTGAGTTCGGGCGGCGGGCTGACGCAATGGCTCTCGACGGTGGCCCGTTCGGACAGTTTGAGATCGCAGCTCGCTTCTCCGGTGTTCCGGAGGAGACAGCCGGCAAGGTGCGTGAGGGGGACGAGATGATAATCCGCGGCTGGCAGCTAGCCGGCGTGGTCGAGAGGTCTTTTCAGTTGAAAGACGCACCAAAGGGGGAGCTTCGTCTTCGCTTTCGCTCGCCCAATTGGCTCAAATACTACTTTGACCCTTCGCCCGGCACCGAGGTAGTTTTCGTTACGGACGCCTATTCGCTGAAGGGCGCCATCGAGCCGCAGCACCGATGAATCTCCCCAGTTGGTTTAGGCGCCGCTTCGTAGGGGCGGTGTCTCAGACCCGCCCGTTTACATCGATCCATCCAATCCTGCATCCTCAATGTGCCAATCAATTGGAGCGGGCGGGTCTGAGACCACGCCCCTACAAGACCACGACCGACCTATGGCCCAGACCCTTCTGAGACGGCTCCAGCTGTGGGCCAATCTCTCCAGGCCGAAATTCCAACTGGTCGGGATTCTGCCCTACGTTTTGGGCGCTCTGCTCGCGGAGTTCTACGGTCATGCCACAAACTGGACTGTCATGCTCCTGGGCGCCTCAGGAGTGGTGCTGATAATGCTGATCACTTACTACCTTGGTGAGTATTTCGACTACGAAACTGATAGCATCAACCGTGGCTTCAATGCGTTTTCTGGGGGGACCAGGGTCCTCCAGACAGGCGAGGTCAAAAGGTCATCGGCTCTTCGCGCGGCGCTGTTGCTGCTGCTTCCTGTGGCCGCCGTTGCACTAGCCCTGCAATTCTATTTCGGATGCGGGGCATATACCATCCCACTTGGGGTTGTGGGGCTTTCAGCGGGCGTCTTCTACTCAGCGAAGCCCGTCCAATGGGCATATCACGGACTGGGCGAGCTTCTCATCGGGGTCTGCTACGGATGGCTCGCGGTCAACACCGGCTATTACTTGCAGACAGGCCAGTTTCACCTCGTAGGCACTTTCGTTGCGCTGCCCATCATGACCAGTATTGTGGCCGTGATAGTCATAAACGAATTCCCTGACCGCGAGGCCGATAAGGCGACAGGCAAGCGCAACCTGGTGGTCTTGCTGGGCACAAGACTCTCCTTGACGCTCTATCAATTCCTGGTTCTTGTCACTCTCTCGTTCTCTTTTCTGCCGGCCGCGATAGCATTCTCATTTCCCTACCACTTTCTGCCGCTGGTTCTTGTTCCCGTGGTGCTGAACAATCTCCTGGCGTCAGGTAAGCTCTTAACCGGCAGCTCTCAGCAGCTGGAGTCGCTTTGTGCGGGCACGCTACTTCTGAACCTGCTGGTTATACTTCTTCCTCTGGTTTCCATAACGTATGAACTCATAAGACGGATCATCTGGCTCCAGACGCTATGAAATACAGGGCGGTCGGCTTCGACGTTGACGGAACGCTGGTCCAGAACGTCGGCTATTGCTGGGAGACTTTTCACGAGCGCTTTGGGGTCGCTGACGAGATCCGCAACGCGCTCAAACGACGTTATCTCGAGGGACGCATAACATACAAGCAATGGGGCAGCAAGGAGATTGCGATATGGCGAGAGCTCGGCGTCACACGGGCCGATTTCGTAAAGGTGATCAACAGTTTGCGGCTCTCGGACGGCGTAGTCGAGACGCTGCACGTCCTGAGGCGAACGGGACATTACCTCTTCATCCTTTCAGGGACGATAAGGATCATCCTCGAGCAACTGCTGCCGAATTACGCCTCGCTCTTCGACATGGTCACGGTCTCGGACATTCGCTTTGACAAAGAGGGCAGGCCCGTGGATTTCGAGCCTGGCCACCCCCTCAGAGACGTTCGCGAGAACAAGCTGTTGGAGCTTGAATCGCTGTGCGAGGCAGAAAAGATCGGACTGTCCCAGGTTGCATTTGTTGGGGACAACGACAACGATATTGAGATACTCCGGGCCGTTGGGCTTGGGATAGCGTTTTGCCCCAGAAGCGACAACGTCAGGACTGCCGCGGACGCCGTGGTCGAGGTGCCCGACCTCAGAAACGTGCTCCCACACATCCTGGCGCCTATCGCCCAACAGGATAGTGGCTCATCCTGATTGATGACGGAGAGCCTCCGCTCCCGTAGCCTGTTGACCTACTTGTCCGCCAAAGCCTCGGCGACGGCGGATTGACCCATTGACCCCTTCTCCCTTTTCGCCTCTTGCCCTTTTCGCCTTTTCGCCCCTTGACCTTCACGGGCGGGTCTGAGACCACGCCCCTACATCAATTCCGCTCTTCGCCCTTTCCCCTCTTCGCCTTTTCGCCCCTATTTGGTGAACTGCCACTCGCACGACGCGATGTTGCTGGCGAAGTCCATGCTACCCGCGTGGGTGCATGCCGCATACCAGCGATACGTCCCCGCCGGCAGCTCAGGCAGCGTCAGGCTGAAGAGTTCGTAA
>CAYZPW010000127.1:0-7776 GCA_964480475.1 uncultured bacterium | reverse complement strand
CCATTCAAACAACAACGATACAGGGAATACGGCCGATTGTCAAGATCAACGCGGCCGTTCTCATTTGCCACGCGATTGCCGGAATCGGCCTGCAACCACTTATGACCCAGCCTCCTCAAAGCCGGCCCACACCTCATCCTGGTAGAGCGTTCCGTATATGCTGTAGGTTATGGGATGATTTTGATGCTATTCTTATCGTTGGTTATTATGAATCGTGATACTGAGGCGTCAAATGCGCAGACGTGAGAGATTGGATGAAGCCGCAGTCGCTTGAATCCTATGTTATTGATGGAACGCACTACTAGCTAGTGGTTATGCCCTGCAATGAACAAGGTCGCTTGTGCACGAACCGGTTTGCAGTGGAGTTGACCGGGTAATGGTCGCGAACGAATCTCACAGGGCCTAATCCTGCAATATGCGGAGGTTTTGCCAACGAAACTGAAGAAGGGCCTGGGCCTTCTTGGGACTTTCTGCATTGCCGCGGGAAGTATGATCAGTTCCGGCTTGTTCGTGCTGCCGGCGATTGCGTTTGCGGCGACAGGACCCTCTGTGGTTCTTTCGTATGCGCTCGCCTCGCTTCTTATGGTCCCCGCCTTGTTCTCAAAGGCGGAGCTGGCGACCGCTATGCCCAAGGCGGGTGGCAGCTACTTCTTCATTGAGCGCAGCCTCGGGACGCTGCCAGGAATGCTAACTGGGCTTGGCAATTGGTTCTCGTTAGCTCTGAAGAGCGCATTCGCTCTTCTTGGGATCGGCGCAATCGCCAGGCTGATCTATCCAGACATGTCCCTGTGGCAAGTCAAGCTCGTCGCAATAGCCTTCTGTATCTTGTTCACAGTTCTCAACCTCACAGGCATTGCAGGTGTGGGTAGGGCTCAGAATGTCCTCGTGATAATCATACTCGCGCTGCTTTGCATTTATGTGGGCAAGGGAATCGGGAAAGTAGAAATACTCAACTTCACCAATTTCATGCCGAACGGCGGAGAGGCGATGCTGGCAACGGTCGGACTAGTCGTCGTTTCGTTCGGAGGACTAAAGAAAATCGCCATGGTCGCGGAGGAGATAGAGAACCCGGGCAGAAACATACCGCTAGGGATGTTTCTGGCCTTCTTTGTTGTCAGCGCTCTCTATGTCGTTGTAGTCTTGGTAACTGTTGGCCTTGTGGATGCAGAAGACATGGCACGCAGCCTCACTCCTATATCACTCGGCGCGGGCGTTGTGATGGGCAGGGCAGGGAGCATCATGCTGGCCATAGCCGCGGCACTGGCCTTTATGACAACGGCAAACAGCGGAATCGCCGGCGCAGCACGGTCGCCATTTGCGATGAGCCGTGACGGCCTGTTGCCCCGATTCTTCCAGAAGTCCACACCGCGAACCCACGCCCCATACGCCGCCATTCTTTTCACGTCGGGATTCATGATCCTGGTGGTTGCGTTCCTCTCCATCAAGGAGCTTGTCAAAACTGCTTCAACCATGATGCTCGTCGTTTTCGTGCTCGTGAACGCGGCCGTCATAGTGATGCGAGAGGGTCGCGTGCAAAGCTATCGACCTGTGTTTCACTCGCCGCTGTATCCCTGGATACAAGGCTTTGCGATTGTTACTTACTGCATTTTAATATACGAAATGGGGCTCTTGCCGGTAATCATCACGGGCCTATTTGGCTTGCTGGGACTGGGCTGGTACTCCACGTATTGCAGAGCCTGCACAAGAAAACAGACTGCTCTTATACATCTCGTCGAGCGGGTTACATCCAAGACGCTTGCGGACGATTCACTTGAGAGCGAGCTGAGGAAGATCGTCCACGAACGGGATGAAATCGTCCAAGACCGCTTCGACAGGTTGATCAGGCAATGCGAGGTTCTTGACATTCAAGGGCCCATTTCATCAAAGGAGATGCTCTCGATGGCGGCCAACATACTTGCGCCTCGCTTCGGCGTCTCTGAGTCTGACCTGCTCTCTCTGTTCCTTCAGAGAGAACGCGAATCCAGCACGGAAGTGGGGGAAGGGATAGCGATACCGCACGTTGTGATCGATGGCGAGCACCTTTTTGACATCGTGTTGGTCCGCTGCAAGGACGGGATATCATTCTCGGCGTCGGCTGCGCACGTACACACGGCGTTTGTCATCGTCGGCTCCAGAGACGAGCGCAACTATCATCTTCGCGCGCTCATGGCGATTGCTCAGATCGTGCAGGAGCCGGGCTTCGAACAGAGATGGCTCGAGGCAACGAGCGTTGAGCAGATGAAGAATGCCATGCTTCTCTCGAAGAGAAGGAGAGCTAAACAGTGAGCTCGACTCATGCTCGAAGGAGGGCGCTTATTGCCTGCTAGACTGAGAAGAGACCTGGGTCTTCTCGGGGTGTTCTCCATTGCCGCAGGGGCAATGATCAGCTCCGGCCTGTTCGTGCTCCCCGGAATCGCATTTGCGGCAACCGGTCCGGCTGTGATTCTGGCCTACGCGCTCGCCTCGGTACTTGTGATTCCATCATTGTTTTCTAAGGCCGAGCTGGCGACAGCAATGCCCAAGGCCGGCGGAAGTTACTTCTTCATAGAACGCAGTATGGGGCCGCTGGCAGGGACGCTAGCGGGTCTTGCAGGCTGGTTCTCGCTTACGCTCAAGAGCGCGTTTGCGCTTCTTGGAATCGGCGCATTTGCAGCGCTTGTCTATCCCGACATAACCTCATTGCAGGTCAAACTGATTGCCATCGCTTTCTGTGTCATCTTTACGATCCTGAACCTGGTGAGCATAGAAAGCGTGGGTAAGACCCAGATAGCCCTTGTCCTCATTCTTCTGGCGCTGCTGCTTATGTATATTGGCAAAGGAATCGGGGAAGTAAGTGTCGAGAAGTTCGCCGATTTCATGCCCAACGGGTTCAACTCTGTTCTGGCCACGGCCGGGCTTGTCTTTGTGTCTTTCGGCGGCCTTACAAAGATCGCCAGTATCGCCGAGGAGGTCCGGAATCCGGGGAGAAACATTCCACTCGGAATGTTCGTAGCCTTCTTCGTTGTGAGCGCGCTTTACATCTCAGTTGTGTTCGTCACAGTCGGCCTGGTCCAACCCGAGTCGCTGGCCGGGAGCCTGACGCCTATCTCACTGGGCGCTGGCGTCTCAATGGGCCGCCTAGGCGTTGTAGCGTTGGCCATTGCGGCTATCCTAGCTTTTGTTACAACTGCCAATAGCGGGATCGCCAGCGCGTCCCGATCCCCCATGGCCATGAGCCGAGACGGCCTGCTGCCCAGCTTCCTTCAAAAACTTAGCCCCAGTCGCGGAATACCTTACCTGTCTGTTATAGGCACATCAGGATTCATGATCCTGGTTATTGCCTGTCTGTCTGTTGAAAACCTCGTAAAGACCGCATCAACAATGAAGCTCGTCCTCTTCGCGCTCGTCAACGTATCGGTCATCGTGATGCGCGAGAGCAAGATACAGGGCTATCGGCCTGTGTTTCGCTCGCCGCTTTATCCCTGGGCGCAGATTGCCGCAATCGGCTCTTACGGCTTCCTGATTGTCGAGATGGGCCCTCTGCCCATGATCATCACCGGAGCATTTTGCCTGCTGGCCTATGGCTGGTATGCGGCCTACTGCAAGGTCTGCGCAAGGAGGCAGTCGGCGCTCGTGCATCTTGTCCAACGCGTTACGTCAAAGGAACTCGTGGACGGGTCACTCGAGAGCGAGCTCAGACACATCGTCCACGAGAGAGATGAAATCGTCGAAGACCGCTTCGATGGACTGATCAAGGACTGCAAGATCATAGACATCGACAGGTCAGTTACCGGGCGGGAGATGTTCTCCATGGTCGCCCGGGTTCTCGCGCCTCGCCTCGACATCCCCGAATCCCGCCTCCAGAAGCTTCTGCATGAGCGAGAAAAGGAGTCGAGCACCATCGTGGGCCCGGGCATCGCTATTCCACACATCATTATCGATGGCGAACAGCTGTTTGACATGGTTCTGGTGCGGTGCAAGGAGGGCATCACGTTCTATGACAGACAGCCGCACGTCCATACGGCGTTCGTTTTGGTCGGCACCAGGGACGAGCGCAACTACCACCTTCGCGCTCTCATGGCGATCGCCCAAATCGCTCAGGAGACGGGCTTTGAGCTGAAGTGGCTTGCGGCCACCAGCGTTGAGGACATGAGGAATATCCTCCTCCTTTCCGGCAGAAAGAGAGCCGAGAAGTAGCAGGCGTCATCTTGCTGGCGGACTGACCGAGGCATCCCTTTAACGCTCTCAGCAGGTCGCGCATCGACTGAGCCTGATCCAACGCGATACTGACAGGTCGGGGCCCTCCTTTTCACCTTCTTGTCCGCTAAAGTTTGCTCCAAGCCAGATAACAGAGGATTTGCCTTTTCAGCCGACATAGCCAGGGCTTTCGGCCGCCGCAGGCGCAACGGCGAAGTCTGCTTGTCCCTTTCGGCCGTTTCCCCAATGCGAAAAACTCCTCCCGCGAAAACAGCTTGACAAGCGTGTTGCAGCTGTGGAGAATAGGGCTAGAGAATCGTTTTTCTGAGGTTAAACGTAGGCTCAGATATGGGTCTTGGGGATTATTCGTAGGCGTTATCGAATAATCTGCGAAACGAATTGGCGCAGTCTCGGGCGCCAGGAGATGAGAAAATGGGGGACCAACAGCGATCGCGCTGCCCCCGGGCGACGGCGCCGCCGCCTCAGGACGATAGTCGCATAACCTTCATTAACAGCGGCCCTGTGCCCCTCCGATGTTCCTATTCAGTCGGGGGGGGCAGCACCACGCACGAGACCCTCCTACAAGCCCGGCGTGCTTCGTAACTTAATGTCATCAGAGATCTAAGAACCCGATTGAGACGTAGGAGGAACAAAGTTAAAACATTGAACAATCCTAATGATCGCAGTTGTGACAGTTGCGCTGGCCAGCATCGCGATGTCGGCGCTGGCGCGTAGCTTCACTAGTTTTAGTCTATTCAGAAATGTAGCAATCGAATTGAGACTTAGGAGGAATACAGTTGAAACGTTCAAGAAGAATATGTCTTGCGGCCGGGATCGTTGCGGTCGCCGCCCTCACGATCTGGGCGCTCGCGGGCAACTTCACTAGTAACGGATCGGTATATCCGTCCGAGGGATGGACGGGCATCACGGACTTCCGGTATGAGATCAGGTATATCTTGGATCCCGGAGAGCCCCCGCCCGATGTCTATGTGCGGATATACAAGGACGGCATCCAGGTTGGTGGCGACAGGATGATGTACATTGCCAGCATACGTGAGGTATTCGTCGATTACGAGTACGAGACCAAACTTTATGAGGAGGGTGAAGATTACAGCTTCTACTTCTGGACCCTGTGGGACGATACGCACGAACAAGCGGGTCCCGAGGTCAACGATTACTGATCAGAGCATGAAGATCAGAGTAGGCCTGGCGACGGCCATTTAGCCGCCACCAAGCCCCTTTCAGAGATTCGTGGGGAGCTATGTGGCTCCCCACGACGAATAACGCATTTCACTGTAAGAGAGAATATGGAGAATCAATCCGATGATCAAGAGGAACATTAGCGTTGGGTGTTGTTTTCTGGCTTTGGTGGCGCTGTTTTGTTTGAAGCCTAACGTATGCGTTGCCGGCAGGGAGGAGCTTCTCCACGATGCGGGCCGGCGAGACATAGAGGCCTACTGGGAGACCCTTGCCAGTCCTTTTATGACAGAAGGCCTCGCGGTGCGGTTTGAGCCGGCCGGCTTCCCCTGTTTCGTTCGTGAGGTTTTGGTGTTCGTAGACTCCACGGCAGAGTTTCGTGTTCATGTCCTGAACTATGACGAGGAGGAGCTCTGCGAGATCGCGACTGTGGCGGCTCTTGAGCCGGCTTCGTGGGTGACATACCCGATCCCGTCCGAGGTCAGAGTGGAATCTGAAGCGTTCTACGTGGTCGCTGAGATCGTGAACCCTCCTGATCCGGGCATCGGAACCACGTATGAGTCGGCCGGCGGAAGCACCGTATATACAAAAGACTGGAATTCGATGGACGGGATCAGGCACTCCGGAACTGGTGGCAATGGCGGCAACGCAATGATCCGCGCGCTGGTTGACGTGCCGGTTCAGATCAAACGGATATCGAACACTCGGGCCCGGAACGACCACATCTTCATCTCGTTTGACTCCCCCATGGACCCATCTACGCTCAACGCCGAAACGATAGTAGTCGAGTACCAACAGTCTGGAAGCATCCCAGGCAGATACGAATACGATGACGCTCTCAGGCGTGTGGAGTTCACGCCGGATTCGCTTTTCGAGCACGGCGTCCTCACTACGGAGGTCTCAATCGCGGTCGCGGACGTCTATGGCAATTATCTGGCGGCGCCTGTGAATAGATTCGATATCGTGGATGACGTGGTGGACGAGAGCCCGCCGGCAAGTCCGGGAGACGTCTCCCTGGAGGCCCATGACACAATAATGGTCACCTGGGAGGCCGTGCCGATGGGAGACGCCGTCGGGTACTATCTCTATTCGGGGCCCTGGGCCCCCGGAACCACTGACCAGCAATGGCTCGCGAACGCGCTAAAGACTGACGTCGGCAACGTCATTGAGGCGTCAATCCCGGTTGCGCAGAAGGAGCTCCCCTTTCGAGTTGGGATTTCGGCGTACGACGCGGCCCGGAACGAGGGAGAGATGATCTGTGATGGCTGCGTTGCGCATCGAGGCTCTGTCCTGCTCGTGGTGGAGTCCTCCGGCGCCTTGAATCCCATCGATGATCGCCACGAGGAGTTACAGGACGGTCTCCAATCGGGAGCATTCGACTATAATGTCTGGATGGAATCGGACCGCGGTGGACTGCCGGAGCAGGCTTATTTGGGTGACTTCGATCTGGTCTTCTGGACCATGGGCAGGCGCCTTGTAACTCTCAACGCGGGGATTATGAAGCGTTTGGAGCATCTTATGTCCAGCGGCGGACGCCTCTACTATGAGGCACAATATCTCCTGTCGAGGAAAGTTCGTGAAGAGCCATTCTTCCCCAATTGGCTTCATCTCACCTATCCCGAACTCAATACCGATCGTGACGCACCAGTCGTGGTCGGCGCCCCGGGGGACCCTGTAGGCGACGGGGTGCAACTGACTTACGTTACCTCAGGAAGCTCGAGAAAGAGTTATTTCGAGCCACAGGACGATGCGATCGGCTTTCTGAACGTCATGGACAAGGAGGACGAGATCTGCGGTTTGCGTTACGCGGACATAGGCGATTACGGCTATCGGGTGGTCTTTTCGACGGCGATTCTGTCCCCCGTGTATAACACGGAGGACAGGGACAAGCTGATGTCGCGCGGGCTGTGCTGGCTTGTGGGGAAGGAGCTCGACTTTAGGGTCGCGGCCAACACGCGTGTGCTCGAGCCGTATCGCGTCCTTGAGCTCTTCGTCTCGGCCAACAGCCTCAACGTTGAGGTCGATGTTGACGCCTATCTGGCCGTTCTGGTTGAGGCAGATGGCGGCTCGGTGCTCCTGTTCTACGACGGCGCAGGCTTCGTCTCGGAGATGACGCCCTTCGTCTCAGGCGCACACCTCGAATCCGGTTTGTTCCTGCCTCGAACGAAGGTATTCGAGTATCTGGTTCGGGACGAGCTGCCGAGCGGGAAATACACGTTCTTCGTGGCCTTGATGCAGGCCGGCACGCAGACTCTCTTGACCGAGCCTCGAAGCACAGTCGTCTTCATGAAGTAGCCTTTTGCCCACGGCCGTCCTTCCAGTCACAGTAGGATGAAGAGGCGAAAAGCTGAAAGGGCGAATCTTCCGGGGAACGGCCGATTGGCCGGTGCGTGGCCTTGTTCA
>CAYZPW010000126.1:0-7844 GCA_964480475.1 uncultured bacterium | reverse complement strand
CGCTCGGGCTGGAACATCAAAACGCCCCAATTGAACCGTTGCCTGATGAATACTTCACCACATAGACACAGAGAACACGGAGAAGTGAACCTTGGGGGCAGCACGGTCTTTGGCAGATGTCTCGGTCGGCGACCGCCTGGTGGCAGGGCGACCCAACCAAGCGCCTCGTCTCAGTGCTCTCTGTGTCTTTCCGGTTAGACTAATCCTTTTGGACCCGTAGGTAGGCAATCTTATCATCGACTGGACCGATCATCTTGGATGAATCGCCCGTCAGGCTGAGCGCGGCGTAGAGACTGTATATGCCAGCGGGCAGACCGTCGTAGTCGAGGCGCAGAAGCTCGACTTGCCCACTCGATAGCGCCGGCAAGGTAAGCGGGATAGGCTGCGGCTCGGGCGAGAAGTTCGGTAAATAGAAGAGCTGATCGCCCAGTCCAACGGCGGCCCGGGCATCGACCGCAATCGGCCGCCCGGCGTTTTGCAGGAGTAGCGAGACCACGAGCTCGCCGCCTCGAGGCCCGACGCTCTCGATCTTCACGTTCTGCTGGGCTGGCCCGCCGTCCTCGACAAGGCTCAGGCCCCTCGGCGTGCCGAGCCATTTGGCGCCATCATGGTCAATGACGATTCGCAGTGCGCCTCCTTCAGCGTACCAGATATTCTGCTCAACAGCGGCGATCTCGTCGTTGAAGGGGGCCACTGCCCATAGGTCGCCATCGTTAAGGTAAATGCCCTCATCCGTCGCTAGCCAAACCGTGCCATCACTGTCGGCCTGAATGTCGTTGACCAGAACGTCCAACTCCTTGTGCCAGGGCTGTGTCGGACGCCTCACATAGAGCGATTTTGGCCCGCCGCTGAAGGCCGTCGTGGCGAGATACGCGTTCCCGTCAGCGTCAAAGAACATTCTGCCGGCGTGAGGGATTTCCTCGCCGCCGAACGGAATCTGCCGCCAGTCCGTCCCGTCATAGACCGTGTAGCCGGTGTCGCGGCGGAACCAGACCTCGCCTGCGGGGCCGATGGTCATGTCGGTCGGCAGTTCTGAGTTGAAGTAGTCGGTTGACGAATAGCGTTGCCACGTCTCCCCGCGGAACTCGACGGCCGCGCCGTCCGATTGCTCGACGAGGCTGGAGGGATTCGTGAACCACATGGTGCCCGAGGCATCGGCGCAGACGTAGCCGCCGCTCGCGAGCTCCGAGTTCGCCTCGTTGAAAACGGTCGCCTCGTCTATCCCGAAGCGGATTGTCCCGTAGCTTGCGCGCACCCACACGGCGCCTTCGAGGTCGAGCGCCATCTGCCCGGATGCGTAGTGCTTGAGCATTGTCTCGCTGTGCGATAGCCAAGACGAGCCGCATACCTGGCGCCATCCTGTCTCGCCGGGCATGCCATGCACGCCAAGCATCGGTATCTCCATGCTGCGTGTCCAGATTCTGCCCAGGCTGTCCTCGATTATGTCGTTGACGTAGCCGCCGGGCAGGCAGTCGGTGAAACGGGCCCCTGTAAAACTGCTGTTCTGGACAAAGAAAACGCCGTAGCCCCACATGCCGAAGATGATGGTGTAGGGCGGCATGGCGGCGCACGACGAGAAGCATGGGAAGCCGCGCAAGTTATATGCCTGAAAAGTGAAACCGTCCGCCTCGGTGAAGAGCGTTGCACTCACGCCGTCGAATCGGGCCAGCACGTCGCCTGCCATCGCCCACAGGTTTCCTGTGCCGTCAAAGACAATGCGCTTCGTCCAGAGCATCTCGCGACCCCAGATCGGGTCGTCCGACGCGAGCTGCCACTCATCTCCGGACAGATTGAAGAGGCCCTCACTGGACACGCACCAGACGCCGCCGTCGTTGTCCGCGCCGACCGCGCTCGTTCTGAATGGCGTTTGAACGCCCTCCCAGCTCTCACCCTCGAGCTTGGCCACAGAGAAGGTGCCGGGGATCGACGTCCAGACTCTGCCCCGAGCGTCGAAGCAGATCGCCCCGTCGGGCATCGAGAGCGTCCCCTCGTAGAGCCGCCAGGCTTGGCCGTCAAACCGGCGCAGCCCGCGTTCATCAACAAGCCAGAGCGTGCCGTCTGGCGCGACGGCCATCATGTTCATCAGCCGTCGCAGCGGGTCAACAACTGGCGTTATGTCGCGGAGCGCAATGCTCGCGCCGTCAAGCCGCGCCTCATACAGCGACTGCTCGCCCTCAAACTGGCCAAATGGGCCGATGTAAAGGCTTTCAGCGTCGATTGGCGCGACATTCAGGACGCCGTCGTTTGGCAGCCCGTTCTCGGACGTGTATCGGCTCAAGCCGACGTCTTTCAGGACAATCAGGCCCGTACGCGTCCCGACAAAGAGCGTCCCATCCTTGAACGCAACGCTCGTCACGTCGTTGTCGCACCTGAAGTGCGTTATCTCGTAGTCCTGCGCTGCGCAGAGACCACAGAATGCCAGCAGAACGATACATAGACCGATTCTCTTAGATGTCATTTCCTCGCACCTTTCGATTTCTTCCTTCTGTTTGCATAGACTGCGCCGAGCCCCGCCGCAATGATAACCGCAACGACAGCGCCGGTGTTCGTGCATTTGCTCTTACCATTTTGGGAACCTGTGTGGCCGGTCTGGATTGGCTCTGTAACCGGTTTTACGGCAGATGAATCATCGGGCTCGACCGCGTCGCCTGTGCTCGACGCAGGCGTTCTGGGAGCTTTGGTTCCCGTCTGATCCCCCGTCAGCCGCTCCAAGAGCGCCTTGGCTGCATCGGCCCTGGCCATGAGAACTTCGGAGTCCTTGTCCTCTTTGTAAATGACGTCATACGCCAGTCGCAAATACCGCTCGCAGAGCTTGCGAAGGCTGGGGTCGCTCATCAGTTTCTCGACGAGGCGCAGGTCGAGGCCAGAGAACATTGAGAAGGGGCCCTCGTGAAATGACTCTTTGAACCATTCGATGGCCTTCTTACGATCTCCGTTCTCAAGCGCCAAGAGGCCCAAAAGCGTGGCGCACTGATTGAGCTGGATGGCCATGTGTTCTGGCTTCATTCCAAGCGCCGCAGCCTCCCCGAACATCCGCCAAGTCGCCTCGAGTGTCTGCTGAGCCTTCTCGTTGCTGCCCATCTTTATCAGAAGCTCCGCTGCCTCGAGGTTTCGGCGGGCTTCCTTCATGATGCTGAAACGTGAATCCCTGTCTACCGGTTCCTTGTCTTTATTGAGCGTCTTCAACGATGCCTCGTAATCGCCTGCCTTTTCTTGGCTGCGCTGAAGACTGTCCTTTATGTGCGAATCCTCGGGGAATAGCGAGTGGGCGGAAGCGTAGGCCTCTATGGCGAGGGCATATTCTCCCGCTCCATCCAGAAGCGTACCTATGTTATAAAGGGCCACTGCGCGCTCTTCTGGCGGACCATCGAGTCTGGCCTCATACATCGTCAACAGACGGTCCAAGAACCACTTCTCATCCTTGCAGTACTTGGCCGCCCACGGGGCGATTCGGCGACCCGTGGGGTCCTGTTTAAGGTATGTCTTTGCTGCGGCAAGCGACATCTCTCGCCAAGACCTGTTGTCTTCGCGCGGTGTTCTCTTGTCTCCAGCGCGGATGGAACACGCTCTGAAAAGGTTATACGTCTCCAGCCAAGTCTCGGTAAGCGGCACTCCGTCCCGAAATCGGTCGTTTATGTATGCCTCCAGCTCGGCGTCCGTCATCTCGATCTCCTTCCCATCCTCCGCCTTCCACCCGTAGAACCAATCCTCGTGGGTATGCAGGCTCCTGAAGTATGAGTCATAGACTGGTGAGGAAGCAGGATTCAGGTTGTCTGAGAGGGCAGTAGTCGCTATCTGAAGAAAGATCAGAATGAGAATTGTGATAGGCAGATATCGCATTTCGATAACCTCATAGATTAAGCCAGCGCATACCGAGTCTTTTATATGAGCGTAGCGTGTCGAATGTGCCTTTTCAAGCACAATGTCGAACGGGGTCGAAAAGAAATGAAGGGCAGGCGTGTCATCGGGACGCTGGCGACTCACCTAGCCAAAGCATGTTGACCGTCTAGGACTCTAGCAGCTTATTCAGGTCGTCGAGTATCGGCTGGACGTCCATGCCGTGGACCTGGGCGGCCCGCTCGATGGTTTCGCCGGCAGCCGAGGGGCAGGAGACGCACGCAAGGCCGCGCGTGAAAAGCACCTTGGCCACGTCGGGATGAACAGCAAGCGCCTCGGTCAGCGGCATGTCCTTCGTGAAACGGAACTCCCCTTCCTTCTTGAGGCTATCGAACGTCAGGTTGGCAACGGAGGCCTTGAGCTCCCTGAGCTCCTTCTGGACCTCCTGCTCATGCCGCATTAGGGAGTCGCTGAGGTTATCGCAGGAACGCCGCAGCTCCTTCGACTGCCTGTTGTTTCGATAGATGATGGAGCACAGCCATATACCAATTGTGGCGAGGATGGCCCATATCAGCTGATACGAGATGGGTGAGACCGCCGTGCCGAAAAGAACCGTTATGTGCGGCCGCACGGCGAACCGGATGATCAGAAATAGTATTGCGGCGATGATAAGCCATCTTATTGCTAATTTCGATTTTTGCTGCATTATTGGGTCTCCTTGTAGGGGCAGACCTCCGTGTCTGCCCTTGACGCATTGGGCAGACATTCCCCGCGCGGCGAGTTGCCCCTCAATGATTCAACAACACAGGGCAGGCGCGGGGGCCTGCCCCTACACCAATAATCCGCCTATTACGTCGCGAGCCATGGGGGTTGCACCCAACCCTCAAAGCCGGCCTCTAGAACAGCGTGTAAATGAACGGCGCAAGCGCGGAGCTCTCGCCAAAGATGATGACCACTCCCATAAGCAAAAGCACAAAGACAATCGGCAGCAGCCAGAACTTCTTTCTGACCCTAAGGAACTGCCACAGTTCCTTTGCTATTCCTATCTTTCCCATATCCGTAGCCTCTGATCATCGATCTATTAATAAATCAGAACTGTTTTGTATAGCGCTCCAGGCCGTCTTTCGACTCCTCCTTAAGAATCCAGAAACTGTTCTTCGAGGAGTTGAAATCCCGATGCAGCGCGTCGCGCTTAATCAGTCTCATTATAAGTCCGATGGGTGTGAACACAAGATAAAACAGAACGCTCAACAGTAGGCGGGCGTTGAACCACCCAATCGCCCGGGCGATGACCATCCAGCACCTGAACGCCGGCCCCAGAGGCCTGGGCCATAGGAGCGCAACAAGGAACGTGACGGCCGCAATAGCGACAAGAATCGGGCCGATAGGTGCTCCCTGTGGTAGGCCGCGCAGCAAATACTTGATCGCGGTGAGCAGCGTCACGAGCACGAGCAGCACGCCCGCAACGACTCTCAGCTGCTTGATTTCGTCCTTGGACAGCTCTTTCTTCACTAGTCGGGCGGGAACTCCTTCTTCCAGTCGTCCGGCTCATCCCAGGCCGGCTGCTCGTTCTTGTCCAGCACAAATGAGCCGACCGCCAGAAAGTCCATTCTGGTGCGCATGAAGCACTTGTATGCGTCCTGAGGCGTGCAGACGATCGGTTCGCCTCGCACGTTGAACGACGTGTTTATTATGACCGGGCAGCCAGTCAGCTTCTTGAATTCTGAAATGATTGCGTGATAGAGCGGGTTGTCTTTCTTGTCAACGGTCTGAACTCGGGCGGAGTAATCGACGTGCGTAACGGCGGGAATGTCCGACCGCTTTAGCCTGAGCTTGTCGAGGCCGAATAGGCTCTTCGCCTTCTGATGTTCGATGCGGCGCTCTTTCTTGACCGGGGCGACGAGCAGCATGTATGGGCTCTCCCGGTCTAACTCGAAGTAGTCCGAGACGTCCTCTCTAAGGACTGTTGGCGCGAACGGCCTGAACGACTCGCGGAACTTGATCTTCTTGTTCATGACGGTCTGCATCTCCTCGGACCTCGCGTCGCCGATTATGCTCCTTGCGCCGAGCGCCCGAGGCCCAAACTCCATGCGGCCCTGGCAGAGGCCCACGACCTTCTCGCTCGCTACGAGCTTGGCGATTGTCTCGGCGAGCTTGTCCGATGCAATCCGCTTGTATCTCGCGCCCTGCTCCTTCAGGAACGCCTCAATCTCGTGGGCTGAGAAGCCTGGACCGAGCAGCGAGGCATTCTGAGTATCCGTAACGCCATCGGCGCTGCGCGGGTTGCCGAGATACTGATGCCATGTAAACAGCGCAACCCCAAGTGCGCCTCCAGCATCGCCGGCTGCGGGCTGTATCCAGACCCTGTCAAATGGCCCCTCACGAAGGATAAGCCCGTTGCCAACGCAGTTCAGCGCGACGCCACCGGCGAGGCACAGGTTTTTCATGCCAGTCTCTTTGTGGACATGGTTCGCCATTTTAAGCATGACCTCTTCGGTGACCTCTTGCACAGACCTCGCAAGGTCCATGTCGCGCTGTCGAATCGGGGACTCGGGCGTCCGCGGCGGCCCGCCAAAAGCCTTATGGAAGCGTTCATTGGTCATCGTCAGACCTGCGCAGTAGTTGAAGTAGTCCATGTTCATCACGAACGAGCCGTCGTCGCGCACCCTGATAAGACGCTCGTGAATGAGGTCAACGTACTCCGGTTCGCCGTAGGGCGCGAGTCCCATGACCTTATACTCGCCGGAGTTGACTCTGAAGCCCGTGTAATAGGTGAACGCGGAGTAGAGAAGACCCAATGAGTGCGGGAAATGCAGCTCCGCCAGTAGCTTGACCTGATTCCCAGTTCCCACGCCGTAGCTTGCCGTAGCCCACTCGCCAACGCCGTCCATCGTGATGACCGCCGCGTCGTCAAACGGTGACGGGAAAAACGCGCTGGCAGCGTGCGACTCGTGATGTTCCGTGAAAAGCAACTCCCCTTCGTAGCTGAGCTCCTTCTTGATCACGTCGCGTATCCAGAGCTTCTTCGAGAGCCACAACGGCATCGCCTTGAGAAACGAGCGAAGGCCGAATGGGGCATAGGCGAGGTATGTCTCCAGGATTCGCTCGAACTTAATGAACGGCTTGTCGTAAAACCCAACGTAGTTGAGGTCCTGGGCAGATATGCCCGCGTGCTCAAGACAGTATTTCACCGCGTTCTTGGGGAAGTTAAAGTCGTGCTTCTTGCGCGTGAAGCGCTCCTCCTGGGCAGCCGCGGCTATCTCACCGTCAACCACCAGCGCCGCCGCGCTGTCGTGATAATAAGCCGATATGCCAAGTATTCTCATTGTGCTCACGGATTCACTTCAGATTCAATGGAACGAGCTGGCCATAGTAAGTATTGTACAATCGGTCTTGCTCGATACAGCAACCTCCAAGGAGATCCGCTCCACCTTAACCACCGGTCTAGATTCTGGGGAGAATTATGGCGGAAATGATGTTTCCACAAGACGTACATCGTTTGAGCATGATTCCAGCATATCGTATTCCTGCTAGCACTGTTTTCGCGATAGCTTCGTGCCCTACTGCGCTAGGATGGCCGTCCTGCGTCATTTGATACGGTTGATTGCCTTCTTGAAGACACTGTCTCAAAGCGGGTAAGGCATCGAGCCAGTTGATCGAGTGCCTATCGAGAAATTCCTTTGTTTCTGCCCAGAAGGTCTCTTCCTTCTCGATCAACTCTTGAAGCTCGCTGCTCATTCGCTCGGGATGCCGGAGAACTAATTCCTTGAAGACCAATTCTTTGGTGGGTATCAACAACACTATGAAGCCAATGTTTTCGGCTTGCGTTCTTTCCCTTAGTGCTTCTATTGCGTTGAAAGATATATTCTTCCCCTCCAGTATTCTCGGATCCTCGTGGTCCAGTGCTTTAAGTCGATAATCCGGCGTAAGAATCGTCCTAAACTGATCATCCTCGTAAACATAGCAATACTGTTTCCTCTCTCTTGCGTATTGTTTCTGTGATTCCC
>CAYZPW010000125.1:0-7980 GCA_964480475.1 uncultured bacterium | reverse complement strand
ATTGATGGTCGCATAAGATGCCCCGTATCCGAGGGGATTGATGTAGGCGGGCGGGTCTGAGACCTAACAACTATACGCATATTCATGGAGTTAGATATCTCTGACTCACCGCGTTTCAACGCGGTGATATGAATGGCTCTTATTATTCTAACACCCGAATTCATTCGGGTGACGGCTGCACCTCAAGAGCCTCATCCTCCCTCCAGAGAATTCGCTCCTGAAGAGGATGCATGGGGGGCGGCCTGAAATCTGACCTCACATCAACCGTTTGTGCGACCCCTTCAGGGTCGGTTCTTCGGCGCCTGCCGACCGAATCCCCACGTTGAAACGTGGGGCTATTCACGTTATTCCCCTTCAGGGAATACGATTTATAGAACACAACGGACAGCCCTCATCAACCCAGAATATGCGCGTGATTGTTAGGTCTGAGACACCGCCCCTACACGAAGACCACGCCCTCGGCGAGGTCCTTGAAGCCGGGTGGAGGCTGGCTGGCAGAATCGAAGATCGCGCCCTTCCATTCAGCCTTATGCCAGTTTGAGGCCTCAGAGAGATTGGCGCCGTGGAAGACCGCGCCGGCGAAGCTGCATCCATCCAGCTGGGCAAACGCCAGCTCAGCCTGCTTGAAGTCAGCGCCTGAGAAGTCAGCGTTCTTGAGGTCGGCGCCCACCAGGATCGCACTCCTGAGATTAGCGTTAGCCCCGCTCGCCTGCCTAAGGTCCGCCTCGTTGAGGATTATGCCCTGCATGTTGGCGCTCGTCAGGTTGGCGCGGTGCAGATTGGCGTAGCTGGCCGCGCATACCGACAGGTTCGCTCTCTTGAGATCAGTTGCGGTTAGGTTGGCCCCGGTGAGGTTCGACTTTGACAGATTCGCCTCCCCGAGGAAGGCGTTTTCGAGGTTGGCCCCAGAAAGAGAACAAGCCACGAGCTTGGCGCGTCCGAGTGTTGCGGCCCCCATCATGGCCTTTGAAAGGTCCGCCTCCGACAGGTCTGCGAGTTCAAGTTCCGCTCGCCGAAGGTCGGCCTGAGCGAATATCGCCATCCTAAACACCCCGCGGCCCATTCTGGCGCCGCTGAGCAGCGCCTCGCGAAAGTTGGACTCGCTGGCGTTGGCCGCAAACAAGTTGACGCGTTCGAGGTTTGCTCTTCGAAAGCTGGCGCGAGAGATGTCGGCCCTGGAGAGATTGGCGTCCATGAAGTCCGACCCGGACGCGTCAACGCCGCGCATATTGACCCGGAAAAGATTGGTCCCCCTGAACTGGAGACCAGACAGGCTGAGTTCGGAGAGGTTTATGCCGTAAAGACTCATCCCCGAAAGGTGCGCTCCCCCCGCCACCCGCTCAATAACTTGCAGTCTGGACATCCTGCCCACGAGAACCCCATTAACTGACGGTCGATGAAAACCTGCTTATGCCAAAGGCTATCTATTCAAATGAGATTTCGTCGATTTCGGGGCTAAACTTTAGCCTTGTGCCCTAGTAAGCAATCCCACAATACCGTTGGGTGTGACTCTAGATTGTGGGTAGGTGATTTAGTATCATCTCGACCGCGTTTCAACGCGGTTGAGGAATCGCCTACCATTGTATTAACTCCATGCTTCAGCGTGGAGGTCCAGCTGGCTCAAGGCCCGCCCCTCCCTCGCCCATGCAACGCCTTTGGCGTTGCATGGGCGAGGAGCTGTGCCCGTCGGTCACGGGCAACCCCAACTCGAAGTTGGGGGCTAACAAAATGGTAGCCTCATACGTCGCCTCGGCTAAAGCCGGGCGACATGGAACTCACAAACTCACCGCTTGTCCCAGGCTCCGCAAGATCGCGACGCGGGCGGCTTCCTTTGCCGACGACACGCGAAAGATCCAAAGTTACCAACAAACCAGGGTCAAACCCATACTGTCTTGTCTTTGTGTATCTCTGCATCTCTGTGGTAAAACCACCACGCACGTTACGCCAATTCATGCGTTCAACCACTGGTGCACAACGATATGGGAAGAATGAAGTATCGACTCCTGGCGCTGGACCTCGACGGCACGCTGCTTACCGATGACAAAAGGATCAGTTCAAGAGCAGTGTCAGCCCTTCGGGACTCGATTGATGCCGGCGCCGTTGTAGTTTTCTGCACCGGAAGGCGCTATCGCACTGTGATTCCCATGGTCGAGCAGATAGACCGTCCGATCCTGGTCGCCTACAACAACGGGGCCGCCGTCAGAGAATGCCCAAAGCATCGCGTTGTGCTGAAGAATCTATTCCCAAAGGAGCATTTCGTTCCTGTTATCGATCTTCTCGCCGGCTTCGAGCTCAATCCTGTCGTCCACGTCGATGCCTTTGATGATGGCATTGACCTCTACTGTAGTAGCAGCGACGCCAATCGCTACCACCGCGCGTATGTCTCGAGGAACTCAGAGTTCTTATGCGAGGTCGAAGACCTGAGAACTGCGCCGGCCGAAAAAATCATACAGTTCATCGTCATGGAGCCGCTTTCGAGGTTGACTCCCGCTTACGAGGCGCTGCGGGAGTTATCGGCGGACGGCTCGTTGAACGTGCACATCGTCAGGAACCTGACCATCCCCGTCAGCGCGCTGGAGGTTCTGAGCGCCAAGGGCGACAAATGGCAGGCCGTCTCGCACATCGCCGAACGCACGGGCATCGCGCTGGACGAGACCGTCGCAATAGGCGACGACATCTCGGACTGTTGCTTGCTGCGAAACGCCGGCGTGGGAATAGCGGTCGAGAATGCTCTAGACGAGGTCAAGGCCGCCGCCGACCTGCTCGTGCCGAGAAACAACGACGACGGCGCGGCGATTGCCATCGAGCGGTTCTTTCTTTGACAGTGGAACTCGCCCGCCTTTCCTGAAGCTGCGGCGGACAAGCCGGCCACGACCATTTCACCTTTGACAGTGGAACTCGCGGAAGGCGACTGCGAGCCGGCGCCGGTCATTCGAGGCCCAATCGCAATCAGTGGCGGGGCACAACGTGTGCCCGTATGTGAACGTAATCGTGTTTTCGCGGGGCTTTAGCGTCCCCGCAGGCAGCGACATGGTGTATTCATGCCACCCAGAGACCATGCTGATGCTGCCCAGAGTGCTGTCATTCAGGGAGACCGTCACGGACTGACCCGATCGGCCGGCCATCTCAAGCGGAAAGGCCAACACGATAAGCTCAAGATCGACGTCAGTGCTTGAAGGCTCCAGCGAGATGCTGGACGATTCACCCTTGGACCACCCGAAGTCAAAACCGCCATCAGACCAGCGCTCCGCGGGATAGAATCCGGAGACCAGCCGAACTATCGAGGGCTCCACGAAAGCCCCCGGCCTCCTCCGGCAGACCCAGATGTTCGTCCCGTTCCAGGTCCCGGGCAGCTCCAAGACCAGCTCAAAGCCGGGGTAGCCAGCCTGCGTCGTCGCCTGGGCAAATCTGAAGAAGCTATACTGATAATCAACAATACAGTCTATTTGCGACTCGACCAGATACTTGTCCAGAGTCCCGCTCACGAGATGTGGGATGACGCGGTTGTTGACGACTCCGTCGAGGTTGACGACGTTTGCGTTAAGGAAGCACCCGGCGATGCCCGCGTTGAACGAGCCGACCTTCGCATCGGCTGGGATGTGCTTTTGGACGGAGAAAACGGCGCTCAACATCTCCGGTTGCCAGGGGTAGAGGCCCGTCGAGAAAAGCGAGGGCGCCCGGACCGCTCCGGCAATGATGATCAACACGGCAAAGGATGCTTTGAGGACTTTGCTCACTCGCTCGCTGCCCTTAGGTAGGATGTCAGAAACGCTTTCCGAAACCGCTCCGAGCAACAGCGAACAGAAGGCAATGATGGCGACTGATGCGGGCACGAGATACCACAGCTGAAAATGGCGGAGCCAAAAGGCGTAGAAGAGCAGCAAAAAGGCCGAATGCAGGAGAAGCGGCAGCAGAGGGCGAGCTCGCTTGAGCAGTCTCCCCACGTGAACCAGCTCCGAGATGGCCGAGGCGCAGACGAGCGCGACGAGTGATAAGAGGACGATCGCGATTGGGAAGCCTGCAAGATTGAATGCGGTTACAGCAGAATCTCTGGCCAGCTCCCAAGATGATTGCAGCAACCCTGATACGCCGCTGTCAGCGAGACCCGCTGTGCGCCGGGACATGACGGTCAGCGCCAGGCCGCTTGACTGGAACGCCATGCCTGTTGTCCAAACACACCAGACCAAGAGCGCAAGTGCCGCAAGCACCGGGGGGAGAGCGAAAAGCAAGAGAGCTCGCCAGTGCAAAAGACGCCTGGAGGCTCGACCGGCGATGGCGAATCCGAGAATAAAGGCTGGAATTAGGAATAGGCAATCCGTTCGGGCGAGTATCGCAGCGCCGGTCAGAACGCCCAGTAGCAGCACTTTCAGCCTGGGCACGCATTCGGCAGACGTTACTTTCAAAAAGACGAGGAGCGATGTGAGCAAGAGAAGCAGGGATAGCGAGGTCTCGAGCCCACCGACCCCTACGAGTAACAGAGAAGGCGCTGTGAGCGCTGCTGCAAAGGCGATGACCGACGTGTCGCGGCCGGCGGTCATTCTGATGATTCGTTTCAAAACCAGCGCACACGCGAAGAAGAGCAGGCCGCACAGAAGGATTGTTCCGCGAATCGCTGTCTCGGGCGCTTGCTCGAAGACCGCCGCAACGGGCACCAGAAGCAATAGGAAAAGCGGATGGACGCCGCTGGTGGGGCCTAAACCGTCAAACGTTAGGCCCCGTTGGGCGACAACGTTCTGGGCGATCTTGAGGTAGTAGAAAGCATCGTCCGGGACGAACTTTATGAGCCCCTCAAGCGGGAGTCTGACTACCCACAAGAGATAGAAAGCGAAAACGAGCGCCGCCGAGCAGGCGACCCATCTCAACAGCGTACTCATCCGAGGAACACTTGCCGAGACGCAGAGCCGCCCCCTGCATCTGGCTCATTCATCGAATGAGAATGGCCGGCGTCAGGCCTCGTTCGGACGCTCCCTTACCAGCTATGAGGCAGGCCGTAACTCACAGTGAACATCGCAGCGTGGGACATGATCCTGTTGAGGTTCGACCCGTTGAGAAGCCGCCAACCATAGCCAAGACCTGCCGTCAGGCGCTGTTTGCCTTTCAGCTCAAGCAGCTTGGCGAAATCGTAGGTTACAGAGGCCTCGCAGTCGGCGCCGTAGGCGCTCTCGAGCTTGTCCTGCCACTTCACACCGAAATACTCGGCTCTCAGGACCGGCGCGTATCTGCCCAAAAAGTGAACCGAGATCTGCTTCAGCGCATCGGTCTCGGACTCCGCAAAGGGCGCCCAATCCGCTGAAACGCCAAACTCGAACCCACGAGTCTTCAGCTTGTATGCGCCGCCGTGGTCCTTGTCGTAACCGGACTCGTCGCTCCAGGGCAGAAGGTCCTCGTTCGGGTCCTCATCTGGATGGCCCACAATCGATATCTCAGTAACAGTGCGGTCGAACTTGTAATGCTGCCAATTCCAGCCGAGGATAACGGCAAAGTTCGAATCTCGCAGAACCTTCAGCTCCGCCTCCGACCAACGGCGGATGAAGTTGCCCAAGAATACGCGCATGTCGCAGTTATAGACGCCCTTGAGTATCTTGTTGTGAGTCTCATATTCGTAGATGCGCTGCGCGGGCGTTCCAGGCGACACCACGTGCGAACCGGCGATGCCGTGAAGCTCGAACTCGCCCATCTCGAGAGAGGTCAGCAGCCCAAGCCGATCGCCCCAGATGTTGATGCTCGCCTCAACCGCGACAACCCCGACTTGTGGCTGAGGGGCGGATGCCGGCATCATTTCGACGTCAAGCGCCGGCCAAGAATACTTCAATCTGAAGTCTGTCTCGTCCGCCAAACCAAGATCAAAACATACGCTTGAAAACAGCACCAAGCCGAAAACCACAGCGAGGAACCGTGATGTTGTCATATTCTCTCTCCTGTCTGTTCCAAGAAAGCACTAAGCAATGACCGATAAGGCCACCCAAAATCAACCTTGATAAGATAATCGAGGCGCAAGCGTAACAACGCCGCCGATCCAAGTCAACTCTTTTGCGGAGCTGTTTCTCCTCGCCGCGGAAACGGCACAAAAGGAGAAAAGGGAAAATGAAGAAACGGATCAATCCAGCTTCGTCAACCTGTCCGCCGAGCCTACTTGGCCATTCTAAACCGTGGGCTACGTCGGCTGAAAGTCTGGCGACGCCGGCGGCTGCGGGAACCGCGGATACTCCGTCAGCAAGCGCCTCGTCATCAGTTCCGACGAGGCGGACTCCTTCTTCGACGTCACAAAGAGCTTAATCGACAAACAACCTCAAGTCGCCTTACTGGCGCCTTCTTTGTCGATGCGAGCCGGAAAGCGGGCTGTCGGAGGCGACAGGCTCTTGTGTGGTTGCGATGGTCGATCAGAACAAGTATTATTAAGATGGTTATTGTCCGCGCACTCACAAGCCGCAAGGAGGTACTCATGACCCGTTGGCGTATGTCTATGCGCTCTGAGTTGCTCTGGGTCCTTGTATTCTGTCTGCTGGGCCTCAGCGCTCAACCGTCTGAAGGGGGCAACGAGCTGCGGCCTGGAGAGGTGATATGGGAGTGCGATGACTACGCTTGGCGCAGCCTTGCTGTGCCAATTCACGACCAGCCCGGGGAGTATCACGAAGAGCCAATTGTGATTGCGAGCGATCCGGAAGGTTGCATTTGGATAAATGCCGATGGCTGCATGAGCAGATTCGATGGGCTTGGTTTCGAGTTCGATGAGAACATGCCTGGGGTTTACCCCAGCGAGCAAAAATTGGCCATGGGGAGAGATCGAATCAGTGGGGATGACTATGCTGCATGGATTAGAAAGGTGATTCATCATCCGAGGTACTCCGAATCATACGTGATACGGTATCAAGATGGGGAGTATGACTGGTGGTTTCCCCACACGCCTGAATACCCTGAGATTCAAGGGGCTGCGGCAGATATCGGCATCGATTCCTCGGGATTGGTCTGGATGATCGGATACTTGCACACGGCCTCGGATTACGGGGCGTTTTGCGTTGACGGGGACCCGAACCTGGATGAGTCGTGGAGTTTTGTGAAGTTCCCTGCCGTTAACGCTTTTTACATAGACTGTGGGGGAGGCAAGATCGATAGATGTCTTCTGGGATTTAAGAACTGCGGAATTGGATGGATAGATGAGGGAACCACTTCGGGGACGATTATTGATCTCGAGGCGCTTGGTGGATCAAACGCCTTCAAGGATGTCGCTGTCCGAGTTTGCGACGAGACGGCCTGGGTGGCGTGCGAGGACGGTGTCTATGGTTATGCTTGTGAGGACGGCGAATGCCGGATGATTGGTTCTTATGCACCTACCGACGACGCATGGAAACCGCATTCGGAGATAGCGGTCGATGACGCCGGCGCAATCTGGATTCTATGTAGGGCGGGCCTGGTGAGACAGAAAGACAGCCTCTGGCGGAGGTTCCCATTCCCCTCTGAATTCGCGAGAAATTCCTCACGTCTGGTTGCAGACAGAGACCAAGTCGCTTGGGCTCGCGCATATCGCTACCCTACTCTACCGAGCGACGTTCAACTTGCATTGTATTGGCGGAACTGCAAGCTCCAGGTTCAGACGGACCGAAGCAGGTACGAGACCGGCGACGCGGCGGGAATGGTCTGGTCGATGAAGAACCTGGGTCTGACGATTGTCGGCTCGCTCTACGTTGGCGTTATCACGCCTTCCGGCGAGGCGCTTTGCTTTGGTTTCGACGGCTGGCACGCCGGCCTGGTCCCGGTCCTTCGCGAGGCGACCTACATACCGGGCCTCATGTTCAAGCCAATAACCTTCGCGACGGTGCCGATCGAGGATGCCACGCCATCAGGCGAGTATAGCCTTGCGACTGCCATTCTCTCCACGTCCGGGACCATCATGGCCTACGAGGAGTTCCCGTTCACAATTGCGCAAGAATCAGTACGGGAGACCGACATGGCGAACGGCTTCGAGATGAGCGCCGCCCCGGT
>CAYZPW010000124.1:0-8115 GCA_964480475.1 uncultured bacterium | reverse complement strand
CCAACCTGACGTCAATTCCACTTTCCCCTCCCCGAAAACCAAGCCGAACAGCCGATAACGCGGAGAATCAAGACCGAAGAATACGAAAACTTCTAGTCCACTGCGAGCATTCCTCCAGTCCCGAGAGGGGAATGAGTCCAAAGTCTAAAGCCAGATGCGATGTGGACTGCGACAGCAGGCTTCGCCAGCCCACTTCGCCGTAGTGGCTACGAAGGCTGAATAGTTCGCCGCGCCGCGAGCGTCGGCTAAAAATGAAAAGCACGGGCTGAGTGCTTTGGGACCGCGAAGGACTCTGGGCCTGGGTAGTTACCAGACTGCATAGATTCAGATGCACAAGCTGCGACGTGCGATCGTTCGTCCGGGGAGGGACCGTCTTTCGGACAGGTCAACCGACAAGGTCAGTCACAGCCAATCTGATTCTCCGGGTGCGAGCCACGAAGAGAGGTAGAAGCCAGTCCCGGCGACTATTCGTGCCCGTTCATGGACTGCTCAAGGATTGGCTGGTTGAGGCGCCTGCGAGAGCATCTTGAAGAGCTCAGAAAAGCTCTCGCCCAAATTCGCTGCATCATCAGGCAGAATCACGATCGGCTTGCCTTTAAGCGCCTTCGCCAATTCTAGCTTCAATGCCGCCTCTCCTCCGGGCCCGGACATGGCCGCGGCCCTTTCCCGGGCGAGGTCCGCCTCACGCCTCAATTGAAGCCGAACCGCCTCGGCCTGCCGCCTCATCCGCTCAATCGTCCTCTCCACATCGATCTTTGCGGCCTCAACTTCTCTCTCGGCAGCCGCGACCTTGAGCTTCGCGGTCGCCTTTGCACGCTGAAACTCCTGTCTCAACTGATCGAGCGAGGCCTCTCGTTGCTCTCCCACAGAGCCAATACGCTGATTCAGTATTTTCAAATCCTGCAAATAGGTGTGAAACTCCCGATCGAACGCGAACTCGTCTAGCGTGAAACCCTCAACCGAGACACCCGCGGGACGCAGAAGCTCATTCAACACAGATAGACACTCTTGTGCCTTCGCACCACGTTCGGTAGAACTGAAGAACGACTCGCAGTCGAGCTCGCCGAAGACGGTCCGAATCACACTCCTTGCGCCCGGAATCAGGTATAGGTCCCGGAGCTTAGCGACATCCGCCCTGACGAATCTCACGAATTGAGGCGCGCTATATTCTGGGACCCGAAGGACGAGCGTTGCTTTCAGCTCAACGTCCTCGCCATCCTTCGTCTTCGTGCGGATTGGCCCCTCCGGGAACCGCATCTCGATGTTAGCATCACGTATCTGCGCCTCGGACCTGTACATCCTCCGGTCGTCGTCCCAATAGCTCGTCGCTGGGCGGCGCCAGTAGTCCGTAGCGCCCGTCCCCAAGCCTCTTGGTCCGGGTTCGGGCTCCTGAGCTCCGAACACGAGCGTCTGAACTGCTGTGCTGACAGCGAAATAGTCAGTTGTAAGCGGATTATAGAGATGCAGACCCTCGTGTAGAACCTCGTCTTGAAGCCCGTCTCCGACGCCTCCTACTTCGCTCATCAAGACGGCCACATAGCCCTTCGGCACGCGGAATGTGCAGCGAAAAGCCCCCCAAATGGCCACAATGACGATAACCAACACGAGGATCACGCTGACGCAGCCCCATTGTGATGAATGCTCCCTCTTGCCGCCCATCATCGCACCTCCTGGCTGTTTCGCCGTGTTCGCGAACTGCTGCCACCAAGAACGTCGAGCACACCCAGGTCAGAGGGCCTCAAGATCACAAACCGAAGCCCAGTCCGGAGCGCCTCGATTAGCTCCATCTTGAGCATCGCATCCACGTTCGCTGAACCCAACGCCTCGTTCATCATCCGAAGCCCCTCAAGTTGAGCCTGAGAGACCAGGAATTCGCCCTTCTGTCGCGCCTCCTCCGCAATGAGATTCACCTCGCGCTTCGCCGCCTCAACGTGCCCGCTGACCTCCCTGTTCACCCGCTCGATCTCGGCGCGGAGTGCCTGCGTTTCAATGTCGCCCTCGGCCTCAAGCGCCGCGAGCTTGATCTCAAGCGACCTCTTGTGCTTGTGTTGACGGACGAGGCGCAAGCGCTTCAGCTCACGTTCATACGACGCTGCAAACGCGAAATCACGAAGGAAGAACTGCGTGAGCGTTATTCCTCGCTTCGCCAGCACCTCGGACAGGCGCTCCTCGATGACGGCCTTCTGCCTATTTCTCCACGTCGCGTCCAGGAAGCCGTCGGCGTCCGTCTCTTGAAGGACCTCGCGCACGACGCCTTTCAGACCGCCCGGCATCACTCGCCGGACGTATTGGGCCCCGTCATTCAAGGCAAACCGCATCGCGAGCTCCGTTGGCTCGACGCGAAACGTTGCGGTCGCATCGACAAACACACTCAGATTGTCCTTCAGTGTAATCTCAGCGTGTTCGACGTCGATTTTCCGAACTGTCGTGCTTATCAGCTCAACTTGGTGCACGATCGGCAGAGCGAATCGAAGCCCAGGCATCAGAAGTTTGACATTCGGCCCGCCGTCCTCAGATGTGCCGATCTGCGACCGCCTGACGCCCACGTAGCCGCAAGGCACCTTCGTCAGCGCGACCAGTCTGATGAGACCGAGAAGTACCACGACGACAATTACAATGAAAACCAGCTTTCGCACCATACTTGAACCTCCTTGGTCCTCCAGATCACAATTGCATGGATACTTTACAGCGATCACCACCCAACAAACAAGCCTTTTGGCTTCAGCTGCGTTTCAACGTGGCTTTCCCTCCGCCGCCTTAACTGGTTTCCGCACTGGATATGACGTATTCAGAAGGCCAGGATAACCTTTGTGCCTTCGTGTCTTTGTGGTGAGACCTCGCACCAATCTCTGTCTGTTGCGGCGCCACACCCTCAGCAATGCCCACAGGACGATCGTCACGCCGGTCGCGATTGCACCCCCAGTGGGACCACTTGAAGCAAAGGTAGATAAGGCCCACGAGAAGTAGGCCCGCAAGCGGGTATCGGCCCAGAAGAACAGGAAAACCGGCCACGTCAGTTATCCTGCGACGAGACGCTCACCGCACCTCGCCGCGTCCCTCATAACGCTCGATGACGGCGGCGCCGACGACGTCGCCCCAGACGTTCACCGTCGTGCGGCAGCGGTCGAGAAACCAGTCGATGACGAGTATCAGCGAGATGCCCTCGATGGGCAAGTTGACCGCGCGCAGGACGATAATCATCGTAACCAGGCCCGCCTGCGGGATGGCGGCCGCCCCGACCGCGGCCAGCGTCGCGGTCAGAAAGATGATGATCAGGTGGCCGAGCCCAAGCTCGATGCCGTAAACCTGCGCAATGAAGATGGCCGCAACCGCCTCGTATAGCGCCGTCCCGTCCATGTTGATCGTGGCCCCAATCGGCAGGACGAAGTTGGTGATGTGCAGCGGCACGCGGTTCCGCTCGTTCGTGCACTGTATCGTCAGCGGCAGTGTCGCGGCACTGGAAGCGGTCGAGAAGGCCGTGGTCAGCGCCGGCGCGATGTTCTTGGCGTAGGTCCCCACGCGCCGTTTCCCAAACAAACGCAGAATCAGCGGCAGCGTTATGAACGCGTGGATCAACAATCCGACGATCACAGTGAGAGAGTACTTGCCCAGCCTGAGAAGTTCGGGGCCGAAACCCGCGAAGCCCCCGGCCCGGGCGAGGCGCCCGGCGATGAGCGCACCGACGCCAACCGGGGCCGCCAGCATCAAGAGGAGCACGATCTTCATTATCGCCTCGTTAAGACCTTCAAAGAGCCTAATGACGGGACGACCACGTTCGCCCAGCGTCATCAGAACCGCTCCGAAGACGAGCGAAAAGACGATGAGAGGCAAGACATCGTTGTTGGCCATCGCCTTGAACAGGTTGCGCGGGACGAGGTTGGTTACGACGTCGCGAAGCACCTCGCTTATCGAGGACTTCTTGCCCTTGACACTCTCCGTTACGGCAAGATCGACCCTGAGCCCGATGCCCAGCGGCCTCGGAGACGCCGGCTCCTCGTTGGCGTCAGTCCAGCCCTTGACCGTTACGACGGAGTTGTTCGGGCCGTGGACCCTCGCGACGATCCCCCGGATGTCGCCTTGGTCGAGCAACACGACCATATAGCGGTCGTCGTAGGAGCGCACGAAGCTGGAATCCACCAGCGTGAGCGACCTGTCTGAGATGATGTAGCCCTCGCGCTCCATGAGCTGACCGCCGCGAAGCTCTATCCGCTCCCTCTCGGTGTCCGCACCGCCGGGACTGATGACAAGTACCAAGACAATCCCGGTTATGACCGAAAGTGCCGTCGTCAGCATGTAATACGCGAGCGTCTTACCGCCAACGCCTGGTAGGCGCTTGATGTCCCCGATACGGTTGATGCCCACGATCATTGAGGCCATGATCAGCGGCACGACTAACATCAGAAGCGCCTTGATGAAAAGATCGCCAACGAACGCTACTGCCTCGCCCGCAGCGGGCGAAAACCCGCCCAGCAAGACGCCGACCGCGATGCCGACCAGCATGAAAACCAGAAGTCTGTTCGACTGGGTCTTTTCCGTCATATCCTGGTTTTGTGGCCCCGCTGTTCTGTGAGTGAACTCATGAAAAACGTTCAGCATCTGCATCGAACACTAGGAAGGTAGCGTTATTGCCTAGCTCTTTCAAGCGTGTCCATGGGAGCCAACTGCAAGACAGGGCACTGCACGCCTATCACCATCACAATCGCGCAGGCCCCGCTCTGTCCTCGGATCAGAAGGGCAGGGCAAGTGCCGTCCCTACGAAGCACGTCTGACCCACTTATGGGATAGGCTCTTCGTTGAGTATGCCGCTATCGCTGCTTGAGAAGTGACAGCGATAGGTGTTACGATCTGAGCCATGAGAATCCCTGAGGTTGTGCTTTGAAAGTTGCACTGATATCGCCATATTCGGACGTTTTCTCTCCGGGGGTCAGGAGTATCTCGGCTCATTTGCGGGCGAACGGTATCGATACTCGGCTGATATTCCTCCCAAATCTCTATGCAAAACGTGTCGTTGAGGAGTTCATGGAGCTATACAGCGATCATGTGCTTAAGGGAGTAGTGGAGCTTTGCAGCAACGTCGATCTCGTCGGCATTTCGCTGATGACGAACCTCTTTGACCGCGCGGCGCAGCTGACCTCGCATCTCAAGAAAAAGATCGACATCCCTATTGTTTGGGGAGGCATTCACCCAACGATACGCCCGAAGGAGTGCCTCCAGCACGCGGATATCGTCGTTCTTGGCGAGGGAGAAGGCGCGATGCTGGAGCTCACGCAGCGCATCGCGAATCGTGAGCCCTATGAAGACGTTGAGAATCTCTGCCTTAAGACGCAAGATGGAATGCGACAAAACCCAGTCAGGCCGCTGATCCAGGACCTCGACAGCATCCCTCCCCCGGACTTTGACAACTCGGAATACTACGTTTATAACCCAGAACACTCGAGATTCGCGGTCCCCGACCTGGAGATGTTGAGGCGGCTGCATGGCAAGGGGGCGCTCTACGCGAAGGGCGACCTCAACTACGGCACCATCACGACACGAGGCTGCCCCTTCAACTGCGCCTATTGCGGGAATAGTGCGCTGATCAAGCTCTATGGACGGAAGGGATACATGAGACGGCGGAGCGTGGCCCACATCATCGCCGAACTTGAAGCGGCCAAGATACAGTACGGGTTCATCAATCAGATCGGCTTTTTTGACGATTCATTTCTGGCGGGGACCACCGAGGAGATTCGGGATTTCGCTGAGCAATACAAAAAGAGAATAGACCTGCCTCTTTTCTGCCTCAGTACTCCTAAGAACATAACGTCTCAGAAGCTTAAGCTACTAGTTGACGCAGGCTTGACGGGCCTCCAGGTGGGCATACAGACCGGAAGTGACCGCATCAACACCATATACAACCGCGGCATCGGAAACGCAGATGTTCTTGAGGCGGCGGCGCTAATCAACAGCCATGCTGGACGGTTGCATCCGATTTACGACGTGATTGTGGACAATCCATACGAGACCAGGGCGGACAGGATTGACACGGTCAAGCTCCTCATGCATCTCAAGAAGCCGTTCACAATTCAGGTGTTTTCGCTGACCATGTTCCCCGGTACCGAGCTCCATGAACGGGCATCTCAGGATGGACTGATCAAGGACGAGGCGAAGCAGATATACGGCAAGTTCTACATGGAACGCGAGGGGAGGTATTCCACTCTGCTGATCGCGCTCGTTAATCGAGGCGCCCCAACCAGTTTGATGCGGCTTCTAACGGCAAAATGGGTTGTGAAGCTGTTGTCATGTTCCTGGCTCGGGCCGATCTACAAGTCACTCTACATCCTCAATGAGAAGTTGAGCCTTGCCAAGGACAGAATCACAACTCGAATAGGCTGAACTGACGGACAGTCAAGCCCTACTGTGTGCAAAAGCGGCCTCAGACAATGAAGGTGTAAGGGCAATTGAGACACAATACACTACCTCCCAGCAGTCAGGCAGACCCAGACGAGGCTAGTGGACCGTAAACCCAATCTGAGCAGCCTCCCGAAATACGGCCGGTTCAGCAGGAACAGCGCGGGCCTCGTTATCAGGAGACGCAGGATGAACTTGGGCACTGGCGAGTTGAATAGGTTGAGGACGAAGTTTAGGTAGGTTCGTTTCTTTTCGAAGACCTTTTTCCGATAGACCTGTTCCTTCCAGTTAGTAATGATGCCGGACTCCACTGCCCTGTCAGCAAGGTCGGTTCCCGGATACAAAGAAAGAGGGAAGTATTGTATGAAGTAAGGCTTCTTGAGCTTCAGAAGAAGGCGGATGCTGTCGATCACGTCCTTATCCTCTTCCATGGGATTGTCTATGATGATATCGTACCGCGGTGGCAGCATCCTCGGGACATACTTGGCCAGCATGTCCGCAATCGAAATGATCTCCTCGTTCGAGAATGGCCTCTTATACATCTTTCGGATTCGCTCACTCCCGGTTTGAATGCCGACCTGGACGTAAATCATGCCGGCATCAACCATCCTCCTCAGCTTCTCATTGCTTACCCCAAAAGGTGTCCCAAGTGAGAAGAACGGCAGCCCTATTCTCTCCTTATAGACCTGACAAAACTCATCAATCTGAGATTCGTCGCAGTCGAAAAATGAATCGTCCGTGAGAACTATGAACTCGACGAATGGTAGGTTCTTGCGAACCCACGACAGTTCCTCGATGAGGTTCTCGACTGACCGCCTCCTGATAAAGCCCCGTCGGCCATAGAGCCGAAACAGCCTGTGGTTGCAGCAATACGTGCAGGCGTATCGACAGCCTCGGGTCATCATCGTCATGTAGTATGGCCTCTCATGAGCCAACTTTTCGCCGGGCGCGGCGCTTGATATCAACCGCTTAACATCCTTCTTCTCCATCCTATGAAGGTCACCATCAATCAGAACGTAGTCATCGTCCAGTGAATAGTCAGGGAAAGGGATGTCATCCAAGTTTTGAACTAACGCCCTGAGCGGATTCTGAATGAATTCACCGTCCCTGATATATGCGATATTGGCGACTTGCGTCGGCTCCTTTCCCTCGAGGAATGCCCGCGCGACATCGACTATGGCGCCCTCGCCCTCTCCGATGCAGACGTAATCGGCAAACTCCGCGCATTCCTTGGGCATCAAAGTCGCGTGGATACCTCCAAGCACAACCGGAACGCCGACTTGCGTCCTAAGAAACTGGCTGAGCTGGACCACTCTGTCGAAGTAGTTCGTCATCAACGACACCCCCACGAACAGCGAGTCCGAACAGAGCTCTCCCACCTTCTCAAGAACACTCTCCGGATACAGAAACAGGCCCGGCCAAATACCACCCTTTTCCTGCGAGACGTACAGGAATAGCTTTCTGGTCGGGAAACCGGCCTGCCTCAAACAGCCGGAAAGAACCCTCGGCCCGATCGACGAGAGGTCAGAAAATGGTGAAATAATGACTGTCCGCTTCACCGCCTTAAGACCTCGCTTTCCGCCATTGATGTACTCAGAATGGCATGCCGATTATGGTGCATTGCCCGGGCTGAAGTATCGCTGGCAGGCAAGATGGATGTCAACCCTCCGCGCCGAGACCGGCCCCATCATCGCGCTTACCCTGGTCCTGCATCACCTAGACCAACTG
>CAYZPW010000123.1:0-8168 GCA_964480475.1 uncultured bacterium | reverse complement strand
AGCTCGGAAAGCAGCGCCGTCAGCTTCGCCTTGTCGGACTGCTTGATAAGCCCAACGTAATCGTTGACGTAGCCCGTGTATTTGGGGAACTTGACGCCGCCGGCCAGCACAATAGATGCGGCCAAAAGCAGGCATAAAGCTACGGTTTTGACGAGGCGCTTGTCGGGACTTCTCATGTCGTGGCTCACAGCTCGTCGATCGCGATTGCCAGCCTATCGAGCTGCGTCAGATAGTCCGCGAATATCGCATCGACCCTCTTGGCATCGGGCGCCTTCGTGCCTTCCTTGAACCCGAGTACTTTGAGAAACGGTCTTGAAGAAACCCCGAAGACCTGGGTTGTTTTCTCGATTACCTCGCGCCTCGTTCTCGGAAGGTCCTGACCTTTCAACCGGAGCATGTTCCTGAAGATCGGGATGAAAGAGGTCAGCGATTCGACCAGCAGTGCGGTGATGTCCCTTTTCAAAAGACCTCGTTCGAGATAGCCCTGCCTGACGCGGATCAGCTTGCCCTTCAGCTCGTGCTCGCACTGGAGCCGGACGTTGCTTTTGTCTATTTCGAGGCTCGTAAAGGGGTCTTCGCCAAAGAGCGCGACGTGATTCTCCTGTATGTCGAGGAACTCTATCGGGAAAACGTCGGCCGACCGGCGGACGTGCTCCTCGTCCAGGAGAAGAGGCGCGACAATGCCCTTCTTTCGGCCCTTGGCCACTGTTTTGAGGCTCTTTTTGAGCGCGGCCTGGGTTACCTCGCCCAGGACTATCATCAGGTTGACGTTCGAGCGCTTGGCCACAAAGTCGGCGCCCGTTGCGCTGCCGTAAAGAACGATCGATCTGAGATTGTCGCCGTGGAGCGAGATCATCTCCTGACAATACGGGTTTAGGACCTCTATGACTCTTGGATTGAGGCCTTCAAGTCCTGATAGCTCTGCCATGCTCCTATCCCTTCCTCTTTTGGCCGAAATGATCAGCCTGAATCTTGGGCCCTCTTGAAGCCCTTCAGCTCACTCTTCTAGCGATCCGATGTATCTTCTACTCAGCCGCACATAATATCAAGCAAGGGCGTATCTGGGGATTCAGGATTAGGAATAAGTCCTCTTCCCCTTGGGTCAACTACCAGGTCCAGCTCTTCCAAGACGATCTGTCCCACCAACGCCTGCCCGCCTCGCTCCTCTTGGAGGACGTCGAAATGTCCGAGGCGTCCTTGTAGCTCGACCCTCACGACCCCATATATGCTCTTCGTCCTGCGCGAGTTGTCGGCATATCGGACCGTTACTTCCCTGACCTCACGCAGCCCCAGCTCCTCCACAATCTCAGCGGGCAGAACAAGCATCGTCGCACCCGTATCCACAATTGCGTCCAGCTCTTTGGTCCTGCTGGTGTCGTAAAGGTTAGTCAATCTCATCCTCTCGATCACCCTGCCCATCGTTGTCCTCTTCAGTTCCATGTTCCTGACTAATGTTACTTGCTCTTGGTTCTTGGTGCGCCGTTCTGAGCTCTTTTCGTCTGATTTGGTATCCGCCGGCAACTCAGTCGGCGTTGCCTGGCAAACCTCCCTCTTGCACAGATTCGTTCTGTATCATCAAAAGAAACGCGTCTTCAATGTTCTCTTCCAGCTCTTCTAAAGAGCGCCCTTGACTGAAAACACCCGGAACTTCTCTCAACCTTCCGACGTACCAGCCCTCATCCTCCCAATAGTCAAGAGTGAAATACTTCAGAGAAGTTTTCGTAATCGTACCCAAACCTGCTCCACTGAAGGCGTTCTTCCTGCATCCCTGAAAGGGATTAAGGTGAGTAGCCGTAGGTGCAACCTACGGATCAGTCGCGGACAGAATAGCACCTCAGCCCTGAAGGGGCTGGACATAGCCCTGTAGATGGGCTGTTCGACCCCTTCAGGGTCGCGAGGATACCGGCGTGAACGGATTCCGTAGGTTGCACCTACGGCTACTATTGTGGTCCCCCTTCGGGGAACCGAAACGCAGCATCTCGTCAACCCTAATTCCACTTGTTCCTTACCCAAAATCACCCAGCACAGACAACAACCCAACACTACTCAACCGAAAAATACGAAAACTCGTGTAAATACTTCAGCATAGTCTGCTCCGTTCTTGGTTCTGCCCTTCGACGTTTCCGCGCCTTTTGACCTATTCCCACTCAATCGTGCTCGGGGGCTTTGTGCTGATGTCATAGACGACGCGGTTGACCCCATCGACTTCGTTTATGATGCGGTTGGAGATTCTCGCTAGCACGTCATAAGGCAGTCTTGCCCAGTCGGCGGTCATGGCGTCGAGGCTCTCCACGATACGTATGGCCACGGCGTTCTCGTAGGTCCGCTCGTCGCCCATAACGCCGACGCTCTTCACAGGCAGCAGAACCGCGAACCACTGCCACAGACCGTCAATCAAGGAAGCCCTCTCGATCTCCTCCCTCACGATGGCGTCCGCCTCTCTCAAGACGGCGAGCTGAGGAGGCGCGATCGGGCCGATTATCCGGACGGCGAGGCCTGGGCCTGGGAACGGCTGTCTCATAATCAACCGGTCTGGAATGCCGAGCTCCTTGCCGATGAGCCTGACTTCGTCCTTAAAGAGCTCCCGCAGCGGCTCGATGAGCTTGAGCTTCATCCGTTCAGGCAGTCCCCAGACGTTATGATGGCCCTTGATGAGCGCAGAGGGGCCCTTTACTGAGACGCTCTCGATCACGTCGGGATAGAGCGTGCCCTGGGCAAGATACTCGCAATCGGAAAGCGGACTGGCCGACTCCTCAAAGACCTCGATGAAGAGGTTGCCGATTATCTTACGCTTCTCCTGCGGGTCCGAAACGCCCCGCAGTGACGACAGAAAACGCTCCCGTGCGCTCACAACGATCAGATTGATTCCGAGATCATCCCCGAGTATCCGGGCGACCTCCTTCGCCTCATTCCTGCGCAAAAGACCATTATCAACGAATATCGCGATGAGATTGCTGCCGATGGCTCTAGCAAGAAGCACGGCCACGACGCTGGAGTCCACGCCCCCGCTCGTGGCGCACACGACCTTTCCGTTTCCGACGAGCTCCTTGCATCTTCTGATCTCCTGTTCGATGAACGATTCTGGGGTCCAGGTCGGTTCGCACCCGCATATCTCGAATAGGAAATTGCGTAGTATCTTCTGCCCCTCAGGCGTGTGGGCAACCTCAGGGTGGAACTGAACACCGAATACCGGCTTTCGGGTGTGCCGGATAGCGGCGTTGGGCGAGTTTGCGGACTCTGCAATTGGCTCGAGATCGGGTCCAAGGAACTCAACGCGGTCGCCGTGGCTCATCCAGACCTTCGTCTCAGAACCCCCGCCCTCGGGAACACCCTTGAAAAGACCGTCCTTATGCAGTATCGACAGCTGAGCGCCCCCGTATTCACGACGCAACGCCCGGCGCACTTGGCCACCGAAATGCGAACACAGAAGCTGCATCCCATAGCAGATGCCGAGCATCGGCACCGGCGCATCGAGAACTCTTCTATCCGGGAGCAGGGCCATGTCGGAGGAGATGTTGGACGGGCCGCCTGAGAGGATTATGCCCTTGACGCCGTCTGAAAGAACCCTCGATGCGTCCGCGTTGTAGGGGAGTATTTCGGAAAAAACGCGGCTCTCTCGAACCCTCCTTGCTATCAGCTGAGTATATTGCGAGCCGAAATCGAGCACCACTACCCGCTGGCCGGCGATGTGCTGCGCTTTCTGGTCAGAGGTGCTCATTGGCCCCACGCTTTGTCATACGCCTCATAAGAGGCGCGTCTCTTGCCTAGGCTACCGGCCCATTGGCATTATGATGCAGAGCTGGGTCGGCTCATCCTCGTCGGGCTTCAAAACGCAACCAGATGTCGGCTCCGTGAGCTCAAAGACAACCTTGTCCGTCTCGATGATCTTGAGCGCTTCCTCGAAGAACATGGCGTTGTAGTCAACCTCCAGACGGTCCTCGTATTCTGGTTCAATCACTGCTTCTTCGCCCGGGACGCGGCTTGCCTCTCTCTCTTGCTTCTGCTTCTGGACGAGCTCGGCCAAGCCCTCGCCCTCATATTCCGCTTCAATCTCGTCAATCGCCTCCCCGATTTCGGCGTCCTCGCCGACGAGTGTTATCGCCCCTTCTTTGAAGAAGAAGCGGACCCGATGAGTCCTGGGGTCTGAGCAGACCGAGACGCGCTTCAATACAGTGTCGAGGCCTTCGCGGGACACTTTTGCTTTGACGTTTGAGGACCTAGGGATCACCGCGCGGTAGTCTGGATAGTCAGTGTCTATCAGTGTGGACAGGAACGTGAGCCTATCGCTCTTGAACAGGAGCCGGCGCCTGTCGAGGCCCATCTGAACGGCGTCATCGTCAGAAAACAACCGCATTATCTCTTCAATGCTCTTCCTCGGGATAATCAGCTGGACAGGTTTCTCACCCTCGTGCTTGTAACCTATGTCTGAGACCTTATACGACAGCCGATGGCTATCGGTCGAGACAAAGATGGTGCCTTCCTCCGCGCCAAGCTCCATCAGGCCACCGTTGAGGTACCTTCGGGCGTCGTTCTCGCACATCGACGAGATGATCTTTGCAAACGCCGACTTCAGCGCAGCGAAGTTGATCTCAGATAGGCACGACGGGTCATACTCCGGCATCGGCGGGAACTCCTCGGCCGGAAGTCCCACGATCTTGAACGTGGCGCGGCCCGACGATAGCTTGAGCCAGTTGCCGTCGAGCGTCTCGACCGTAACCTTTTCCTCCGGAAGCTGTCTTGCTATCTCAAAGATCTTCTTGGCCTGCACGACGATTGAACCACCTCTTGCGACGTCAGCGTTTACCGCTTCCTGAACCGAAACCGTCAGGTCCGTGGCGTAAATAGTAATCCCGTTGTCTGTCGTCTCAAGAAGCGTCTCGGAAAGCATCGGGTTGATACTCCGCTGGCCTGCGATCCCCTGAATATCCTGCAACCCCCTCAAAAAGTCCGTGGCTGCGGCTACAAATCTCATGTCACCCTCCTAGAAGCCAGACCAATCAGATTGTGCTGAAACAAACACCAACATTCGTGGCCTGACGCAAATAGTATCTCAAATCTCTATGTAGAACTACTGGACTATCTTGACTCTGAATTGCTGTCGTCATCCCCGCTTAAAGAACTCCCGCTGTTGAGGCGATTGATCAAGAGCCGGCTCGGCTTGAAAATCGCCTTCTGCCTCGGGCCAACCAGAACCGTCTCACCCGTTCTAGGGTCTCTTCTCGAACAAGGCCTGTAATCCCTGACAACGAAAGACCCAAATCCTCTGAACTCGACCCTGCGCCCGTTCTGAAGAGCCTCTTTGACGGTCGTGAAGAAGACCTCGACCATCGGCTTGGCCTGATCAACCGGCAGCGACGTTCGCTGCGAAACCTCCTGGACAAGATCGGACCCTTTCAATTGCACCTAGCCCTTCTGCATTCTCCCTCTAAGCCTTCGCAGAACACGCCCCCCAAACGACTGTTTACGCATGATCGCGCCGCAGGGGCACACCTCGAAACAGCAATAACACTTTATACAGTCTGAATAGCTTATTCGGCAATGTTTGTCAATCGTTATGGCGCCCACGGGGCAGATGTTACGGCAGTGCCCACAGGCTGTGCATTTGGCGGGCTGCACCTCAAGCACGCTTCTATGGAGGCCCAGGGCGAAATCTGTCAGCCTCTCTATTATGGGGTTCGCCCTTAACAGAAGCCGAGTTGGAATATCAAATCCCCGCTCAACCTCTGAAAGCTTCTCGCCCAAGACTTCTAGCTCATCGAGCTGGGCGGCTATGCCTCGTGCGATCGTGTCCTTTACAGTGTGGACTCTGTCGGACGAAAGGCCAATCGCCTCGCAGGCGACGACGTCTAGGTTGGCGGCGTTTTTGGATGCAAGCACAAGGCCGAGTTTTCGAGCGCTTCCCGACGAGGGGCCGTAGCCCTGCATCCCGACAACCCCATCCATCAATGCTATCCCCTTGCCGACTGACGAATATAGGTCAACAATCGACTCACTAAAGGCCTCGTATCTACTGAGCCGATGAAACCGGCGCCGCTCGGAAGGGGGTAGAACCGCAAAGAAGTTCTTGACTGCCCCGGTGAACACGGTTTGGACGTGGGTTTTGACCTTGGGCAGGGAGATGACAAGGTCGGCCTCGAGGAAGAGCCGGGAGACGAGGGCCGATCTGACTTGCTTGCCGCCCAAAATCTCAATCTCTTTATAGCCGTCCTGGGAAAGCGGGAGTATCGATGTCCCTTCTTGCCTGCACATCGCGGCATAGCCCGATTGCTCGAAACAGCCCTTAGTGTCCTCAAACGTGCCGGAAGAATCGGAGACCACCGGATTGAGGCCATGCGATTTCAAATACCTGACGACGCTGCGTGTGAACTGAACGTGCGTGTTGGCGGCGGCATCCGGACTGGCCCCGTTTAGAAGGTTAATCTTAACCAACACGTTCCTGCCGACGTAGGCGTCCAGCTTCTCAAACCCGATGAGTTTACAGGCTTTGGCAATCGCAGAACCTAGCGCCTGGGCCTCATACGATTCACACCGGACAATCGCGACCGGGTCCCTTGGCGTCATTTACGCCTCAACGCCTGAGTTTCCGCTGTATCAAGAAAAGAGGGGCAAGAAGCAGGCCAAGAACCACCAGAAGCGACAACACAAGCGGCAGAGGATGCTCCTGCGAGAGGTATTGTACATAAGCCATCGCCGCTCGCACATAGAGCGGAATCGAGCCCGGAATCTCCCGCGTCCCCTCAACGTAAACCTCGCACGCGCCGTAGTAATCCAGCTGTTTCTCATGCTCTTTTGCGGAGCTGATGATGGCCTGCACCCTTTCTGAGCTCTCCAAATGCGTCCGAAGCGCCACGACCGCGACGATCGTCAGAACTACGATGGAAGCTATTAACACGGTGGAAACGACACGCAGCTTCTTCTTTGTGTCTCCCCGGTCCGGGAGCCGAAGCTTGACCTCTGGAGGCGCCTTCTCCTTTATGTGCTTCACATCCCGCCTCTCGACTTTCTCCTTCAACTTGGCCTCAGCCATACTCTTCTCGAAATAGTTGAGAAGCTCCGTGGTCTTGTTAAACCGCTGGCTTGGCTTCTTCGCCATCGCTTTGAGTATCATGTAGTTGACCCAGGGAGGCAGATCCGATCGCACCCTCATGGGTGATTCAGGAACCTGCCTCAAATGAGCGAGGAGCACTGCCACCGATGAATCCCCTGAAAACGGTACTTTGCCGGTGAACATCTCATACATCACCACGCCAAGCGAGTAGATGTCCGATCTGGCCTCGACGTTTTTGCCGCGAACCTGCTCCGGAGACATGTAGTCGGGCGTCCCCATTATCACCCCGGTCTGTGAGACGGATGTGCCGCCCAGGTGGCGCGCAAGCCCCAAGTCAACTATCTTGACCCCAAGATTCTCCGTGATCAGGATGTTCTGCGGCTTCACGTCCCGGTGAACAACCCCGACGCGATGCGCCGCGTCAAGCCCCAAGCAGACCTGAGAGATTATCGTGTAGGCCAACTCAACGTCCAAAGGTCCCTGGCGCCGGACCATCTGCTTCAGGCTCATCCCCTCGACGAACTCCATCACCAAGATAAGTAGTCCGGAAACCTCCAATATGTCCGTGAGGCGGATTATGTTTGGATGCACCACGCGCCTCGACATCTTGAGCTCGCCCAAAAACCGCGCACGAACTTGTTCGTCGCTCGTGAGAGAGGGTTTGAGGACTTTCAGGGCAACGAGCTCCTCAGTCTCTAAGTCAACGGCGCGAAAGACCCTACCGAAGCCGCCTTTGCCAACTTCAGAGACTATCTCATACCGACCACCAACCTTCACGCCCTTCTTAAAGGACGGCAGCGCAACGTCGGTCTTTGTGTCCTCGTCATCGTCCGTTATAAGCAGGCACCCACAATCGGTGCAATTCCTCGCCTCATCGGTGTTGGCGCAGCCGCATTCCGGACACTGAATGGTCACAGGGGTTCCTCACTCCTTATCGTCTGCTAATTGACCTCATATCAAGATAGTGTATCTGCTCTGTGCTCGCAAGCTGTAGGTGGATACGAGTTTCCGCTCAGCCGTTCTGCCTCTTGACCGTCTCTCCCCTTTTGCCTTTTCGCCCTTTCGCCTCTTCGCCCTTTCGCCTCTTCGCCCTTTCGCCTCTTCGCCCTTTCGCCTCTTC
>CAYZPW010000122.1:0-8414 GCA_964480475.1 uncultured bacterium | reverse complement strand
GCTTCCCTCTGGTTCCGCTCGCAGCTATTCAGTCTCGCGTGTCAAATCCTAATATGGCCTTACTCGTTGGTGTAGTCAATCGCCGCAGACGAGCTTCCGCAAGGCCGAAACGGGCCGATTCTCCTCCGCTGAAGCTTTTGCTACGTGCAGGCGTGAAAGGGGGAAGGCGCGAAAGGGGAAGAGTGCAATGCCAGTTGCAGGGCTCAATCGCGCCTCTGACGAATCCGAAGCAGCTGATTGCAGGTCTCTCTTCCCGAACGGATGTATTGCACTTCATAACCCTTGTGAGCATGGCTATACAGTTAGCCACTGAACCATTCCGGCCACTGTCTTGGGGAAACTTCCGCTGTCTGGACGGCGGCCCTCAACAGCGGCGTCCGCTCAATTGCCGCGCCGCACTGAATGCCAATTGTCGTAGCAATAGCGCCTCGAACTATTCAGACTGTGTATAATGCGAGCAGTTGGCATAATGAGGTAGGTGCTTTTGCGGAATATCGATTGGCGGAGCTTTCTCGCAACTCATAGGGCGCTGATTGCGCAGATCGGCTTCCTGCTGGTTTTGGTGTTGATCTTTTTCCGGAATGCTCTCTTCACACATAAGCTGTATTTCTACTACGACACGATCATGCAGAACTTCCCGTTTGGGCAGTTCTTTGCCGAGGGGTTTAGTCAATTCAAGCTCCGCCTCTGGTGCCCCCACATCTTCTCCGGCTTCCCGCTTTTCGCTGAAGGTCAGGCCGGGCCGCTTTACCCGCTTTTTGCGCCGCTTCTACTCCTTGCGCCGTTCTGGGTGATCTACAAGTATTCAATCGCTCTTCACTCGCTCCTGGCGGGCGTTTCCATGCTGATATTCCTGCGCCAGATGAAGCTCAGGACCCAGAGCTGCCTCTTCGGCGCGGTAGCGTTCGCTTTCAGCGGGTTCTTCGTCGCACAGGTCTCGCACACGAATATCATCCGCGGCTACTGCTTTCTTCCGGCGATCCTTGCCGCAATCGAGGCGGTCAGAAGGCGTGGGATGCGCAGATGGTGGCTCATTCCAGTGCTTTTCGGGACGTTCCTTCTCGGCACGCATCCTTACGTGGCAATACACGTTGTCCTCGCGACGGCTCTGTGGTTTCTGTTCGCGCTTTTCGAGCGGGACCCATCCTCCAATGCCGTTCTCAGAGCAAGATGGCTCGCAGTAATCGGCGGCCTGATCGTGGGTCTTGGGCTTGCGGCCTGCCAGCTGCTTCCGAGCGCGGAGCTCTTATGGCACTCAACGCGAGGCGCAGACGTCAACATGGGTTTCTTGACGGCCGGCTCATTGCCGCTGCGGAACCTAATCACTTTCCTTCTGCCCAACTTCTTCGGCACGCCGGCCACAAACTGCTACTGGGGCCCAGGCGAGATCGGTCTTTTCGCGGAGTTCTGCGGCTACGTTGGCGTTCTGACGCTTGTCCTTGCCGCCGTCGCCGTGTTCTTCAGCAGGAGCAAACGGCTTCTATACTTTCTACTCCTCCTCGCCGGGGGGCTGCTGCTGGCTTTCGGCAGCCAGACGCCGCTTTACGCAGTCGTCGGAAAGGTCCCGATCCTGAACGCCACACGAACGCCCGCAAGGTTCATTTATCTCGTGGTCTTCGCGCTGTCGGCCCTGTCGGCCTACGGCGTTGAATACCTGCTTTCGGTGTCGGCGGACAAGTCCAAGAGGCGATGGCCGAATGCGTTTGTGCTCTTGTTAATTGTAGCCTTCTCAGTCATCGCCTATCATTTCGCGGTGCCCAATCTAGAGGCTGTCGAACTTGAGCGAGCGCAGCATGCATCATCGCGACAGCTGATTAGCCAGGAGAGCAGGGCGTTTCTTGAGCATTACCGTGAGGCGCTTGCGGGCGATCTCTGGCGATTTGCGCTGGTGGCGGTTCTGTCTGTGGTTCTCCTTTTGGGCATCATCAACCTGCCTCGGATGGGGCGATACGTAGCTTTCGGATTGCCAGTGCTGCTATTTGTCGATCTGCTCTGGTTCGGCTACGACTTCAATCCCGTTGCGACCACAAAGGTCTATACGAGGCCTCGTGACATCACGAAGCTGCTGCAAACGGACCCAGATATGTTCCGGACTCTGCGCTGGCATGTGAACGAGATATGGCGCCCAAAGGTCCATCTCGATGAGGGGCAGAGGCGAGCAGACCCGTTCACGCCGGGCTGGGCGAACCACCTTGAGATGTATCGCGATTGCACCGCATCGCACGTGCCGGACACGAACATGGTGCACGGGATCGACAGCGTCGATGGATACACGTCGTTCACGCTATCCCGATACAACCGGCTATTGGGGGCGCCCGGCAAGTGCGCCTTGCCCAGGTTCGAGCCGTCCGCGGGACTGATGTCGCTGCTGAACGTCAAATACGTCATCTCATCAGAGGTCATTGACTACGAGCGGCTCACGCCGGTCCTCACCGAGGCGGACCTGTATCTTTATCAATACGCTGACTTCTTGCCGCGTTTTTTCCTCGTCGATAAGGCCATCGTCCTGCCTACGGAAGAAGACGTAGTAACTGCTGTGGCCGACGGCAGTTTTTGGCCCCTTTCAGGCGTGCTGCTTGACGCTGACCAGTTGCGACGTGCGGGTGATTTCAATCTTGGCTCGCTGTTCCGCCAGTGGTCCATAGAAGGCGTGCAGGGACCGTCTGAGGGCGCAACCGAAGCAGGTCGCGGCGCCGCCGGGGAGGTCTCTGTTCTCGAATGCGATGCGGGAGAGGCGACGCTTGAGGTTAACGCCAATCGAGCGAGCTTTCTAGTTATCTCGGAGAATGATTATCCTGGTTGGAAGGCATACGTGAACGGCGAACCGACGCCAGTTCTGCGAGCCTACGCCTTCGTAAAAGCAGTCGCCGTGCTTCCAGGCAAATCCGTTGTGAGACTTTTATTTGAGCCGAAGAGCTTTCAAATCGGCCTTTTGATCACGCTTCTTTCCGCCATGGTTGTCAGCTGCGTGGCCTTCGCGTTTCGATCGTCGGGACAAGCTGATGAATTACCTCCAAGGTCAGTGCACGGCGTATCAGGAACGGCCGGTAGATTGTTGGTTGTGTCAATCGCCGTTGGCCTTATCGTTGTCCCAGGGGCTGTCTCACGTGATAGCAGCTTCGCTTTCGAGCAGCTGCGGTTCTCAAATGTTATAGCGAAGGTCTATTGCGTGAAGGCGGCAGATGCCTTGACGCGCGGGGACAACGAGCCCGCTAAGGCGGCAGCGACTTCTGCGCTTGCAATGACACCGGAGAACGTCAAGGCGCATTATATGCTGGGTGTTGCGCATTTCAGGCTAAAAGATCGGGACCGTGCTCGCGAGGAGTGGGAGCGATGCTTGGCGAGCGATCCCGACTACAGGCCGGCGCTTCGGGCGCTCAGGCAGCTTGGCCGGGGATTTGGGGACTGAGATGTTCTATTCACCAGGGAAGAGGCTTGGCATTTTCAGAGCCGCTATTTGGGGGATAAGTAAATGCGGTAAGACCGAGACGCTCAAGGGCCTGGTCTCACAGCTGCCGCCGCAGATCACGAGGGGCAATTGGCTAGACTATGACGTGCTTTCCGAGCGGGACAAGGACCTGCTCCTGGAATACGTCCCAGTCCGACTTGGGCAAGTCAAGGGAACGGACTTGATGATCGAGCTTTTTGCGCCTCACCCAGACCAGGCTGTTTCCAAAACTTGGCTGCAACTCGTCATCGACGCCGATGGGATTATCATCGCGGTCGATTCGCAGACATCCAGGCTTTCTGAGAACATCTACTCGCTGCGCAGCCTGAAGGAGCTTCTCGCCAGCGCCAATAAGTCGCTCATGAGGATGCCCGTGGTCTGTCAGTTCAACAAGAAAGACCTGCCGGATGCCCTGCCCTTTGAGGTTCTCGAGAGGGCAATTGATCTCAGGACTGCGCCTGTGTTTGAGACCGTCGCGTCCCAGAAGCTCGGACTTATCGACGTTGTCCAAGCGTTAAGCAAGTTGCTGGTGCGGGCGCTCTAGTTTGGTCCTAATACAACCGGTTTGGTGCTAGACGTGACCGAGCGCTAGCGGTGGGGTATCTTGCGAGACCGTCGTGCATCGAGCGTTGGAGGGATACAACATCTTGACGTTAGACACATTTCGCCTTGACATAGCACAATCTGTGCGACTAATATCTCGAATATCAAGCGCGATTATCAATTGTTTCTAGACTTTCTAAACTCAGGAGGGATGGGGATGAAAGCAAAAGACATCATGACCACGAAGGTCGAGTTCATCGATGGTTCCAGGACGGTTGCCGACGCCATCAAGCAGATGAACGAGTACAACGTCAGCAGTCTGATCGTCGATCACCGCGCTGTTGAGGATGCCTACGGGATCGTCACGCGGAAGGACATCGTGAACAAGATCGTCGCGACTGGGGATGATCCGCACACGACCAAAGTTGCGGACATCATGAGCAAACCTCTGGTGTTTGCGTCGCCTGGCCTTGAGCACAAGTATGCGGCCAGACTCCTTACCAACACTGGTTTTAGGCGGCTGCCGGTCTTTGATGGCAAGGTCATAGTCGGGATGCTTTCCAATTCCGACATCTTTGCAGCGTATTCAAAGACTATCTAGTTCTGCCGCTGCTGGTTCTTCTTTCTCCTTTGTGTGGCCCCGTTGCCTACGGGTGACGGGGTCATTTTATCTCTCTGAGCGTGTTGGCGTGCAGTCTGACGGCCTGCGCGTTCGGGCTCAGGAGCCGTATCTGTAAGTGAAGCCCATGAAGTCCAGAAGCGTGAGCAGGAACTGGTTGGCCGTGAGGCGGCAAAGCCCTCCCCTTTGGCAAGACCGCTCCGAGTAGCCAGAAACATTGTCCGTCAAGACGTCCGGACCGTATATTGTGACCGGCACCGGGTCGGCTGTATGCTCGCCGACCTCACAAGGGGTTGCGTGGTCGGCGGCAAGTCCGACATAGACGTTGTCGTCGATCTGGGACAGGAGAATGCCAAGCATCTCGTCTATCTTCTCGATGAAGTGCATCTTGTCGAGCGGCCTATTGTCGTGCGAGAGGATATCGGTCCCCTTCACGTGAAGAACGACAAGATCGTGAACCTTCAGCGCCTCGGTTGCGTATCTTGCCTTCTCGTCGAGTATCGTATCGACGTTGGCCGTGAAGCGAGGCGAGGTGAAGATGTCAAAACCCGCCATCCTTGCCACGCCCAGGACGGTGCTCTCTCCAGCGATGCAGGCGCCCTTGAGCCCAAATCGCTCCGTGATGCTGCGCATTTTGAGCGCGCAGCCTGCGCCTCGGGTCAGAACGATATTGGCCGGCAGTTTGCCCTCGTGGGCACGGGCCTTGTTGATCGGATGGTCCTTTAGGATTTCGTGTGAACGCTCAACAAACCTGTTGACCGCGTCGGCTGTTCGCTGAGCCAGCTTCAATCCGGGCTCGGACGGCTCACATTTCTGCACCCTCTTACCCACGTTGGACGGGCCGGGGTCGGTGTCCGAGACCTCGGGAGATAGCTTCTCGCCGCGCAAAACGAGGACGGCCCGATGCTCCGTTGCCTCCTTGAAAAGAGCCTCGATGTCGTCTGAGACGTCAAGACCATCAAGTGCGCCAGCGAGCTTGCGGGTACCCTCCCTTATCCGACCAGCCCTCCTGTCGGTAACTCTCATCTCGTCATCGACAGTCGCAAAGTTGCAGCGAAGCGCAACGTCCTGAGGCTCAAGCTTCATGTTGATCCCCATCGCCTCAATCGGCCCTCTTCCCCAATAGGTTCTGAGTGGGTTGTAGCCGAAAAGAGCGAGGGTCCCCACGTCGGTCCCGACGCGAATCCCCGGCGCGAGCGGGTCAACGAGCCCGTTGACCGCATTACGGGCCAGGTTGTCCATGTTCGGCGTGTTGGCAGCTTCAAGCGGCGTTCTGCGCCCCAGCCCGTAGATTGGGCGATCGCCCAATCCGTCCTGGATAAGCATCAACCCCTTCGATTTTCTCATCGTTCTATCACCTCGTCCGACCCAGTGTGTCTTCTCGCTTTTGAGTCTATTCAAGCGCTCACGGCAAATCATGAAGCCGAATCTGCTCTCCAGAATATATGGGACAATAGAAGAGTATGAGATAATAGAAAAGGACTTCCCTATCTTAGACTAGGGCTAGGCGCGGGCCACGTCAAGAGAGCGATCCTGCGAGCTACTGAACGGGGAACCCGGCGGCGGCGAACCTTGACAGGGGATTGCGCAGCGTCATAATTGCTGGATTGGTGCTTGCTCATGTTGTCTGCCTTGCTCTACTGAGGATTCGGAACAATTGCACACGGTTACTAAGGCTTATGTGAACCTGGCTGCCCTAAGACACAATCTGTCTCAGGTGAGACTCTTGGTTGGCGAGTCAGTTGAGATAATGCCCGTTGTGAAGGCAAATGCCTATGGTCACGGGGTGCTGGGCATCTGCAAGGCTCTCTCTCAGGAGGGAGTAGATGTCTTTGGTGTGGCAACAATTGACGAGGGAACGAGCGTAAAGGAGCTGCTCCCGAACGCGAAGGTCGTGCTTTTGGGCGGCTCTCTGCCCGAGCAATCGGCGGCCATAATTGAGGCCGGACTTCTGCCCGTGGTTTATGATCTCGATCAGGCTTATGCTTTGGACCGTGAGGCCAGACGGCTTGGTAAGGAGATTCCCGTTTACCTGAAGATTGACACGGGCATGACCAGGCTCGGTGTGCGCTACGACGAGGGACTCGCATTCCTTTCGAGGCTCAGGACACTCACCCACGTGGGCGTGGTCGGGTTGATGACTCACCTCGCGACTGCGGACGCGCAGGATAGCAGCTTCACGATGCAGCAGCTCGATCGTTTCGATTCTTTCGTTTCGTCTTCTGGCCTTTCTGGTCAGGTTGTAGCACATGCCGCCAACAGCGCCGCCGTCATGAAGTATTCGCGGTCGCATTATGACATGGTTCGGCCCGGGCTCATGCTCTATGGACTATCACCTACAGGTGCAACGCCGCCCGGGATCACTCTCAGGCCGGCGCTGAAGCTCATTTCGAGAGTGGTGCGGATTGCGCGGTTGAGGCCGGGCGAATGCGTCGGGTATGGGCAGACGTTTGTGGCCGTTTCCGACATGCAAGTCGCGATCGTACCGATAGGCTATGCGGATGGCTATGACTACCGTCTCACGGGTCAGGCGGAGGTTCTGGTCCGCGGCGTCCGGTGCCCCGTTGTTGGCGCGGTATCGATGGACATGATAGCGGTTGGCATCAGGGAATCAGGCGAGGTTTCAGTCGGCGACGAGGTGGTAGTCATCGGCGAACAGGGCGGCGAGAGCGTCACTGTGAAAGAGCTAGCCTTTCTCGCGGAGACGATACCCTATGAAATCCTCTGCGGCCTTTCGGAAAGGATCGACAGGGTTTACGTTGAACAGCCCTGGGACGAATAGGCGCACTGTCCCGAAAGGCTCGGCCATTCCCCAAGGCTCCATGATGCAACTCTCGATGCTGACAGTGCTGGCTGTCGCGTTTAGAGCCGCCGAAATAGTCATTCCAACGCCGCTGCCATGGTTGAGACTTGGGCTCGCGAACGTCGCCGTCTTGGTTGTTCTCGTGTCGTTCGGAGGAAGGGCCGCACTTCTCGTCAACCTGGCCAGAATAGTGCTTGCCTCAATCCTGATGGGAACATTTCTGTCGCCTGGGTTCTGGCTGAGCCTTTGCGCCGGAATCGTCGCCTGCATTTCGATGATAATTGTATGGTATTGTTTTCGACGATGGCTTTCATACATTGGGGTGAGTGTCGTAGGGGCCTATTCCCATACGATGTCGCAGTTCTTTGTAGCGTATCTGTTGTTCGTCAGGCACGCGGCGATACTGAGGCTGATGCCATATTTCCTGTTGATGTCCCTCCTCACAGGAGCCTTGACTGGTGCTGCGGCGACTGCGATGCTCTCGTGGGTGAGGCGGCACGGGCCGCTAGGGCCGCTAGCCGTCCAAGATGAAGGCGGAAGTATGAAGGATGAAGGATGAAGGCGGAAGCTTGAAGGCCGAGAGAGTCGGGCCAGAGGAGCTGAGGAGCCGGACGAAGAGGTTCTCGTTACGGATCATGAAGCTATACTGTTTGCTTCCCAAGACAATACTGCCTCAGGTTATAGGCAAACAACTGCTCAGATCGGGGACCTCGGTGGGCGCTCATTATAGAGAGGCCGCTAGGAGCAGGTCAGATGCCGAGTTCATCAGCAAGCTGGAGGGCGGTCTTCAGGAACTCGACGAGTCGATCTATTGGATAGAACTCCTCATGGAGGCCGGCATCGTCCTGGAGTCGAACCTCAAAGAGCTAACCGACGAGGCGGACGAGCTAATGGCTATCTTCACGACTTGTGTTAAGAAGGTGAAGGCACGAAGAGGCGGAAGGCGGAAGGATGAAGGCGGAAGGATGAAGGCGGAAGGATGAAGGCGGAAGGATGAAGGC
>CAYZPW010000121.1:0-8561 GCA_964480475.1 uncultured bacterium | reverse complement strand
ACTGCGTTTGAAGGACAAGGTCATCCGGCTGGTTGAGGGGGATATCACCGAGCAGGAGACTGATGCGATTGTCAACGCCGCTAACAGCCATCTTTGGATGGGGGCTGGCGTTGCGGGCGCCATTAAGCGGCGAGGTGGGAAGGAGATCGAGGAGGAGGCGGTCGCAAAGGGGCCGATCCCCATTGGTGAGGCTGTGGCGACCGGTGCCGGGCGGCTTGCTCCCAAGCATGTCATTCACGCGGTTGGAATGGGTCCTGACCTTTCGACGGACTCCGCCAAAGTCCGAAGCAGCACTTGGAATTCGCTGCTTCGCGCCCACGAGCTGGGTCTTTCTAGCATTGCGTTTCCGTCGATTGGGACGGGTGTCGGCGGCTTTTCGATGCGCGAGTGCGCCGAGATAATGCTTGGCGAGGCTAAGAGGTTCTTAAGCGAGCGTGATACGTCGATCGAGGAGGTTCGCTTCGTTCTGTGGGGCAAGCCCGCGTTCGATACGTTCGTCGATGTCCTTCAAAGGCTCGAATAGGCTCAGCACGCACCTGCTTTGGGGCATCAACCTGCGCGCCAATCTGAGTCAATGACCTGACGTGTTTACCAAAAACGGCTCAAGGAACGTTGCTATCCTTTTCTGTCTGCTGGCGTTTGGGTGCCTCTTCTGGGCGATGGTTCCTGGGCCAACCGGCGTTCAGGTTGGGGTGTTTGGGCTGTTCGCTCTCCTGATTGCTCTTGCCTTTTTCAGCATTCCCGCCGCGCTGAGCCTCTTCGCGTTCTTGATTCCTCTGTTAGGTATTGTGTCCCGTGTTTGCGGTTCCCCCTGGATTTCGATGCTGGTTTTCGCTTTTCTGGGGCTTGTGTGTGGCGCTGTGCTGAGAGCGCGCGTATCGGGGCGGGAGCTGAGTGGGTCGCGCATGCCCATGAAGACCTCACTGTTGGCCTTCGCCGGACTTGTGATCGCGTCCGGCCTGATAACGACGCTTAGGTTTATGAACTTCTTCCCGTTTACAGGCGAGCCGTTTCATGATTGGACCGTCAATTCCACAGGAGTGCTTACAACGGAGGCGGTGAACAACGCTGTGACGGTGGGCGTGGCCTACGTTTCTGGCATAGCTCTACTTCTGCTTGTGTACAGCTTGCTTAGCGGCTCATGTGGGAGCCGGCGACTCAGAATTCAGAAGAACGTTGCCTGGGCGGTCGTGATTGCGGGTCTTGCGGCGAATCTATTCGCGTTGTGGCAAGTGGTCTCAGATAGACTCCTCGTAATAGGCTTTGTGACGGGAACATATACCGACTCCAACGCCCTGGGTGTGTGCAACGCACTCATACTCCCATACTCCATTGGGCTCATCTTGGTCTCCTCCAGTCGCTCGCGCGTGTTTCTCGTCGTCTGCTCGCTTTTGTCCGTCGCAGTGACGGTTCTGGCGAGGTCGAGGGCGGGAGTTGTGGGCGTCATCCTGTTCTTGCTGGCTCTTGCGTTGTGGCTCAGGCGTCTTGATCGTGAGAGCCACCGCCAAAGGGCTGTCCCAAGACGCGCTTTGAGGGCGTTTGCGGCTTTGGGCGTGCTTCTTATCGTCATGCTCGTGCTGCAAGATGTATCGCATCTGAGCGAGGTCCCCGTGTTTGGCGATGTACTGCTGATGATCGTAGGGCCGAGCGAAGCTCCCGTCAAGAATCTCTTGCAGCACAGGGTGCATCAATGGTCTGAGGCGCTGAGGATGTGCCGAGACTTCCCCTGGACGGGCGTTGGACTTGGTGCATACATCATCGAGCTCCCCAATTACTACTTTCGCAGTGAGGGGAAGCTGTTCATGATCGACACAGCCGGTAGTCTGCCTCTTCAGATCGCGTCGGAACTCGGCATTTTGGGCCTCGTTTTGGCGCTGACGCTTGCAGTTTTTGTGATACGTTCAAGCTATCGCTTGCTTTCCACTAGGCCTGAGGCGAGGCTCGAAGCAGAACACAAGCTGTCCGGGTGCATATCGCTCGGAGTTCTCGCGTCTTTATTCTCGTTGCTGTTTGGGGCGCACGTTCTTTTCTTTGAGTACTGCTTTCTCTTCGCCATCTCAACGGGAATACTCCTTGCCTGGAGCGCCGTTTTGCGTCCACAATCCCAGAGGTTTGCCCGGGGGCGGCGCGTGCCAAAACCCGTCTGGCTTTTCGCACCAGTCGTAACCCTAGTATCCGTGGTTTTCCTCATTGAGTCTCTCGGGGCGCTTTCAATCGAGCAGAGAAGGAGAAAGCTGGGTTGGCAGTTCGAGTATGGGTTTTACAGAAAGGAGACTTGGGACGGGGAGTTCCCCTTTTGGTGGATGCAGAGGGACGCCAGAATGACCATAACTGCAGAGGGAGAGGTTCTCGAGTTCGCGCTTTTTTGTGCGCATCCCGATGCCGACGAGAAGCCCGTCAAGGCCAGTATCTTCATCGACGGGAGCAGAATGAAGACAGTCGAACTGACACGCGATCGTTGGAGAAAGGTCCTCCTCAAGCTGAATTGCCGCCCTGGCGGCCAGGTTGTGCTGAGAATCACGGTCGATAGGGCTTTCAATCAAAGAGAGCTAGGCATAGCTCAGGACGCTCGGGACCTGGGTGCGGCGATCGCAAAGGTCCGGTGGTCGAATGCCTGCCAGTAGGATTGCCGACAGCCAACTAACGCAGATTACCGACCCTGGTCGCATTTGACAGGCTCTGGAGCAGTTCCTAATATCGAGCGTCCGATGAGCTGTTCAAACTGCGTCAGATATGTTCGGTTTGCCATCGCTGTGATTGGCGGCTTTCCGGCGAGGAGTGCGCTCGGAGGCCTCCTCTTAGCATTCTTGGCCCTGATAGCCTCTGTCGCGGCGGCTGACGTATCGGTCAAGGCTTCTGTAGGCAGAGACCAGGTGACGCTCGGCGAGCAGTTCCAGCTGCTGATTACTGTTCACCACGATGACGGCTATACCGTCAGCGACCCGGATGTGGGTAAGATGCTTGGCGATTTCGTCGTCGTGGAGAGTTACAAGGGGGAGGACGAAGGGGCAACGCTCGAGTTTCGATACACACTCGCGGGATTCAAACTCGATAGGGCTACGATCGCGTCAATTGAAGTCGGATACATCGACCCGGCGGGCCGTCCTGGCAAACTCGCGACCGACCCGATCGGCATCGCAATTGTGGGAACCGTGCCCGAGGGCGAGACGGAGATCAAAGGTATCCGGGGGATGGTTGAAATCGAGCCGCGAATGGCGCTCTGGCTCAAGATAGTCATCTGGCTCGGCGCGATTATCCTTGCTATAGCCATCGCGTGGTGGCAGCTAAGGAAGAGAAGAACGGTCGGCATCGAAGAGCCGGTGGAGAAACCGCCTCCGCCGTCGGTTGTGGCGCTTGCCGCGCTTCAGAGACTGGTCAAGAGCGATCTTTTGTTTCAGAAACGATACAAGGAGTTCTACTTCGCGTTGTCGGAGATCATCCGCAGGTTCTTGTCAGGAAGGTTGAGGTTCTCGGCCGAGGACATGACGACGACGGAGATCGAGTTCGCAATGAGGGATGACCCGATCTCGAGGGAGTTCACTGCCACAACTCAAGAGGTACTGAGATTCTCGGACATGGTCAAGTTCGCAAAGCTTATCCCTTCCGACCCGGAAAACGATGAGATCATTGAGAAGGCCAGGAATACGATCGAATTGGGCCGGGAACCATTGTTTGAAACGGAGACGGAACCAATTCCTCAGGTCGGGGATTCATCACCGAACAGAGAGAAGGGCGGAGGCATGAGCATTGCCGAGTAAGAGACTTCGTGTCGCATTTCTGTGGCATTTTCACCAACCGATCTACAAGGATTTCCTTACGGATGAATACGTTATGCCGTGGGTCAGGCTCCACGCTTTGAAAGATTACTACGACATGGGCGCGATTCTAGCGAGCGTTGATGGTGCAAAGGCCACGTTCAACTTCGTCGGCTCCCTTCTTTCGCAGCTGGACGATTACGCCAGCGGTCGCGCGAATGACCTCTTCCTGCGCCTGACCGCGAAAACCGCTAGCGCGCTCGACCACGACGAGCAAAGGTTTCTCCTTAATAACTTCTTCTGCATCAACCACAAGACTATCGCCATCTGTCCGCGCTTCTCTGAGCTCTTGGCGAAGCGGCAGACGGCGCTCAGCGCGCAGATTCCCTCGTCCATCTTCGGCAAAGGTGACTTCTTGGACCTTCAAGTGCTCTTCAACCTCGCATGGTGTGGCAATACGCTTCGTCGAGAAGACAAGGTTGTCAGAGCGCTTCAGGCAAAAGGTCGAGGTTTCACAGAGGATGAGAAACTAGCTCTTCTCGATGCCCAACAGACGTTTCTTTCGCGGGTGACGTCTCTATACGTGCGCCTCGCCTCAGAGGGTTCGGTTGAGCTGACGACGACGCCGTTTTACCATCCGATCCTACCGGTGCTAGCGAACGTTCAGAACGCGCGCGAGTGCGCGCCCGGCGTCCCGCTGCCGGCCAAGTGGAAGGGCGTGATGGAGGATGCCGTCAGGCAGGCGAGCGACGCGGTGAGACTGTTCGGCGCTCAGTTTGATGTGCCGTTGCGAGGAATGTGGCCGGCCGAAGGCTCCGTAAGCCAAGACACGTGCGGGATATACACCGACCTCGGCATTCAGTGGATTGCTACCGACGAAGCGGTACTTTCAAAATCGCTGTCGGCCTGCGAAATGCAGAATCTCCATGAGAATAGGTCACAGCTCTATGCGCCTCATTTTGTCGAGGTGAACGGCAAAAAGCTCACGGTCTTCTTCAGGGACCACGAGCTTTCCGACGCGATTGGCTTCGTCTATGCTCCCTGGGACGCGGACGACGCTGTTGCCGATTTCATCGCCAAGCTCCGCGGCATACGGGACCTCGTGAGTCGCAGCAAAGACAGCCAATTCGATCGGTTCCCACCCGTCGTCTCGGTGGTCCTCGATGGCGAAAACGCCTGGCAGTACTATGCAGATAATGGCGAGCCGCTTCTCCGCAAGCTTTATACGCGCCTCGTCGAGACGGACTGGCTGGAGCTAGTCACTTTCGGTGATTATGTACAGGAGTTCGGGGTTGGTCGGAGGCTGTGCAGGCTTGCGGCCGGCTCCTGGATACGAGGCGATTTCGATGTTTGGATTGGTCATTCCGAGGATAATCAGGCATGGGATTACGTCGCAGCGGCGCGCGAGGCATTGATCAAGAACCCGCCTTTGGACCAAGAGGCGAAGAAGCTCGCCTGGCAGTCGCTGTTTGCGGCCGAGGGCAGCGACTGGAACTGGTGGTATGGGGACGATCACACGTGCGACAACGTTGATCAGTTTGATCGGCTGTTCCGGAAGCACATCGCGAACGTCTTCACGCTTATTGGACGGGAGCCGCCGTTTGACTTGAGCGTCCCGATCAAGAGGGCCGCCCCGGTATTGTCTGTCCATCAGCCAAGACAACTGCTCCAGCCAGTGATCGACGGCAAGGACACGACGTATTTTGAGTGGCTTGGAGCAGGTGTTTTTGACCAGAGATCGGCTGGCCGGGGCGCGATGCACCAGGTATCAACCTTGACCAAGAAGCTCTATTTCGGCTTTGACCTGGAGAATCTATTCATAAGGGTCGATTTTGCTCAAGATGCTGCCGATCTGCTCGGTCCCGGAGCCGACCGAGAGCTCTTCGTTCAAATATCGCAGCCCTCGCAGTTTCGGATCGAGATCGTTATGAGTAAGTCTCATCGGGACACTCCCGCCTCCTTGAATGTGCTATCGCAGAAGAATGGTGAATGGGAGTCGGTGACGTCTCTTAACAGCGTCGCTTTGGGCCGGGTGCTCGAGATGGCCATCCCGTTTCAAATACTCGGCTGCAAACCTCACGATAGGGTTAGATTTGCGGTGAAGGTCTCCAAGAACGGCGACGTCATCGAGAGCATTCCCCAAGGTTCATCTATTGAGACTATTGTGCCGGGGCCGGACTTCGAGCAGGAAGAATGGTGCGTCTAGCGGACTTTGCCGATGAGTGAGCGGATCGTCGAGAACTCCGCTCGAATGACCCTGTTACAGGTCTGCGGCATAGTCGCGAGCTCTGTCCTTTACTTCATTCTGGCGAGGATGCTAGGCTCCTCAGACTATGGCGTTGCGAGCTGCACGGTATTCCCGGCGCTTGCGCTGTTGAGAACCGGCGTCTTTGGGGCCCTCATGTTCGGAACCGCAAAAGTCATAGCGGCTAATCCCGAGGCAATCTGGTCCTGCATCTCAGTCTCGCGAAAGGCTTATGCCATCGTCGGCGGCATTCTTGTCGTAGTGTTCGTCGGGTTTGCCGGTCCGATAGCAGGTCTGCTGCGAGACCCTTCGCTCACACCTTATTTCCGCCTGATGGCACTAGCTGTCCCGCCGGTCGCGGCATTCGTTCTCTTCCAGGGGACGCTCGTCGGCCTAGAGGACTTCCGCTCGGCTATGCGCCTCGGGATGCTATTCCAGGTTCTGAAGCTCGTCCTGACGGTCGCGCTGGTGCTCATCGGCGCGAGGGTTTACGGCCTCATCTTCGGGTTCGCGATCTCGTGCATCATCTCATTGCTCGTCTTTCGCCGCAAAACCTATCCGAGCGCAGCAGACAGAACAATTACACTGCCCTATTACCTATCAACCGTGGCGGGCATTTTCGTCACTTTTGCCATCGCAATCGCTCAAAGATACGTCAATCTATGGAACCTGAAGCGAATCGTTTTCGACAACCAGACCGTGGCCTACTACTCAGTCGCCAATCAACTCGCGTCCATGCCGGCTCTGATCTTCACCGGGGTCATGGTCGCGCTATGGCCGGCGATCTCGGGACTGGCAAATGCCCCCGACCTCTCGCTCGCAAGGGAGCATCTCAGCAAATCGCTCAAATACACCATGATTGGTCTATTCCCCATCTCCGCGCTTCTGGCCGCTTTGCCGAATTACGCCATCCGCCTCGCATTCGGCACCGAATACGCCGCGGCCGCGAGTGTTCTGCCCATCCTTGTCATCAGCCTCGTTCTGTTGGCTCTCCAATCAGTAATCATGTCGGCGATGCTGGCCCTCGGTAAGGTCAAGAGCACGACCAGCATCATCGGCGGCGCCACAGTCGCGGCATTTGTTGTCGGCACGCTGCTCATTCCTAGATTTGGCATCATGGGCGCGGCCGCGACGGAGGTCATGGGCTTTCTAGTTAGCTCGGCGCTCGTCGGTGTCGTCTCGTGGCGCACGTTCGGTAAGTTCACCTCGCTCGCCGAGGCGGGGAAGACCACAGCCTGTGCCGTCGTCCTATTTCTGACTGTGCGTGCGTTCGCCTTCCTGGGCTATTGGGTCGTTCCCGTGATCGTCGTCGCGCTTTACCTCTATCTTTTGACGCTGACGATACTCGGAGTCCTCCGGACCGATGGGATAACGGCCTCACTCTCACGGATTCGCATCTACTCCGCCCGAAGAAAAGCCAAGTAACGCCGAGGCAGAGCGTCCGCTTCTGGAAGGATGAATTATGAAATATGAAGGATGAATCGTCCATTAGAGCCGCAATCCGCAATCGTTGACCGCTGACCCGCTCAGCGCGCCAAAGGAACCGTTTCGAACAGGAGTCTTCGGGCATCCGCGGCGGGCGCCCGCTTGGACAGATGTAACATCTCAATGCCAACGACGCGGCCGTCTGCTCCATAATCCAAAATAACGCCGGTCGATACTTCCTCCGATTCCGCTGCCTGGGCATCAGACAAGGTCAGATACAGGGCGTCCGCCTCTTCATCGATCCTTAGTATCATTTCAGTTTCTTCCTTCCTCGGTCGAAGTACGCTGTCACCACGCGCGGTTCACCGCACTTCATATTAACTATCACACGAAGGACTCTGCCGCCGAATTCCGCAACACGCAATAGACGATGTTCGAGGTCCGGATCAAGCCGGTCCGGCTCCTTCTCCTCGGGGAAAGCAACGGCCCCCTCCACCCATTCTAGCGCTATTCCCCTTTTGACAATAGCCTCTCGAGCGTGCTCTGTCAGAACGTACTTCATTCGTCCTTCCGCAATCCACAATCGGTCACACGCTCTTCGCCCTCTTGAGCCGCTTGTCCACCACGTCCAGAGCGTCCTGCCGATAAGAAATCCCGAAGTCCTTTATTACCCGGATTATAACTCGAACTGCAATACTCCGTCAATAGCGGAGGTGCGCAGGTCATCTTATAGGCATCGGAACGTACCCGGCCAACCAGTCGCCATTGTCCGACGCGCCTTACACTGCGTCAAATGGGTTATCTGCATCCCATACTACGTTGATTTGCGAGCTGTCGGCTCCATTTTTGCGAGTTTGTCCTTGATCTCAAGAATGCACTCGTCGATTGCTTTCTCGCATGACTCGCGGAGATTCCGCATTGCGTTCTGGGCATCCTGCTTCGGAGAAGGAGTCCCCCGATTTAGCAGCTGAGCATGCATGTGGAAGTTGATTTCGCGAATGGAGCCATATGCCCTCAATAGAGATCTAAGCAACTCGTTGGGGATATGGCTAGCCCAATGTCCTAGTTCAAGTAGTTCAAGGCCTGAGTCCGGAAGCAATGACCATGCCTCAACAGGCTGCTCGGGCTCCGCAAAT
>CAYZPW010000120.1:0-9110 GCA_964480475.1 uncultured bacterium | reverse complement strand
GGCCTGCGCCTACGGCTACTATTGTCATTCCCCTTCAGGGAATCCAACACAAACAATCCAATAAGCAAACTAGGTCGCCTTGAAAAAATGTGCGTAATTGTTAGGACAGATGGGTGCAGCAAGCAGCACCCCTACACGGCAATTTCAGCCATTGGAACGCGGCCTGAAACGATTCAATGAGAATCGGGATAACGACCACGGTTCCTGTTGAGGCGATCTTTGCGGCGGGCCACACGCCGGTGGATCTCAACAACCTGTTCATCACGCATCCCGAACGGGCCAGGTTCGTTGAGCGAGCGGAGAAAGATGGCTATCCGGTCACCGTCTGCGGTTGGGTCAAAGGAATATACGGGGCCGTCTTGTCAGAGAGCATTGAGACTATAGTGGTCGTAACGCAGGGCGATTGCAGCAACACGCAGGCGCTGGCGGAGACGCTGCAACTCGCCGGGGTGAGGATAATCCCGTTTGCCTATCCCTATGGTCGTGACAGGAGGCTCCTTGCTGAGCAGATAAGCGTCTTCTGCCAGCGGCTGGCTACCGACCTTGACCAGGCGGAGGAGATGCGAAGTTCCCTGTCCAGCATTCGTGAAAAGCTGTGCCGCGTTGATGACCTCACCTGGCAGGCCGGCAAGTTCTCTGGGGCCGAGAACCATATCGCACTGGTCTCTTCGAGCGACATGTTGGGTGATCCCACTCAATTCGACGCGTATCTCGACGGTCTCTTGGAGAAGGCCTCAGAACGAGAGGCGCCGCAGGACTTTGATTGGCGCCTCAAGCTTGGTTTCGTGGGCGTGCCTCCAATAAATCCCGACATTTATGACTTCGTTGAGAGAAACGGGGCGCGCGTTGTGTTCAACGAGGTGCAGAGGCAGTTTGCGATGCTCCGTCCCGCCGGGAACTTGGTCGAGCAATATGCGCGATATACTTATCCCTACGACGTCTTCGGGCGCATCACCGACATCGAGGAGCAGATTCGGGTCAGGCGCCTCGACGGCATCGTCCACTACGCGCAGGCGTTCTGCTTCCGGCAGATCGAGGACCTGATCCTCAGGAGACGCCTGCCAGTGCCGATCCTATCGATTGAGGGCAACTATCCAGGCCCGCTTTCGGCACAGAATCGGCTCCGGGTTGAGGCGTTCATCGAGCAGCTGAGGCTCTCAAAGGGGTCGCGATGATCTCCAGCGAGAGACCGCGCTTGTATGCGATCACTCTCACGTTTGTTGCCGCGGCCGTCTTCGTGCTGGCGCTTTTCCGCATCACTAGCTATGACATCTGGTTCCTTTTCAAGACGGGCGAGCTGATACTTGATGCAGGCGCAGTCCCGACTTTCGACCCGTTCTCCTACACGTCGTTCGGCGAGGCCTGGATAATGCACGAATGGCTGTTCTGCGTTCTTGCGGAGCTTATCAGGCGTCACCTCGGCCTTGAGATGCTGGTAATTCTGAAGGCAATCGCGGTCGCCGCTGTCTTCTCGATGATCTTCGCCGCCACGGCCATTCGGGCAAAGGCCAAACGTGACGCATTGATTGCAATTGCCTCCTTTCTAGTGCTTGCGGCGTGCGCCTCGCGTTTCAGGTTCATCACGAGACCGCACATCGTCAATTTCCTCGGTCTTGCGTCAGTCATTCTTGTCGTCGAGTTGTTTGACGCGGGTCGGCGAAAGTGGCTGGTTCTGCTGCCGCCGTTGACGTTCGTATGGGCGAACATGCAGGCCGGCGCCATCATAGGCCCGGCCTATCTCTGGCTGAGGCTTGGCTGCGGAGTTGTATCATCCAGATTCGGCAGAAGACGGGAGCCGGGAGTTGACCGAGGCGTGCGATGGTTGCTTCTTGTCGCGCTCATATCGAGCGGCTTGCTGATTATCAATCCATACGGAGTGCACATTCTCAATTTTGTGGTTGATGCTCTTCAGGAACACGGCGCAGGCGGTGGGATTTCGGTCATGGAGTGGACGCCGCCAGACGCGCGCTTCAAGCTATTCTGGGTGCTCTTCGCCGCGGTTTGGGTTGTGTTTCTCATAAACATCAGGAAATGTCGGCTGTCGGACGCGGCAGAGATTCTACTGGCCACGGCCCTTGTGCTCTTGGCGAGGCGATACATCCCAATGTTCTTCCTGCTCGCGACGCCGGCCATCGGACGAATAATCTCCCAATGGCCGCTCTTGTCCCGGGGCGGCGCATCTCGCTCGCGGGCGGCCAAGATCGCCCTGGCCTCAGGACCTCTTTTGGCTACTATCTGCGTGACTGTGACTCTCCTCAATCACGGCGCATTCGTGCCCGGCGTTGGCGTGAACCTCGGCGCCTACCCCGCCGCCGGCGTTGATTTCGTCATCAAGCACAACATATTGGGCCGTATGTATAACTCGCATAGGTTTGGCGGCTACATCATCTTCAGGACCTATCCAGGGCGGAAGGTCTTCATCGACGGCCGAAACGTGGTGCACAAGGCCTTGTGGCAGAAGTTCGCTGAGGAGCCGTTTGAGCAGATTGCGGATGAATACGGAATCGACTACGCGATCTTGGACTACGTGCACGATTCGAGGGGCCGCGAGTTCTCTGCTCAGTCCGCGCGAGCTGCATCCCAGGCGCCGGGGTCTCCCACCGCGCGGAGACTGCTCGACTGGTGGAACCGCCACAACGGCTGGCATTTGGTGTTCTGGGACGACAACTGCGCGGTCTATGTTGATGGCAGCGAGAGGTTCCAAGACGTGCGGGATCAGTTTGAGTATAAGTTCCTCGATCCGGCCTCACCGGGTTTTGGCTATCTAATCGGCCACCTCGCCAATGAGGATACACGAGCGCTTGTCATCGACGAGACTGAGAGGGCGGTCAGCCAGTCGCCGAGTGCGCTCTCGTGTCGCGCGCTTTACGCCTGGCTTGTCTCACGTTCAACGGGTTCGCGTCGCGAATCGGTGCCAGACGAATAGGTCGGTTTGCGGCGTGTTCGCCGGCGTGATGCGCGAAAGTGGTGTGAAAGAACGAAGGGATCGCGGCCGGAGCCCACTCTGACCGCGCCTTCTTTGATACGGTCGAATGCGGATTTCGCTGTTGGTTCGCTGAACTCGATGCCGATAGAGCGGCGGTTGAGCGCTCGGGCCACGGTGCAGGTTGTGCCGCTGCCCAGGAACGGGTCGAGGATGAGGTCGCCCTCGTTTGAGCAGGCCGAGATCACTCGCCGCATATAGACCTCTGGGATCTGGTTGCGATGGCCGGGCCGTCGCTCCTTATTGTTGCCCTGTATCCGGCCGAGGTAGGGGCCATACCAGACGTCGAGCGGAACACGAAGACCGGGCCTACGCGTCCTGCGGGTTCTTGCGTCATTGTAGAGCGCCGCTCTGTCGGAAGATTCCAAGATAGCGTCTGCATTCCAAATTCGCTTCTTGCGGTCGCGTGCAAAATAGAGCACATGAGCCTTGGACACGATGAAGCTTGAATCGCGGCACTGTCCGAACCTGAAGTGCCAGACGCACCAGTTGATCAGTGCCAACGGCACATTCGCTGTGCGGCGAACTTCGCCTCTTCGCTCTTCGTGACCGCTCGGCGACTGCGTCGGCTCGCCTCGGGTTGCGCCTGCATTCGCGCCCTTCAGATAGACCACCACCTCTGCGGCCCAGTCGTCGGGGATATTGACCCAGAGCGAGCCGCGAGGCGCGAGGACACGGATGCAGGCGTCCAGCCATTCATACGTGAACTCGAGGTAGTCCTCACGCTTCATGTTGTCGTCCCAGTCAGAGTATGGAACGTTCCAGTTGAAGGGGGGGTCCGCGAAAATCAGATCGACGCTTTTTTCAGGCAAGTAAGCGAGCACCTCGCGGCAGTCTCCGACATAAACTTCCGTCCGCGGGTCGTCAAGGTAGTATCTCGGAATTAGCCTGGACTCGGCAAAAAGGCTTTTCTGAAGTCCCATCTCATCTCCCACTTCGTGCGGCTCAAAAGACCTATTGTATCCTACTGGCAACCCCTGAGATTTTCCAGATTCGCCTCAGCAATCCGCAATCCGCAATTGCTTGACCGGATGCGGCGCGGGATATAATGTGCTTTTGTAGTTGATGGACCTTCGATTGGGGAGCGATATGCGCAGAGCAAGGGTTGTCGTTTGGCTGAAGCAGGACGTTCTTGACCCACAAGGGCGGACGATAAACGAGGCGCTGCACGGGCTTGGGTATGAACTCGTTCAGGACGTTCGGCAGGGCAAGGCGTTCGACATCAAGCTGAATGACAAGGGCCTTGACGACGAGGAACTCATGACGCTTCTTACGCAGATGTCGAAGCGATTGCTTTCAAATCCCGTCATCGAGGATTTCAGCGTAGAGCTCTTGGAAAAGAGCTAGGACAGATACCTCAGTCGCAGTCCTGCAAAGAAGGTCCGAGGCCATTTCCTTCTGAAGGGGATTCCAGTTGACAGTCAGGTTTGGGGTAGTTGTGTTTCCGGGGACCAATTGCGACCACGACACGAAGTCCGCGGTCGAGGGATTGGGCTACGAGGCGGAGTTTGTCTGGCATAATTCGCCGCACAGCGAACTAGACGGTTTTGGTTGCGTGATTCTGCCTGGCGGCTTTGCGTATGGCGACTACCTGCGAACGGGCGCGATAGCAGCGTTTTCGCCCGTCGTCGCTGCTGTGAAGCGATACATTGACGACGGTGGGCTTGTGGTTGGGATATGCAACGGTTTTCAGGTTCTGCTCGAGATGGGCGCCTTGCCGGGCGCGATGGTCCGAAACCGAAACTTGCGGTTTATCTGCCGGTTCGTTGACCTGCTCGTGAAGCAGGCAGACACACCCTTCACCGCGGCTTGCAGACCCAAGCAGGTCTTGCGGATGCCCATAAGCCATTTCGAGGGCGCCTACTACGTCGATGATGCCGGTTTGAGGTCGCTCGTTGAGAACAAGCAGATAGTCCTCAGGTATTGCGATGCGGACGGCAATTGCACGCCTGACGCCAATCCCAACGGCGCGATGTTCAACATCGCCGGGATATGCAATCAGAGACGCAACGTCTTCGGGCTAATGCCTCATCCCGAACGCGCTTCAGACGAACTGTTGGGAGCAACCGACGGAAGGCTGATCTTCGATTCCATCGCGCAGTTTGTGTCGGCGCCATCGAACGTCTATGGGGCATGATATGACCCGGCTTTCAGCTATTCTGAAGGAGAACAACCTCACGAAGGACGAATACGAGCGCATCGTCGAGGGGCTTGGCAGGGCACCCAACCGCGTGGAGCTCGGCATGTTCTCGGTCATGTGGTCGGAGCACTGCTGCTACAAGAGCTCCAAGCCATATCTTAGGACGCTCCCGACGACCGGTGAGCGGGTCATACAAGGCCCGGGCGAGAACGCCGGCGTTATCGACCTTGGGGACAATATCGCGCTCGTCTTTAAGATCGAATCGCACAACCATCCGTCGTTCATCGAGCCTTTTCAGGGCGCGGCGACGGGCGTTGGCGGGATTCTTCGCGACATCTTCACGATGGGCGCGCGGCCATTCGCAATCCTGGACTCCCTTCATTTTGGCAACCTCGACAATGCTAGAAACCGCTATACGATGAGCGGCGTTGTCTCGGGGATATCGTCCTACGGCAACTGCATCGGCATCCCGACAGTCGGCGGCCAGACGCTGTTTGCGGATTGCTACGCTAAGAATCCGCTGGTCAACGTCATGTGCGCCGGCCTGGCCCAAAAGGACAAGGTGTTCTACGGCAAGGCGGCCGGCCCGGGAAACTTGGTGATCTACGCGGGCTCAAGGACGGGCCGGGACGGCCTCCACGGTGCGACCATGGCCTCCGCGGCGTTCGATGAGACGAGCGAGGCCAGGCGCCCGACGGTGCAGGTCGGTGACCCGTTTGCCGAGAAGCTCGTCATGGAGGCTTGCCTCGAGCTAATGGACAAGGGCCTGATCGTGGGAATACAGGACATGGGCGCGGCCGGGCTGACGTGCTCAACGTCCGAGATGGCCTTCCGCGGCGGAACCGGGCTCAGAATTGATCTGTCCAAGGTGCCGAGGCGTGTAGGCGCCCTCACGCCTTATGAGATGATGCTGTCTGAATCGCAGGAGCGGATGCTGCTCGTTACAGAAGCAAAACGTGAGCGGGAAGTCCTGGACGTCTTCAAGAGGTGGGGCGTCAAGGCCGTTTCAGTTGGGGTCGTAACAGATGAGGGCAGGCTCAGCATCAATGATGGGGCGGAGGATGTGGCCGACATGCCGCTTGCGCTGCTTGTAGATGGCTGCCCTGTCTGTAATAGGCCCGTTGCAGAGCCCTCCGGAATCGCTAGGTTGGGGGCGTTCGATCACGAACACATCGACCTGAAGGACGCAATTGAGACGATCATCGCGTGCCCGGACCTCTGCGAGAAGCGCTGGGTGTTTGAGCAATATGACCATCTGATCGGGACGAACACTGTTGTGCGTCCTGGGTCGGATGCCGCTGTGATGCGTATCAAGGGCACGAGTAAGGGCGTCGCGCTCTGCCTCGACGGCAGCGGCGCCAAAACGGCTCTTGACCCTTATCAGGGCGGCGTTGCGGCCGTGGCCGAGGCCTATTTGAACGTCTGCTGCACGGGCGCCGAGCCGCTCGCCATCACTAACTGCCTCAACTTCGGCAACCCCGAGGACCCCGAGGTGATGTGGCAATTCGCCGAGTCAGTTAGGGGAGTGAAAGAAGCGTGTGAGCTCCTAAGCGTCCCGGTCACGGGCGGGAATGTCAGCTTCTACAACGAGACGCTCGGCGAGAACGTCTATCCGACCCCTGTCATCGGTATGGTTGGTCTGTTTGAGGACCTCCGAACCGTCGTGAGGCATCGATTTCAACAGGCCGGAGATGTCATTTTCTTGCTCGGAAGGACGGTTCCGCGGCTCGCCGGCTCAGAACTAGCGAAAGTCGTAGCGGGCGAGCTTGGGGGACAACTGGTTCCAGTAGATCTTCACGCTCATAAGCGGATTTCGCAGGCGATTCTCAAACTCGGGAGGGACGGATTGCTGCAATCGGCTCACGACTGCTCCGAGGGGGGGATAGCAATGTCGCTTCTGGAGAGCTGCTTCGGCGCCCGGAATGGCTCATCGTCCGGCGTCAGGGTCTTGCTCCCAAACGAAGCGGAGCCAATCTCGTGGCTGTTTGCGGAGACGCCTTCAAGGGCTATAATCTCCGTGAAGGCGGAGAACGTCGGGCGCGTCACGGATTATCTGAATAAGGCCGAAGTTGAGCATCTGGTTTTGGGTGAGGTCGGGCAGGAGACGGTTGAGGTCAACCAGAGCCAGACGGTTCTCCTGAGGGTCGAAAGCGACCGTCTCAGGCAGAGATGGGCAGAAAGCCTGGAGAATATGCTGACAGGAGGTTCTAGCTGATGCTTGTATTTGTTGTGTGCGGACGTTGTGCCTATGATTGACGAAATCAGGCACAGCTGTGGCTTAATCGCTGTTTTGGGCCACCGCGAGGCGGCCAATCTCGTTTATCTTGGCCTCTATGCGCTTCAGCACCGGGGGCAGGAGAGCTGCGGGATTGTCTCCAGGTCAAATGGCCGTCTCCGAGCGGCAAAGGGGATGGGCCTCGTGGCGGACGTGTTTGACCAGCCCAAGTTGGACAAATTGATTGGCGATTCGGCGCTCGGTCATGTGAGGTATTCGACGACAGGCGCCACCCAAATCGAGAATGCCCAGCCGATACTTGTGGATTGCGCTAAAGGCTCAATTGCGATGGCGCACAACGGCAACTTGGTCAATTCGCTCGATGTTCGCACTGAGCTTGAGAAGCGCGGCTCGATCTTTCAAACAACTTCAGACAGCGAGACGATCGTTCACCTCATCGCGAGATCGAGAATGACGAGCATTGAGGACGCGGTTGTCGAGGCGCTGTCCAAGCTGAAGGGCGCGTATAGTCTCGTGATGATGACTCAGGACACGCTGATTGCCGCGCGAGACCCCAAGGGCTTCAGGCCGCTGGTTTTGGGAAAGCTGGACGGGGCTCATGTCATTGCGTCTGAGACATGCGCGTTCGACCTGATTGGGGCGGAATACCTGCGTGAAGTGGAGCCGGGCGAGGTCATTGTCATCAGAGGTGGTGAGCTCAAGAGCTACTTTCCGTTCCCAACCAAGCGAAAGGCGAGGTGCATATTCGAGCTGATCTACTTCGCTCGACCGGACAGCCTCGTGTTCTCAAAGCCTGTCCACATCGTACGCAAGGGCTTCGGCGCGGTGCTTGCGAGGGAGTGTGGCGTTCAGGGGGACATCGTAATCCCTGTGCCTGACTCGGGCGTCTGCGCCTCGATTGGCTACTCCCAGGAGTCGGGCATATTTCGTGAGAAGGGCTTTGCCAGGAGTCACTACGTCGGCAGAACCTTTATCGAGCCTAAGCAGTCGATCAGGTATTTTGGCGTCAAGCTTAAGCTCAACCCGATACGCGACGTTGTCTGCGGCAAAGATGTGATTGTTATCGACGATTCGATCGTTAGGGGAACCACGTGCAAGAAAATAATCGATATGCTCCGAAGCGCTGGGGCCAAGACGATTCACTATGGAGTTACATCACCTCCCTACAGGCATCCGTGCATATACGGGATCGACACCCCGAGCGAGGAGGAGTTGATCGCCGGCAGCAGTTCGATCGAGGAGATCAGAGAATTCATCCGCGCGGACACGCTCACTTACCTTTCAACAAAGGGAATGTTCTCCGTGCTCGGAGAGGACGCGAGAGGCTATTGCGCCGCTTGCTTTACAGGAAAATACCCCATTGTGCATAGGGCGGCCAAGTCCTCGCAGTTCGACCTATTCAGGTTCTCCAGCATCAACATCCGATAGCGCTCAGTGTCGCGGCGCCTCATCGCCCGGCTTCAGGCGAGGCAAGAGGGCTATCATTGTCCTAGCCCCCATCTTCAGATGGGGGATCTGGGGCGGCCACACACCCTCCTCTATATCCCCTTCAGGTAAGGATTCTGGGGAGGGGAGGGCGCGCCGAGGCATCGTCAGGTCACCCGACTGAAGAGGCTGTCCAATAAGTCGGGTTGCGGATTGTAGGGGCGTGGTCTCAGACCCGCCCGTTCTAATTGATGCTCGCATAAGATGCCTCGTATCCGCAGGGATTCATGTAGCCGGGCGGGTCTGAGACACCGCCCCTACAGGCC
>CAYZPW010000119.1:0-9112 GCA_964480475.1 uncultured bacterium | reverse complement strand
TTTTGGCGCTTCAGACAGCGATGAAGTATCTCGGCCAGACCGTTGACTACGACTATCTGATGGGCGTGTCCGGAGCCGCTTTTCTGTTTTGCGTGAACCCTGATCAACCAGTGGTTGCTGAGTGGTGCGAGGCGATGCGCGAGCGTTGGCTTCACATCATTTCGGACGCCCTTGGCCTGGAGCTGCGGCTGGTCGATATGGACAAGACTGCGTTCGATAGCGATCCCGAAGAGCATTTCCATACTCAATTCGGCAAGGAGGTCCTCGCCTCTCTCGAGGCGCGTCGTCCGTGCCTTGCCTACAGCTGCTTTGAGGGGGCCCAGTGGGACATCATCACCGGCTTTTCTGATGGCCGACTGCTTTGCCGCAGTATCCACAATCCGGTGTCCACAAGCGGGCTGATCGACCATATTCAGCCCTACGAATACAACACACTGTGGCCATCGAAGATAATCCTGATCGGTGAGAAGAAGGGCATCGCTCCGCGAGTTGACCTGATCAGAAGGTCGCTCGAGGTTGGCCTCAAGATAGGACGCGGGCTCACGAGTGGTCAGGGGCAAGAAACCCTGACCGGTCCTTCCGCGTTGAGCGCGTGGGCCGATCTGCTCTGTGAGGAGCCTAATAGGGGCGCCGCAGAGGGACATCAACGGCTGAAGAAGACGTTCATCGACTCGCGGCTATCGCTGGAGCGGTTTCTCAGATGGGTCCAATCTGAGCTCGGCCCAGAGCTTGGCCCAGAGGTGGGCTTCGCGAGGGAGCATTTTGCGAGGTCCTTCGAGATTTTGATGTCAATCGACATGACAGATGAGGCGATGTCCGAAGAGGGTTCCAGACTGAGAATCGCCGACGACGTCAGGTCGCTCGAGGGCATCGAACGCCAGGCGTTCAGGCATCTTGAAAGGGTGCACGAGGGAATGAAGAGGAACTGGCAGGCGCTCGAATGAACGATCTCGGATTGAGCCCGCCAGGCAGACAGGGGCCTCACAACGGCGGCAGGTTGGAAAGCCCGCCCAACGCGGGCGGACTGGAATAGCCTGATGGCAGAAGAGAAAACCCCTGTAATATCGGTTGTGATCCCAGTGAAGGACGAGGCCGATTCGGTCGGCTCGGTCATTGGATCAGTCAAAACCGCTCTTCAGGGTTTCGACGGAGCATACGAGATCGTGGCCGTCGATGATGGCTCCACCGACGACAGCCAAGAGATAGCGCGGCAGGCTGGCGCCAGAGTTGTCTCGCACGCGACGGGACGAGGCTACGGCGCCGCTCTGAAGACAGGTATCACAAACGCACGCGGCGATTCGATTGTGATAATTGACGGAGACGGGACATATCCGGCGGAGGCGATTTGTGAGATGCTTGACGGGCTCGACTCGGCTGACATGGTTGTCGGCGCTCGGACCCGCAAAGGCGCAAAGGTCCCCCTTATCAGAAGACCGGCTAAATGGTTTCTTCAGCGGCTGGCCGGCTTCCTCTCTGGTGTGAATATCCCGGACCTCAACTCCGGCCTTCGAGCCTTCAGGAGGCAGACTGCGGAGGGTTACCTTCGTGTGCTGCCGGATAGGTTTTCGTTCACCTCCACAATGACCCTCCTGATGATCGGCGACGGGAAGTCGATAAAGTATGTGCCAATCGACTACCACAAGCGCTCTGGGAGGTCTAAGATCGTGCCCAGCGATGCCTTCTCATTCCTTCTTCTGATCATAAGAACCATAATGTTCTTCAACCCGCTCAAGTTCTTCTTCCCTGTCGGACTCGTCGTATTCCTGGTGGGCGCGGTGAAGCTGTCCACCGACTACCTGATCTACGACAGACTCTCATCAACCTCCGTATTGCTGATTCTGTCCGCGGTCCAGCTCTGGGGCCTGGGCTTTCTGGCAGAACTGGTCTTGTTCCTCGAACAGCGAAGGAAGTGAATCTCTCTCCATGTGCGGTATCTGCGGCATAATCACGGGGTCCGGATGCAAGGTTGACCCGGCTCTTCTGGACCGGATGACCGATCTGATGCGCCACAGGGGTCCGGATGAGCGCGGGGTCTGGCTCAATTCGGCGGGTAGTGTTGGGCTTGGCGCCAGGAGGCTCAGCATAATTGGGCTCGCAAACGGGAGCCAGCCGATAGCGAGCGAGGACGGAAGCTGCGTTCTTGTCGCCAACGGAGAGATCTACAACTACGAGGTTCTCAAGAATGACCTGATGAGCCGAGGTCACGTTTTCTCGACCGACACGGACATCGAGGTCATCCTGCATCTTTACGAGGAAATGGGACCAGACCTCGCGAATCTCCTCAACGGTATGTTCGCCTTTGGCATCTGGGACGAGAAACGGCGCCGACTTGTCTTGACCCGCGATCGGCTCGGCATCAAGCCGCTCTTCTACACCCGCCTGGCGGACCGCACCATTTTCGCATCTGAGATGAAATCGATTATCTGCGACCGAGGCGTCCCCCGTGAGATCGACTTGCAGGCGATGCACGATTACTTCAGCTTCGACTACGTGCCCGGCCAGCAGACTATTTTCAAGGGGATTCACAAGGTCCCACCGGGCAGCACAGTTGTGTTTGAGGATGAGAACATCTTGACGAAACGCTACTGGGATATGTCATTTCAGCCCAACGAGAGATTGGAGCCGAAAGAATACTACGAAGAGCGGGTCCGGGAACTACTCGCCGAATCGGTTCGCAGGCGACTCATGAGCGAGGTGCCGGTCGGTGTTCTGCTCTCTGGTGGAATGGATTCAAGCGCGATCGCGGCCTACATGGCGACGCAGACCTCCGAACGGATCAGGACGTTCTCAATCGGGTTCGAGGACCCCTCATTCAACGAGCTTCCCTACGCCAAAATGGTTGCCAAGGAGTTAGACACCGAGCACTACGAGATGGTGGTTGGCGCAAAGGACGTGCTTGATGTGCTCGCCTCTCACATCCAATTCATAGACGAGCCTTACGCGGATGGCGCCGCGATTCCCACCTACTACGTCTGCAAGATAGCCAGTGAGAAGGTTACCGTAGTTCTCTCGGGCGAGGGAGGCGACGAGATCTTCGCCGGATACGACACACACGCCGCCTATCGCCTCGCATCGTCGTTTCGCAAGGTTCCCAGGGCCGTCAGGGACCACGTCCTGCGACCCTTGATCGGCCTTCTGCCGGTATCCGAAAAGAAGATCAGCTTCGAGTTTAGGGCAAAGAGATTCATAAGCGGCGTCTCGCTGCCGATCCCGCAGGCGCATCTTTTTTGGCGCATTGTTCTATCGGAGGTCGAGAAGATGAGCCTCTACTCCCCCGCGTTGAGGGAAAGGGCTATACCTGAGGCCTCCGAACGGATTTTCACTCGGCTATTCGACTCGTGCCCCGCAAAGGACCCGCTCAACCGGCTCTTGTACATCGACAGCAAGGTCTTCTTGCCGGACGACCTCTTTGTCAAGAACGACAGGATGAGCATGGCTCATAGTATTGAGGCGCGTGTCCCAATGACCGACCCAGACCTCGTCGCGTTCATGGGCTCCGTGCCCGTACGCGTCAAGATGAGAGGCCTGCAAAAAAAGCTCCTTCTGCGAAAGGCGATGCGGGGGATACTTCCCGCCCCAATCGTCCGGAAAAAAAAGGTAGGCTTCGACATGCCGTTCGGCAAGTGGCTTAAAAGCGAGTTCTACGACTTCATGATGGACGCCTTCAAAAGCCCGAAACTCAGGGAAGCTGACCTCTTCGAGTGGGGCTTTGTGGATAAGTTGATCGCAGACCACAAGGCCAATCGCCGCGACAACGCCCGGCCGCTCTGGGGCATCCTCAATTTCGCGCTCTGGTACGACGCCTATATGTAGATATGTTGAGACACTCAGGTTCTCACCACAGAGACACAGAGACACCGAGAAAGCAAGAAGCTATACTCTTGTTAGAGTTGCAGGAATTGGCGTAAGGTTCAACTATCCCCATATTTGTTTTGTTTTTTTCTCTGTGTCTCTGTGTCTCTGTGGTGAAAAAAGCGACCGGGAAGTCTGCAGGTTGCCCGTGTCGTCGTGGAAACCATTTGCAATCAACGACCAATCTGACTACCTTACATCAAAGGCGCATTTTGGCGAAGAAAGCATTTTGGCAACCGCAGTTGTGGAGGGAAGCTTCGTGAACAGAAGAACATTTCTGAAGCTGGGCAGCATCTCTGCGCTATGTTCCCTATTTGCGCCTCGTCTGGTGAGGCGAGCCGCGGCGCAGGATGATGAGCCTAATTATTGGATTGGAAGCAGGTATTTCATTCAAGACACGGTAGAGACCGGCGATTTGCCCGAGCGTATATGGGCCAGAATCAACGGTTCGTGGCACGTCTATCCCTCGCGAGAGCTGCCGCAGGAGTTTGTGGATTGGAACCTCAGCTCCAGGATCGAGATGCTGGAGGAAATGCTGGCCGGCCAAATGGTCATGAGCTACGACGGCCCTCATAATGCGGCGGTCGCGACGGTCTCGCGGTTCGGCCGAGGCGACAGCGACTTTCTGATCAATAACGCATACAAGGGCATGGGCATGGTTCCCAAACCAGACCGCATAGAGGAGATCATCGACAACCTGAAGATGACTCAGGATCACTCGATGAATGCCAAGCTCCAGATACTCATCGGCAACTACTCCGACGAGACGATCTGGGACAGAACGAAGCAGGGCTCGTTGGAGCTTTACACAACTCCGTCGTTCGAGACGCACAGCTTCAAAAACCAGATGCGGAATCCCATCTCGACGGTGGCGTTCTTGGATTCCACATCCTATGAGCTCAGGACAATTACGAGGCTTATGCACGCCAACGACCCCACTCTGACCCAAGACGAGAGTAACATGGTCGAATACATCAACACTGTCCACAACTACTTCCACGGCGGCTCATACACCAGCATTGCGGCTGTATATTACGTCATCGAGGTCTTCGACAACTCACCAGGCCAATACAGGCCTGGAAGCAGAGTTGTCCCGCCGCTGGAGAGGGCAAAAGGGCTCAAGCGGCCCGAGAACCAAAAGCTACAAGCGATCGGATACTAACCCCAGACACAACACTCAGGAGCCAATGACAATGAATAAGATACGTATTGGATGTTGCACAGTCCTTACTCTAATCGCGTTGCATACAGCTGTTCTAGCGCAGACTCCGCGCGTCGAGGTTACAACCGATAGCGGCGTCTATTTCTTCGGGGACAGCGGCGATCTCATTCTGTCCGTGACCAATGGCGCGGAAGAGTATTCCGTGGACTTCTATCTCGCGCTGCTTGCGCCGGATGGCATGCCCTACTTCTATCCTGACTGGGGCAACGTGATGCAGCCGGGCCTGAGCGGGGTTCTGCTTCCGCCCAACTTCTCGATGGCACCGTTCGTCTATTTCACTTTCCCGATTCCAGGCAGCGACCCACCCGTCCTCTCTGATGGCACGTTTGCGTTTGCGACGGCGTTCACGGACGCCGGCTCAACCGACGTCATTCAGGACATCAGCTTCGCCTACTTCGACGTCTCATCGGAGTCGCAGGGCTGTCTGCCTGGCATGGTTCGCATCCCTGCCGGAAACTTCACGATGGGCGACGAATCAGGCGTGGGCTATATGGATGAATACCCTCTGCACGACGTCTATCTCGACTCGTTTTGCATCGACGTCTATGAGTATCCCAACACGGCTGGTTCAGTCCCCGACGCGGGCCTGAGCTGGATTGAGGCGGACTCACTTTGCACTCAGCAGGGCAAGCGGCTCTGTTCCGAGGCGCAGTGGGAGAAGGCGTGCCAGGGGCCTTTGGGCTCAATCTACCCATACGGCGATTGGTATGACAGCGTCAGATGCTGGACCGAGGCGGGCTACAACGACGGTGAGCCAGGCGAATCGGGCCGCAGAAGCCGATGCGTGAACGTCTATGGCTTGTTCGACATGAGCGGCAACGCATGGGAGTGGGTCAGCGATTTCTACGACGCCGAGTATTACTCCTCGTCGCCATACGAGAACCCAACCGGCCCGTTCGCCGGCAGCAGCAAGGTCATGAGAGGCGGCGCCTGGTTCCACGGGGGCCTCGCCAGCCGATGCTCCTTCCGCGCTGCTTACGACCCCGAACGGGGCAGATTCGGAGCAGGCGCCCGCTGCTGTAGCGACTGAGCGCGGCGGGCCGATCGGCCGTAGGGGCCTGGTCTCTGAACCGCCCGTGTCTGTCAATGCGTTAAATCCGGCACCATCGATGCGCCAATCAATTAGAGCGGGCGGGTCTGAGACCGCGCCCCTACGTCTCCAGAATCCGAATTATTGGACAGCCTCTGGAAAACCGGGTGCTAATGAGATGAGATACGGACATGTCACCGCGATGGAACACGGTGAGGCATAGCCTCATCCCCGAGCATCAGCCGTGGGTTCACTCTTATGCGGGCGCGAGGCGCTTCTCCAAGTCTGCGACCGCGAACTTCTTGCCCTTGGCGACCACCTTGTGGCCCTCCTTCTCCAGAAGCCTCTTTTGCGCCTCGGCGCCGCCCGGATACTTCTCGTTTAAGACGCCGCCGGTCTTCAATGTCCGCCAGTAGGGCGTTATATCCTTCTTGCCCTCCGCGGCCGCCTCGCCAGCGGCTCTTGCGGCAATTCCCGCAAAAATCCCCGTAGTAATCGGGCAGCCGATCGTCGCTCCGTGCTTCTTGGCCAGAATCTCACGTATCTCCTTAATCGTGATGAGCTTGCCGGAGGGCACTTTCTTCATGATCTCATCGACCTCACGAGGCGCAGGAATGACGACCGTGCCCTCGCCCCATCTCCTGCTCATTGTGCCCTCGATCTTCTTAACAACCGGCAGACCCTTGTCATCCGCCAGCTTCTCCCGCCATGATTTACGTACCCTCGCTTTTGCAGCCATATATCAGCCTCCAATTCGTGGTGATCGATATCTCTGTATCACAAACTGCGCATCACGCTCATCTGCTCGTCGTTATCCTAAACTGGCACGTCGCGAGGTTCGAGAGATAGGTCATCGTGCCCTGCTCGAGAAGGGCCGCATAGGCGCAGAACATCCCCGACGGCAGGCCCGCGTCCACCGGCGCCTCGAGCAGCGTGTAATCGCTCAGCGACAACTGACCCGGTATCCAGCCCGAGTAGAACGGGGAATATGCTATCCAGAGACTGGGCAAGTAGATGAGCGTCCCGTCCGGCAGCATTATCGCAACCGCTAGGTCGGCGAACGTCCCGCCGCCTGGGTTAGAGAGGTCGAGCGTGAGGCGCAGCGTCTCGCCGACGCTATACTTCGAGTCCGAGGTGCAAAGGGTGACGATCGGTGTGTGCGGCTCGAAATAGGAGAAGACCGCTGCGCCCGCCGCGTGGATCGTGTTGCCCGCCTCGCCGAAATCAACGACAATCGCCGTCGTCGAGGGGCATTGAAGGCCCTCTGTCGAAAGCGAGGTCCAGGTTTCACCCCCGTCTGTCGTGCGATGGACCCCCTTGAAGCCCGAGATGTAGAAGTCATCTGAGTCCAACGGATTAACTGCCATAGCATGGACTGCCTCGATCGGCGTTGTGAGCTTCTCCCAGCTGTCACCCGAGTCGCTTGATCTATAGAGACCGTAGCCATAGTCATCGCCCGCAAAAACGATCGACGGGTTGCCGGGGTCGAAATAAACAAAGGTAGGCTCAGTCCGAACACCGGTGACCTTCTCGAAGTTCTCGCCTCCATCTGTTGTGCGATACAGGCCGTCGAACCAGGTGCACACAAAGATCCGCCTCGGTGCGCTCGGGTCGATTGCTATGAAATCTGCAGAATCATACTCACTGGAGGGGCTGCAAACCGGAAGCGCTTCCCAGCTTACGCCCGCATCTCTCGTGCGGTGAATAGTGGTCGTATCACCATCAGCCAAATATACGGTGTCGGAGTCCATAGGATCCACGGCAATGTGATTAATCCAGCTGACGGGGTAAGGGAAGCTGCAGAATCGCTCCCAGTCTTCGCCGGCGTTTTGCGAGATGAATATGAGCTCGTCGTAGGAATCGCTTACATAAAGCGTGCTGGGGACGCTCGGGTCTTGCGCGAGATCGAGCTCCAGATTGTTTAAGAACCATTCATCCGCAGACCAGGTCAGTCCTGCGTCAGTTGTTCTAGCCAGACAGTAATCAGCTCCGCAGACCAGGTCGGTGTTTGGATCGCCAGGCGTAACTAGATACTCGATCTCGAGCGCCATCAATCCCTGGCACGACTTGCCCATCGTCGAACAGGCGTCATCAGATCGCCAGACACCTGTCAGGTCCGCGACCAGGACCTCGTCGGGATTGGAGGGGCATACGTCGATGAAAAGGCCTCCCAGTCCAACGTCCCGCGGGGTCCATGACGAGCCCCCATCGTCGGACGAATAGAAGCCCACGTAGCCGCACGCATACATCCTAAGCGGATTGTCGGCGCAGAAACATAAGTCGTTTGCGCTTATGCCTACCGCATTCCAGATATGCCACTCCTCGTCCCATCGATACAGATAGCTCATGCCTGAGCAGAAGAACACATCCGACGAGTCTGCTGGCGATACGTATATGCCCTCTGGATACACGCAATCATATTGGGTCAGGCCTCCGCCCAGGTCGTCCCAGGTCTCACCGCCGTCGGTAGTCCTTTTCGGGAAAGCGTAGTTGCAGCCGATCCAGATCGTCTGGGAGTCGTTCGGATCGATGCAGACGACTTCCGGCTCCGGGCCCTCGTAGATCATATTCCAGGAGACGCCTCTATCGCGCGACTCGTAGAGCTCACCATGATACGAATCTGTGTAAATCGCTACGCAAACGTGATCGGGATCACCTGGGTCACAGGCGATGCAGTTCTCATAGCCGTGGGATTCCCAGGGGACCGGGAAGCGGCTCCATTTCTTTCCCCCATCGTCCGACCGAAAGAACGAGCCTCGCTCCTCGAAGTAGCCAATCCTGGCAAAGACGAGCCCTGGAACGGCCTGGCTGGCGCAGAATCTGCCGCAAAAGACACCCAGGCTCATTGGGGTCAGATCGGGAATGCTTCGCTGCCAGGTCAGGCCGCCATCCTCTGACCTGAAGAACCCGTTTTCACCCCCGGCGTAACACAACCCGGGCGTGCCGCAGTCATACTCAACCCTCATGATATAACCGCCATACGGGCCGTGCGTCTCCCAGAAGCCCTC
>CAYZPW010000118.1:0-9204 GCA_964480475.1 uncultured bacterium | reverse complement strand
CCTCGTATCCGCAGGGATTGATGTAGGCGGGCGGGTCTGAGACACCGCCCCTACAAGACGCATCTTGCACGCTGTGGCCATCAGGTCGTATTTGCCCTTAAATGATGCTTCTGCTTGAAGGAGATCCTGCCGATCACGCTGTAAATCGCCGGAATGACGAAGAGCGTGAGCAGCGTGGCGAACGTCAGGCCGAAGCCTATCGCGATGCCCATCGGTGCGCGAAGCTCCGCGCCCTCCGTGGTCGAGATGGAAAGAGGCAGTATCCCGAGCACAGTCGTCATCGTCGTGATCAGGATCGGCCGCAGCCGCACCGCCGCGCCGCTTATGATGGCGTCCCTTGCGTTGATCCCCTTCCGCCGGAGCTGGTTGATGTAGTCGATCATCACAATCGCGTCATTCACAACGATGCCCAGCAGAATGATCGTCCCCATAATTGTCGGAACGGAAAGCGTCGTATTCGTCACAAGGAGTCCGACAACCACGCCGATTATCCCAAGCGGGATGGCAAACATCACAATAAACGGCTGCACTAGCGACTCGAATTGCGCCGCCATCACCATGAAGACCAGCAATACGGCTATTATGAGTGCCGCGAATAGTATCTCGAACGAATCGACCATCTCCTGATACGCGCCTCCGAACTCCAGCCAGTAGCCGCTCGGCAGCCGTAGGTTGGCAAGGCGCTTCTTGATGTCGGCTACGACGCTGCCGATGTCCCGCCCAAAGGTGGTGGCCTGGAGCGTGATCTTGCGTTCCTTGTTCTCTCGTTCGATCTTGATCGGGCCGGTCACTCGCTCGATCTTGGCCGTTTGATGAAGCGGAACGGAGAAGCCAAGCGACGACGAAAGCGGGATACGCAACACGTCCTCCTCCGAGGCGCGATCAGGCTCCCTAAGTCTCAATCGGATGTCGAACTCGTCCCCACCGATCCTGTATTTGGATGCGATCACACCGAGCATCGCGTCCTTGACAGTTTGAGCTATTTGATATACCGAGAGACCCAGCTGGCTGGCCTTCTGTCTGTCGATCTTGACCCTAATCTCTGGCTTGCCCTCCTTGAAGGTGCTCTTGATGTCTCGCAGACCCTCAACCTCACTGCATTCTGTCTCGATATAGGCGACTATCTCCCGCAGTCGGTCAATGTCTTTCCCGAAGACCTTAATCTCTATCGGCTTCTCGCCGCCTCGTGAGCCAGTCATAAGGTCCGCCATGTCAACATACTCGAAATCCGCGTCGGGTATCCTTGGCGCCTCGTCCCTTATCGTCTCTACGACTTCGTCCGTGATTCGTGTCCGCTCCCCCTTGGGCAGAAGCGTAAGCATGATCTCCGCCTCGTTGACCTCGGCTGCTCCCCAGCCGGCCGCAACGTCATACTTTGTTGTTTCTGACAGTCCTATGAAGCTCCCGATGGTAACGACCTCCGGCTGCTTCCCCATGACGTTCTCGATTTTCTTAACCGCTGCGTCGGTCCTTTCGAGAGGTGTTCCGGGCGCCATCTTGAACAGGAATAAGGCCATCGGGTTGTCCTGCTTGGGCATGAACTCGGCGCCTACGAGCCCAATCGCCAAGATTGAAAGCACGAACGCGGCCCCGGCGCATGAGAGAACCAGCGCTCTGTGCCTAAGCGCCCAGGCCAAGGCGATCTTGTATCTGCCTGCGAAACGTTTGAACGAGACGCGGCTCGAGTCGCCCTTCTCCCCTTTGATGTGTTTCTTTCTCAAGATCAGCGAGGAGAGCATGGGCACGATTGTTACCGCGACGAATAGCGATGCGAATAAAGCGATGGAGACGGTAAGCCCCAGAGGCTTTGCGAGCTTGCCCGCGATCCCCTTCGCCAGCGCAATTGGGACAAAGACCGCAACGGTTGTAAGGGTCGATGCTGTTATAGCGCTGCTTACTTCTGAGGCGCCGATCTTGGCGGCTTCCCTGGGGCTTTTGCCTTCCTGAAGGTGCCTGAATGTGTTCTCAATCACGACAATGGCATTGTCAACGAGCATCCCGATGCCCAGCGCCAGGCCGCTGAGCGTCATTATGTTGAATGTGTAATCCGCGGCGTTCATGCCGATAAACGTCGCAACAATCGAGAGTGGGATGGCGAGGCTTATGATCACCGTCGGCCTAACCGACCGCAGGAACACAAGTAGTATTAGAATGGCCAAAATGCCGCCCTCAAGGACGTTCATCGCGGTTGCGACGATCGCGGATTTGATGAAGTCGGCCTGGTCCATCATCGGCTCAAATGAGATGTTCTGCGGGGTTCTCTTGGTGAGTTCTGAAAGTGTCGATTTGACGTCATCGACGACAGATACGGTGTTTGCGCCCGCCTCCTTCAGTATTCCGAGCAGGACGCAATCTTCGTCGTTCACGCGGGAGACAGAGCGGATTTCCTTGAACGTGTCGGTGACCTTCGCAACGTCCCTCAAATAGACAGGCTTGCCGTTGGACACAGCGATCGTGGTCTGAGCGATTTCCTCAACGCTCTCGAACTCGCCAAGCGTCCTGACGATGTATTCGACTCCATGCTCCTTGATGTGACCGCCGGAGAGGTTCAGGTTCTCGGCCGCGATGACCCGCCTGACGTGCTCGAAGGAGAGGCCCAAACCATGAAGCTTGTCGCGGTCCAAGAAGACGTTGATCTCTCGTTCCAGCCCACCCATCGGGTAAACCGCCGCCACGCCGTCAAGCCGGTTCAGAGATGTCTCGATGTTGTCCCGGATGTAATCCCTGAGGACCCTGGTGTTCTCAAGGCCGGTAACCGCATAGAAGATGACCGGCATGTCCTCGGTGTTGTACTTCAGGACCTTGGGATCGTCCGCGTCCCGCGGCAGAACGTCCGAAAGGTAGGAGAGCTTGTTGCGAATGTCTTGCACCGCAATGCCCAGGTCCGTGCCCCAATCGAACTTGACGATCAGCGTTGAGGCGCCCTCTTGTGAGATGGAATAGACCGTCTTCACGTTCTTGACCATCGAGACCGCCTCCTCGATAGGCCTTGTTATGTGCAGTTCCATCTCGGACGTGCCGACGCCCTCATAAGTCGTGATTACCGAGACGAATGGGTATTCGAGCTCAGGCAGAAGGTCGAGTCCGAGCTCAAAAAAGGAGATTGTCCCGAAAAGGAGCATGACGCAGATCACCATCGAGACAGCGATCTTGCGATTAACAGACAGCGCCGGCAGGTTCATCGCGCTATTTGATTTGGTTCGGGTTAATGACCTCGACGGCCATCCCATCCTCGAGGCTCTCTGTCCCGTCGATGACCACGAGGTCGCCAGGAACCAAGCCGTCGATTATCTCGACCTCCTCCTCCCCGCTAAGGCCAAGTGTGACCCGCCTCGCAACTGCGAGGCCTGAACTAACGACGAAGACCGTCGGGTCCCCATTTCGCTTCACTACGCACCGAATCGGCGCTGTCACAACCTTCTTTCGCTCCTGGCAGAGAATCTTGAGCCGAGCCAGCGCCCCGGGCCTAAGGACCCCTTCGGGATTCGCGGTCCTTGCACGAATCGTCAGCGTGCGGCTCAAGGGATCGATCGTCTCACTGATGTGGGTTATCTCGCCCGAGAATGCCCTGTTTGGCACCCCGTCAACCGTCATCTTAACCTCCTGGGACATGCTCACGCTCGACTGCTTCACGTCCGGCAGGTGCGCCTCGACCTTACACACCGTATCGTCAACCACATAGAAACACGGGGCCGGCGAGACAAGGGAGATGACCTCGCCAACATTGATGTTCCGCCTCGCAATATGGCCGGAAATAGGGCTTCGCAGCGTGCTCTCCGAGAGGTTGTATTCGGCCATTTCAAGGGCGTCGCGGGCCAATTCAACGGAAGCTTGGGCCACCTTAACCGACGCCCCGGCCGACTTATACGCGTCCAATGCGGCGTCGAGTTCTTGCTGGGACACGGCGTTGCTTGTGCGAAGGCTCTTCAGCCTCATGGATTCCCGACTCGTGTTCGCCAGACTGATCTCGGCGGCGCCTAGATTCGCTGCTGCTGCGTCGAGGCCGTGTTCGGCCTGGTTTTTCGCTAGCAGGAAATCCCTCTGCTCGAGTATGAACAGAGCGTCGCCCTGGTTCACCGGGTCGCCCTCGTCAACGAAGATATCCGCCACTCTGCCGGCGACCTTCGCACCAACTCGTGATTCGCGGATCGGAAGAAGCGTCCCCGTCAGAGAAATCCAACTTTGAACCGGGCCTCGTCCGACCACCGCGACTTTGACCGGGGCCTTCGTCGCAGGCTGTTCAGAGCTATTCGAATTTGACGACGTATCATGCTCTTGCGAACCGCAGCCCAGCGAAAAGGCTAACCAGAACGCGACGACCAACACCATCAACCCCCGGGTGTGAATGTCGCCTTTCATTTACTCGCTCTCTTGGTCAACTCGCCTCGCGTCGCCCCACAAGCGTTCAAGGTTATAGAACCATCTGGTCTCGTCGATGAATATGTGAACCACAATATCGTAGTAATCGATCAATATCCATTTGGCGTTCTGTTCGCCTTCAATGCCCAGATGCCCGAAGCCAGCCTTCTTGCAGGAGATCTCGATGTGCTCTGAAATGGCTCGCGTGTGCATCGACGAAGTGCCGGAACATATCACGAAATAGTCAGTGATCGGCGTTAACTCGGTCAGGTCCAGCACAACGACATCGCGCCCCTTCCGCTCTTCGATGCACTCCCTGATTATCCCGAGCAGCCTTCGCGTTTGCTCATCCTCCGCGGGTTCGCTCACTGAATCCCGACTTGATTGTACATCGCCGCCAGTGTTTCCCTCCTCAGGCACGTCTAGCACACCATCATTCCTCACTTCTTTTTCGCCTTTCCCCCTTTTTTCCTTTTCTCCCGTTTCCGTTTTACGGAAACCTCTCATACAAACCTCTTTCCTTAACGTATTGCAGCACGGATTCCGGCACCAAGTATTGAATTGACCTGTGCTGATTCACTTTTCTCCGGACCTCCGAACTAGATATCTCTATTTGAGGCACTTTTGCGACCGTCAATCTCACCTGTCGTTTGCCGCCGCCATGCCTCATTGACGTAGCGTCAACTTGGTCAATCAGCGGGGCGTTCGCGAGCTCGCTGGATAGACCCTCTGGCAGGTTTGATATTGCCTTCTGGAGGTTGAAGCCCCCTCCTCGAACCATGACCACCATGGCCACCTCGTCCAGGAGCTGCTCATACTCCCTCCAGGTTACTATCTCGGCGAAGGCGTCGCTGCCCACGATCAGAACGAACTCGGTTCTTGGATATTGGCTCTTGAGATGCCTTACCGTGTCGATTGTGTAAGACGTTCCACCGCGCGAGACCTCCACGTCACAGACCTCAAGTCCAGGGTCCGCTCGCGTCGCAAGCCTGACCATCTCAAGTCGCTCCTCGGGTGATGCGATAGTCCCATTCTGCTTATGAGGCGGGCAAGAACACGGAACAAGTAGAACCTTGTCCAGAGCAAGACGCTCTCGCACCCATTGCGCCGCTATCAGGTGGCCGTGATGCACTGGGTCGAATGTGCCGCCCAGGATACCTGCGTTCCGCAACCGGTGAAGGTCAGACGCCGACAACTGCTTCCCTCAAAGACACTCTGGACGAAAGGGCATCGACAAAGCGGCCCAGGCCCTCGCCGGTCAAGGCCGAGACCTCAAACAGCTTGATGCATCGTCTCTGGCAGAAGTTCCTCAACTCGCTGAGCATGGCTTTTGAGCACTCAAGATCGATCTTATTGGCCGCAGCGAAGCCAATCCTACCTGGCAGCGAGGCATCGAAGTGCGTCATCTCGGCGATGAGTATCTCGCTGGCCTCGATGGCTCGGATCGGGGCGCTTCCGGAGGCGTCCAGCACGAGCACGATGACCTTCGCCCGCTGAATGTGCTGGAGGAACCTTATCCCCAGCCCGCGGCCAGAGTGCGCCCCCTCAACGAGCCCCGGGATATCTGCCACCGTGAACGAGAAGATGTTGTCGGTGTTGATAGCGGCCAGATTCGGCTCCGTCGTCGTGAAAGGATAGTCCGCGATCTTCGGCCGCGCCGCCGAAATTGCGGCTATGAGGCTGGATTTGCCAGCGTTCGGCAGGCCCACGAGAGCCACGTCCGCCAGAATCTTGAGCGTCAGCCTCAACATCCTTGACTCCCCGGGCTCACCCGGCTCCGCTTTACGAGGCGCCTTGTTGGTCGATGATTTGAAAGCCGTGTTGCCCCTGCCGCCTCTTCCGCCTCTTGCGGCAGCAAATTCGGCGCCGGGGCCCGACAAGTCCGCAAGTTGCTCGCCGGTCTGTGCGTCGGATACGATCGTTCCCGGCGGCACCGGCACGACGAGGTCTGGGCCGCTCTTGCCGCGGCGGTTGTTGCCGCTGCCGTGGCTGCCTCGTTTTGCCTTGTAGTAGTGCCGCTCTTGGCAGTCGAAGAGGGTCTTGAGGCCCTCCCTTGCGACCAGGGTTACGTCGCCGCCCTTGCCCCCGTAGCCGCCGTCTGGGCCCCCGCGCGGCACGTGCTTCTCGCGCCGAAAAGAAACGCATCCCGCGCCTCCGTCGCCAGCCTTCACCCGAATTGTGGCGGAATCTACAAACATAGACCCCTTCAGCTACTCATTGTGGGACGGGGAGGGATACGGCCCGAATTGCGGGCGCCTGAGGCCAAAGGATTCGGATCGCTCGTTTTCAGACCTCACTCACGACAGAGACGACCTTGCGGTCGCCCTTGCGTGTCTCAAACTTCACGAAGCCATCTGATATCGCGAAGATGGAGTCGTCTCCAGCCCTCTTCACGTTTCTGCCGGGTAGGATGTGCGTCCCGCGCTGCCTGACGATGATGTTGCCGGAAAGCACTCTTTCGCCCGCGTGCTTCTTAACGCCAAGCCGTTTGGAGTGGCTCTCCCGACCGTTTCGTGAACTGCCTACGCCCTTCTTATGTGCCATATAGAATCTCCGAAACTAAACCTGAATCGACTTTATCTTGACGCTTGTCCGAATCTGACGATGGCCGATCTTGCGGCGGTAGCCCTTGCGCCGCTTGATCTTGCCGATCAGGACCTTCTTGCCTTTCTCCTCCACGAGCGCCTCGGCCACGACCTTGGCCCCATCGAGCGTGGGAGTGCCGACCTTGACGTCGCCATTCTCGTCGCTGACCATCAGCACAGCGTCGAACGTAACCTCTTCGCTCGGTTCAGCACCGAGCTTCTCGACATTCACAACATCGTTCTCACGAACAATGTATTGTTTTCCACCTGTCTCAATCACCGCATACAATACTTAGACTCCTCCATGACCTAAAAACACACTATTCCGCACACCAATATAGGGCTGCCAGCCAAGACTGTCAAGCGCCGCCGTCAGTTCGCCCGGGTTCAGCCAGGGCGATCCTCACGCCCGGTAGGCATCCTTGCGGTGGCGAATGTAGTGGACTGTCAGCCTCCGGGTCTTGTGGTTAATCTCGTAGATGACCCTATACTCGCCAACGCGGACGCGATAGTGATGCTTGGTCCCCCTGAGCCGGCGGCAATCGTGGGGCAACGCGTTGGCGAGCAACGACTCGACTCTGTCGATTATCTTGTGGACTTTGGACCTATCGATCTTGCGGAGGTCCTGAACCGCCGAACGCTTCCAGCGTGCCTCATAAGAGGTTATCTTCTCTCAGAGTGTCCTTCAGCTCCTCTGAACTCACGGTATCCTCTTCGCGTCTCTCGGCGATAACCGAGAGATCGTGAATGTCCTGAAGCAGCTCCTCGTATTCCTCAATGGGCAAAAGAACTGCCGTCTTGCGGCCTTCTTCATCGACTACGTATTGCCCCTTGGTCTCGTGCATAACGCGCCCTCATGCTTTGGTTTCATCCTATCCCCTGTGGCCTATGCCAAAAGGCTGCGACATCGCTCACACCTTGTCAATAGATGCGCCATTGGGAGTTGGGTGAAAAACCGGCGGGCTGCCGCCCTCCCGGCCAGGCGGGCTGTCGTTGTGTTACATATCCTACCCCGCAGCTCACCCGGCTTTCCCCCGCTGAGACTACGGTATCGTGTAGTGAAAGCCCATATCCACCATGCCCGTGTCAGGAGTGCCGTCGGTCCGGGTCGTTCCATCTGAAAGGCTCGCCTCGTCGGCCGATTTACTTCCGGCATCGACGGCTAAATCCTATTGGCTTTGAACCAGTTTATGAGGCGATATGTGAGCTCAAGGGCCGGCGGGAGAGAATGAGTCATCGATAGAGCCTTCAGCCTTTCGCATTTTCCAGCCGCAGGATGCACTGCGTCATTCCGCTGCACGCGAATCATCTCAAACAGAGATGTCAAATGCTGGGAGGAACCTTCATGGACATCATAAGGGATCACCTTCCTTCCGGTGACGAGATCATCCAATTTCCTTCGTATATACTCGAAAATCGCGGGGAGGCGTGGCGGCTCCGAGAGCTTCGCGACTTTCTTCTGTCCTTGGGGATCAGTCTCGGCCTTGCCCATCGCCTCGAGCAAAAGATACACGGCTTTTTCGGCCGCGGCGCCCAGCATCACAGCCGCCGCAAAAATCAAGCTTTGCCTGAAGCAGTTGAGCCCCTCGACGACATACTGCTCAATCACTTCGTCCAGATTCGGTGCGAACGACTTCAGCCTGGCAACATAGCCGTCCGGGTCGTAATGTGATGGCTGCCCTGCCTGAATCACTGCTTTGCCATACTCCGTCAGGCGGAACCAGGGATTTCTGGGGCTGTCAGGTCCACCCTCCCACAACCTCGTTTGCACAAGAACACGGTCAAGTATCAAGTCCCACACTGCTTCGGCGGTGCATTCATCGAAATCCCAGCTGATACCGCTGTGCGTCTGAGGGCCCTGCTTCTTGCGCGTAGCTAATCCTTCATCCTCGGCCAGCTGTCCTGCTGCGCTCTGAATGGCGAATAGGCCTATGCCGTCGTCAACGGTCTTGAACGTGGTGAGAACGAAATGCCTCATGAGGCGAAAATCAGCCACAATGTCACTCATTGCACTCACCCTAGAATAGCTGAATGTCCATCTGCCAGCGTGTAGCTCTGACAAAACCGTTCATATTCGAGCAGAATACAGCCGGCCCGCATTGGAAGGCAAGTCATTGTGCGTATGGAACACACCGTCGTGTTGGGGCGCGCGAGGCTCCGGCAGGCGCTATCGGTCCGTAATCACGAGATATTGTGTGGGCCTAGATATCAAAGATGACCTTCGCGCTCAGGACGCCTTTCTCGCTCCTGATGGCCAGGT
>CAYZPW010000117.1:0-9805 GCA_964480475.1 uncultured bacterium | reverse complement strand
GCGTCTTTGGCGGCGTAGAAGTCGCGGGAGAAGGAGAGCGAGTCGAATACATCGGGGTCGATGAGGGGTCTTCCGTGGACGATTAGGTTGGCGAGGTTTGCGCCTAGGCCGGGGCCGAGCATGAAGCCGTGGCCGCACATACCGACCGCTAGATAGAGCCCCGGACGCTCATCGACTGCGCCGACAATTGGGAAGCCATCGGGCGTCATGGGGTAGAGGCCTCGCCAGAGGCGCCGGACGAGGAGGTTCTTGAGGCGCGGGATGAGGTCGATGAGGCGCTGGGCGATGCTTGGCGCAAACTCCGAGGTGCAGCGGTGGTCCGTGCCGACGAATAGCTCCGCGGGCGTGTAGCAGAATATCAGCGCGCCGTGCTCGTTCTGGCCGAAGTAGAAGTTTGAGCTCCGGCCGTCCGGGCCCGGTCTGAGGTCAACCACCAACGGCTTCAAAAACTGCTCAACGGGCGCCGAGATGCCTGCCTCATGGCTGTCGGGGACGACGGGAATGTCCAGGCCGACGGATTTGCCAAGCTCGTTGGCGTAAGCGCCTGCCGCGTTGACGACGACCGGCGCCGAATAGTGCTCCTTGTCGGTTGTAACACCTGAAACTCTTTGTTTGTCGGAGGTTATGGCCTGAACCTTCTGGTTGAACTTGAAGTCGCAGCCGAGCGATTCCGCGACCCTGTGCATCTCGTAAGAGGCCATGAGCGGCGACGCCTGACCGTCCTCCGGCGAATATGTCCCGCCGCGAAGCCCTTTCTCGTTGATGCCGGGGATGATTTCCTTTATCGCCTCAGCGTCAACCCAGTCGATGTTGAGGCCAAACTCCTTCTGGATGGGCAGAATGCCCTTCAGCACTTCCTCTTCGGCCTCGCGGAAGACCGGGAAGCAGTAGCCGCCGCTCTTCCAGCCGACGGTTCCGCCGTAGGTGTCTGCCCATGTGGAGTAGATACGGAGGCTCTCGAGGCAGAGCTTTATCTTGGCGGGATTGGAATGCGTGGCCCTGATGCCGCCGATTGCCGCTTTGTTCTCACCCTGACCGCAGGAGGCATTTGACTCGACGACGAGCAGCTTCAGCTTCTCTTTGGCGAGAAACATGGCCGTCGGAAGGCCAACGCTGCCTGCGCCGATGACTATCGCGTCGTAGGACCTCAACTTCCTTCCTCCCTGGCGTATGCGAGCGCAGAGAGCGGGACCTCAGCGACGAAGGGCCGCTCTGTTGGCGGGGTCACGTCATCGAGCGGCACGCCCTCCTCGCGGAAGATCCGCTGGATGAGCTCGGTACACGTCTTGCCACCGCAGGCGCCCATCCCCGTCCGCAGCGAGGCCTTTAGCTGGTTCATGTCCCGCACGCCGCGCCTTATCTCCTGCACTATCTCGCGCCTCGTCACCCGCTCGCATCGGCACACGATTACGTCGTCCTCAAACTGCGCGCCGGTCTCGTCCCACTGCTCAACGGGTTTCTGAATCTTGTATCCAGCGACGTCGAGCCGCTGCTCGTAAGGGACCTCGACCATGACCAGGTCCCTCTTGTCGAGAATTGGCGACCTTTTGACCGCAATGACTCTTCCCTCGCCGAGGGTTTGCCCCTCGAGGTCCGTCGTCTGAACGAGGCGCTGCCTGAGCAGAGCCTTGCCGTCAGTCTCGGATGGCATAATGACGAGCGCGAGCCTCTTTTCTGGGTCGTAGTCTTCCACGACGAGTGTGATCGCAAGTCCGGGGCAGATCGAGACACATCGTCCACAGCCCGTGCAGTGGCCGCTGAATTCCGGCAGCGTCGTAATCGACTCGCCCGCAAGTCTGATCGAGCGCATGGGGCAAACCTGAGCGCACGGATCGCACGGAATCTCTTCGTGGCAGCGGATCACAGGATAGATGCTGAGGTTCTGCGCCTGGGGCCCCGCGACTGTCGTCTCGCCGGGCTTGCTGCGCAGCGTCTCCATGAGCGGCCCCCAGGCGCGGGGCACGTATATCGGTTCGCCAAGCATTTTCGCTATCTTGCGACCTACAAGACGCCCGGAGAACATAGCGGCGCTAGCTTCGGCTATCTCCTGTGCGTCGCCGGCGGACACGGCAGGGACGTCAGCCCGCTTCGCCATATTGAAGAGTTCATCCAGCGGCGAGAGGCCGACTGCGACGAGTATCGTATCGACCTCGAAGCTCCTCGACGTGCCGTCGAGGACCCTGAAGGAAGCATCGACCTGCGCGATTTCGATGCCCGTAACTTCGGTCCTCCCGAACGCCCTTGCGACGGTGTGAGACGTATAGACGGGCACGCCGAGCCTCAATATCTTATCAAGGTGAACCTTGTAGCCGCCGCACTTGGGAAGCGCCTCGACCAGGCCGACGACCTCGATGCCCGCCTGAATCGCATGATATGCGGCGATCAGGCCGACGTTTCCACCGCCGACGATGAAGAGTCGGTCCGTGGGGCGAACGAGGTCGCGATTGACAAGCGTCTGGAATGCGCCAGCACCATAGACGCCCGGGAGGTCGCAGCCCGGAAACGCCAGGTTCTTCTCCCTCGCGCCGGTAGAGATAAGGATGACGTTCGGGTGGACGAGGACGTAGCGCGAGCCTCGCTGCACGCCGACCCTCTTGTCCGCAAATACGCCCACGGCCGTTGACGCCGTCCAAGTCCTGACGGACTCGAGCTCAGCAACCTGCCTGGCGAGAATACGGCCAATCTCATTGCCTCTCGTCCCGGCGAAGCAATCGTCAATCGAGCCGAAAAAGGCGTGTGTCTGAAGGCCGAGCTTGCCGCCCAGCTCCTCCTTGTCATCGACGACGAGGGTCTCGATGCCAAGCCGTCCCAACTCGATTGCGGCGCAAAGGCCCGACGGGCCCCCGCCGATTATCAACACATCGGTCTCGAAAGTCTGAACCTCGTCAAAGCCAACTGGCTTGTCCAGTGGCGGAAGAGCGGGCATCCCGTCGCAACTCGTGACGACCGTTCCCTCCTGAGCAAGCGTCATGCACGCTTTGACGGGGACGCCGTCGGCGACGACCATGCACTGGGAGCATTGCCCGTTCGCGCAGAATATGCCCATCGGTGCGTTGTCCTTCGGATGATGCCCGAACACCTTGATCCCGCTGGCAAAGAGCGCCGATGAGATAACCTCGCCCCGTTTGGCGCGTATGGGCTGGCCGTTGAAGGTGAATGTGAACTCCCGAACATCGGGGATGTCGAGAATGGGATGCACTCTCAGCCTGAGGTCTCTCACTTGCTGTTCCTTTCTAGAAGGGACGAGAGAAAAACCACGAGGTCTTGGACGTCGATATGGCTCTTGACCCACGCTCCCGGCCGCAGTGCGAACTTCAGGCCGACGAGGCACCTCGGACATAACGTCAAGATGCGCTCGCAACCAGCGTCAACTGCTGCATTGATTAGCCGGTCAACTCTCTCCTTCGCCTTCGCATCCTTGGGCAGCCATCCGTTCCCGTGGCAGTCAGCAAGCTCCGAATCCCGCTTCGCAAGGTCAACAACGCCGGGCCCTATGATAGCGCCCAGCTTTGAGACGTCGAATCGAGCCGTCACTTTCTCCGAACTACGAAAACAAGATGGCCAAGTAGCTGTTTGGGGAGGCAGCACGACGCCGGCCAACCTTGCCGCGAGGAACTCCGCCAAATGCAGCACCTCGCACCCTTGATCGAGGCCCAAAGCGGGGTATTGGCTCAACATCCAGGCTCCGCCGCTGCACGTCGTCAGGATGGTCTTTGCGCCGACCGCCTCGAACATCTCAGCGTTTTGCTCCGCGAGAGACCTCACAGTGTCCTTTTCGCCGTTCAAATGGGCGTCAAGGCCGCAACAGACCTCATTTGGCAGGATGACTGGTTGGATGCCGAGAGTATTGAGCAATCGAATCGCCGCCCTCGGAATTGAAAGAAGGCTGGGCTCGACCTGATCGCCAAATAGGATGTCAGCATAAGGCAAGCAGCCCACGAAATAGACTATCGGCCCCTTCTCCGCAACGTTGAGGGACTCGTCGAGCCACGATAGCCGATTCTGCTTTAGGCCTCCTTTCGCCTGAAGCCGGGCAATTGTCCTCAACATCTCTCGGTTCGTGAAGCCACAAGTGGTGTCAGTCGTCATGCTCAAGCTCTATTAACCTTATTTTGTCGGGTGTTATACCCAACATCTCAAGTAACGCTCTAAGTGTTGAAATCGTATCCCGGACCTCCAGGCCCGAGCCATACCGACAACCATCCGCACCACAGCCCACAATGACTACACTGTCAACGCCCGTCTCCAGCGCCTTCATGAGCAGCCAAGCCGGGAGCCTGCCAGTGCAGAGAAGATCGACAAACGTCGCATCATTGCCGAGGCGCTTCTCTAGGGCTCGGAACGCCTGTGGATACTTGGCCTTGGCCCAGATGCAGGCCAGCACGACGGTTCCGGTTGCACCAAGCACTGCTTCGGCCAGACGTTCGTTCGAGAAGTGCATCTGATCGAGGGCGCCAGTCGGGCAATTGGCAATGCACGAGCCACAGCCTCTGCACAGGGCGCTATCAAGAATCGGCACGATTCTTCCGTCCATGCGGCACGCAATCCTTGTCGCCGTGTATGAGCAGACATCGCTGCAAATGCCGCAGCCTATGCAGAGGTCTTCGTTCGCGATGGCCACGATCGGCGTCACGGTCATCTCAGGCAGCACGTGTTCGTCATCCATCTGAAAGACTGCTTTGACCGGAATCTGCTCCTCGGCAAGGATGTGTTGAAGCTCGGTCTTGCGTATCTTGAGCAGCTCAGCCTCGCCCCAAGAGCGTTGCTCCTGAGCGCTCGCTATCAGCGCGACATAGCGGCCATCACATTCATTGATGCAAAGCTCACATTCTGAGCAGGCGCCGCACATCAGACATCTTGATGCCTCGTCCCTTGCCTGCCCCACAGTGTATGCCATTTCGACCTCGTCAAAGCTCCGCACGCTCTCGGTCGCGTCAATGGATGGCGGTTGGATTCTCTTCTCCTCGATGCTTGGAGCCCGGACCATCTCAAACTTGACCGGGAACTGATGGTTCCTGCGCTCGGGAACGTTGACCTGGCCGCTGTCAATGAACGATGCGATTGCCCGGGCCGCGCGGTGGGCTGCGCCGATCGCCTCAACGGCGGTAGCAGCCCCAGAGACGACATCGCCGGCTGCGAAAACAGCGGGCCGAGACGTAGCGCAGGTGTGCTCATCGGCCAGAATTGTGCCCCATCGCGTCACCTCAATCCCTTGCTGGCCCCCAAGAAAGCCGAGCTCAGGTCGCTGCCCAAGCGCCGCGATCACTGAATCGCAGTCAACCGAGAACTCGCTGGCCTCGATCGGCACGGGCCGCCTGCGACCGCTTGAATCCGGCTCGCCGAGGCACATCTTTCTCAGCTCAATCGAACTGACCTTCCCGCTGGCGCCCAATATCCGCGTGGGCGCGACGAGAAAATCAATCTTGATCCCTTCCTTCACGGCCTCGTCGATCTCGTAATCCCTCGCCGGCATCTCTACCCTTGAGCGTCGATATGCGACTCGAACCTCGCCTGCGCCGAGGCGCAGGGCCACTCTCGCTGAATCGATCGCGGAATCGCCGCCGCCAATAACGATGACTCTCTTGCCGATGCTTCTGTTGCCGTGCAGATTGACGGACGCCAGGAATGAGATGGCGTCCAGAACGCCGTCAACCCGTTCGCCCTCGACGCCCAGCGCAATGCCTTTATGTGCGCCGGTAGCGATCAGGACCGCCCCGTAGCCTTGTCCAAGGAGTTCCTCGATGCCAATGTCACGACCAACATTGACGCCGGCCCTCAGCTCGATGCCCGTCCGAAGAATCTCCTGGGTCTCAAGAGCCAGGATGTCGCGAGGAAGCCTGAACGGCGGGATACCGGCCAGCAACATGCCGCCGGGCTTCTCAAACCGGTCGAAGACCGTTACGCCGAATCCTTTTAGTAGCAGATCGTGCGCGGCCGTCAGACCCGCCGGGCCAGCGCCAATTATCGCCACCTTTTCTGGTCGTGTAGGGGATAGGCGCTTCATGATCCTTCCGCCCCGGCGGAGCTCGTAGTCAGCAACGAACCGCTTCAGGAAGCAGATGGCGACCGGATCATCGAACTGCCCACGAATGCAGTCGGACTCACACGGACGGCTACAGATGCGCCCGATCACGCCCGGCAATGGGATATGTTCCCGAACAACTCTCAGCGCCTCGTCAAATCGCCCCTCCGCTGCCAGCGCTACGTATGCCTTAGCGTTCACACCAGCGGGACAGGCGACGTTGCACGGGGGCCGGTCTATATCAATCAGCGCCCAAGCCGCGCGTTCCTTCTCAAAGACTAGCTGGTGCTTGCCGATTTCAGTCGGCTTATCAAGTTCGTTTCGACTCAAACCCGAACGATCTTCTTGGACAAGTGAGATACACGAGATTAACGCGGCGGCCAGAATGCAACCTTTCGGCCAGTCTGTCAACGACCAAGGGTGAGGAGTTTCCCCATTGGGGAAACGGGGCAAAGGGGAAAAAGGGAAAAATGCGAAAAATGAAGAGCATGAGTAGCCAGCAAGGCGCATTCCTGTCCCTGGCGAATCCGAGACGCACCGGCACGGCCTCCTCTCGCAGACAAGCGTATTCCACATCACAATTGGTCTTAATGTGGCCATATAGGTGATAACTGAGCGGTTGGAACTTCGGTTCTGGGGAAACTCCTGCCAACGGTGAAATCAAACAGCGGTGCGCGCCACACGGACGTGCCACAGCGCGCAACGCTTCGATGAGCCATGTCACGTTCGAGGAAGGCCGGGATGAAGAGTGATTCTCGGATAGCTAACCCAAGAAAAAAGGCCCGGACGTTTGTCCGGGCCTTTTGAAATCCTGACCGCAGGTTACGCTAAGTTGACTACTTGTCCGCAACCTCGATCTTGATCTGCTTCGGCTTGGCCTCCTCGGCCTTCGGAAGCGTTACATGCAGGACCCCGTCCTTGAAGGTGGCCTTGATCTTGTCCTTGTGCACGCGCCTCGGCAGAGCAAACGAGCGAGTGAAGCTCCCGTAGCTTCTCTCAACGCGGTGGTAGTTCTCGTCCTTGACCTCCTTCGACATCGAGCGCTCACCAGAAAGCGTCAGGACGTCATTCTCGAGAGAAATGTCCACATCCGACGCGCTCAAGCCCGGCAATTCAGCCCTCAGCTCGATGGCTTCCTTCGTCTCGAAGACATCAACCGCCGGTGACCAATCGCCCTTAACCATTGGCGAAAGCTCGCCCTTTCTTTGGAACGCGTCGTCAAAGAGGCGGTTCATCCTCTCCTGAAATGAGATCAGGTCTCTCAACGGCTCCCATCTCACTAGTGCCATTTTCAAATCCTCCGTAGTTGAAGTTTGAGTTTGACATTCATATCTTCCACTAGCGACTATAAATCCTTAGTCGGTATTTGTCAAGTAGTTTTATATGCCTCTTTACATATTTGCCCAAAATCGCACTCCAATGCCATACTCGCAACAGCCAAATGAGCAAACGCTCAAACCAACAACTGACGCCCAAGATGCAAAAACTTGACGCGACCGCCTATGACACTCTATAAGAGATCAATCGAGCCAACACGCATCATCAAGGGAAATGACTTGCAAATCCCACTATTTCGAGGTCTGAAAGAGCTCTACACGAGGCGCGAGGTCCTGCTGAACCTCGTGATGCGCGACCTTGAGGTCAAATACAAAGGCTCTGTGATCGGGATATTCTGGTCGCTTCTGAACCCGGTCATGATGCTGCTCATCTATACAGTCGTTTTTCGGTATGTCATCGGGATGAACGTAAATAACTTACCGATTTTATTCATGTGCGGCTTTCTGCCCAGGGTATTACTCTCCAAATCGGTGACAATGGCTGCGCCGTCCGTGGTCAACAACCCCAACCTCGTCCGCAAGGTCTATATGCCCAGGGCCATAATCCCGCTGTCCGCGATGGCGGCCTGCCTCGTGGAGTTCGTGATGACGCTCGTCATTTTGCTTCTCGCGCTGCCGCTGTTCGGGCACGCCCCGGGGCTTGCAGCCTTCCTGCTTCCGCTCATAGTCATTGCGCAGGCGGTCTTCGTCGGCGGGCTGGCGCTGCTCTTTTCGGCGAGCACGGTGCACTTCAGGGACATCAAGCACCTGCTAGATGTGCTTCTGATCGTCTGGTTCTGGCTCACGCCGATCATCTATCCGTTGAGCAAGGTGCAGTCCCTCGATCTGCCCTGGCCTCTTCTGAACAGCATCGTTGCGGGCCTGATAAGCTACAACCCAATGTCGGTCTTCGTCTCGGTCTATAGGGCAGTTCTGCTTCAAAACTCGCTCCCGCCCGCAACGACAATAGCGATGCTGCTCATCTACGCGTTCGGCGCCGCGGCAATTGGATGGATTCTGTTCTCACGGTCGAGCGCTCGATTTGCCGAGGTAGTATGAAATTGGGTCAAGGGGTCAACGGGTCAACGGGGTTAAAGGTCAATAGGTCAATAGGTGAATGGGTCAATAGGTCAAGGGGTCAAAAGGGCTAATGGGTCAATTGGGTGATCGAAGCAGCTAGCGGCAATTCTGCACAGTTCAGGCCGAGTGATTCGCAGGTTATCTCCGTTCGCGGTGTGTCCAAAAGATATCGGGTGTATTACGAGAAGAGCGAGAACATCAAATATCTCATCATCAATCTTCTGAAGGGCAAACGGGACAGGTATCGCGACTTGTGGGCGCTCAGCGAGATCACACTCTCCATTGCTCGCGGCGAGACGGTGGGGATAATCGGCGAGAACGGCTCAGGCAAAAGCACGCTCCTGAAGCTATTGTCGCGAATCCTGGTCCCAGACGCGGGATCGGTCGAGGTCAACGGCAAGGTGGCGACGCTGCTGGAGCTCGGCTCGGGCTTTTCTATGGAGCTCTCGGGCCGAAAGAACATCTTCATGAACGCCTCGATACTGGGCCTATCGAGGAAAGAGGCGCGGGCACGGCTTGATGAGATGATCACGTTCTCGGAGCTCGGCGAGTTCATAAACGCCCCGATCAAGAGCTACTCCAGCGGGATGCTTGTTCGACTCGGCTTTGCGGTCGCCATAAACGTCGAGGCGGACATCTTCCTCATCGACGAGATTCTCGCGGTCGGCGACGAGCGCTTCCAGAAGAAATGCCTCGAGCGCATCAGGGACATGCAGCGCCTGGGCAAGACGATAGCCCTTGTCTCGCACAACGTGGACACCATCGCAGAGTTCTGTAACCGCGCGATTTTGCTCTCGAAAGGACGAATCGTGGCTGATGGCAAGCCGGGCGAGGTGATTGAGGCGTATAGGGGAGTTCCAAGTTCCAAGTTCCAAGTTCCAAGTTCAACATAAGAGAGGCGCTTGCCTCGTGCTTCTTCGTGCTCTTCGTGGACGAATCACGTCCAAAGTCCAAAGTCAACATGAGAGGGCTGGTTGTGCTTTATCTATGCTTGCTTCGTGTTCATTCGTGTTCATTCGTGGTTCCCTCCCATGAAACGCTATGAGATCATTGGGACGACTGCGGACGCGGGCGTTGTCGCTTATGGCAAAACGCTTGAGTCACTGTTCAAGAACGCGGCGTCGGGGATGTTCGCGCTGATATTCGGCGCCGAGCCTCGCAGCCTTCTGCCGGACAGAACCGAGGCCTTCACCCTCTGCGCGATCGACCCCGAGGCGCTCCTCGTCGCGTTTCTCTCGGAGCTCCTCTGGCGCTTCGATACACACCTCCTCGTCCCCACCACATGTAATCTGAATATCCACGGCGCAGCTGCCACCACTCCCTCGAAACCAGGCGCCAGCGATCGTGAGCCTGACCAAGTAACGCTTGAGGCGAAGATAGGCTTCGT
>CAYZPW010000116.1:2285-10229 GCA_964480475.1 uncultured bacterium | reverse complement strand
TCGTATCTGATGGTGAACGAGGTGGCAAGACCCACATCGATGGGCGAGTCGCCCTGAGGCAGGCCAACGCCGTCGAATGGCGGGTATTCACCCTCGGTGTCGTAGTAGAGTCTGTATCCAGCGAGGTCATCAGCGTCACACGGCTGCCAGCTTAGAATCATGCCGGTCGCATCCTCGTTCTCATTCTGCCGGAACCGCGTCGGCGCTGGGGGAGGCGCGGTGTCAGGCGGCCGGAGCGTGGGGTCCCCGAGCACGGTCAGGCCGTAGAACCAGCCCTTGTCGTCGTGCGAATAAGGGCCTTGCTTTCCGAACCAGCGCTTGAACGCCTCGCCGATGCACTTGCCCTCCGAGAGCTCCTTGAACATCTCGCCGCCGTAATAGAGTGAACCCGACTTGGTGCTGCCGATGACCGACAGGCCGAGCGAGTTCTCCCCGAAGATATACCAGCCGCCCATGTAATCCGGCTCCACGTAGCGAGAGTTGGAGCACGCGAACGGCACGTAGAAAAGCGAGTTCATCGTAGCGGTCTGAATCTCGGAACTGTATAGCATCGAATAGACGCCGCGATACGAGAAGTAGTGGGCCTCGGGGCCCGAATGAACCATGACATCGACCCATTCGTAGCCGTCCTCGAGCCGCTTCAGGTATTCCTCGGCGTTCGTCTTCTCGTAATCGGTTATGGTTCTTATATCATCGTAGAGCCGACCGAGCGCATCCTCCCAGTAGGCGGCTAAATCCACCCAGTCATCGTCAATGAACAGAAGGGCGCGATGAGGCGCATCCAGCCCGCCCGTCCGATAGAGGTGGTTCTTCTGAAGATACCGAACCACCAACCCCGCCTCGTCTCCGGACATTGGCGAGGCAAGGAGCCGTCCTATCCATATCTCGGGCTTAGTATCGCCGTCGCCATCGACGTGGTCGTCGAACATCCCGTCGGAGTCCGAATCAATGAACTCGCCGTCGAGGTCCTCGTAGTAAAGATCGCATGGGAACTCGGCGGCGATCTCGAAATCATCGTCCAAGATCGCATACCAGGGCACGGGGAAATCGCCGACGAGAATGCAGCCAACAAGGCCCTCATCGCTCTGCCATGCCCAGCGCAGCGCGGCCCTGAGGTCCTGAACAGTCTCGAACGTCGCCTCGATCAGCAGCGCCTCGAAGCCATCGCTTCTGATGTCAGAGACCCAGACGATGAGCTGATCTTCTATTCGAGGGAAGAGATCGCTGTTGACGAGGACAGCAACGCGCCCGGCGCTTTCAGCCTCGAGCGGGCGGGGAAAAGGCAGAACTGAGCCTACCTGGGTGCTATATTGCACGCGATTCGCCACGTAGTCCGCGTAGGAGACCGAATACTCGAAATCGACCACGTGCCACCGCGACCAGAGCTCCTCCGTCATCGCCTGGGTGGCATGGTCCGCAAACGCGGCGCCGCACAACGCGAAAACCAGAATCGCGCATATTCCTCGAAGGGCACGCATCTCACAAACACCTCACTTGATGGTTGAGTATCTTTCTATTGATGTTGCCTTGCCAGTCTCATCATCTATGGCGATGATCACGGCGTTGATTCCCTTGTTCTGTTTTGCGACCTGAAGTGGGCGGGACACGCCGGTCTTGAACCGGTAGATGGAATCCTCAGACCTGAAGCCAATGACGCCGTCAAATGCGCCGGTCATCCCGACGTCAGTCATGTACGCGGTCCCCTTCGGTAGAATCCGCTCGTCCGCCGTCTGGACGTGGGTATGTGTCCCGACGAGCGCCGAGACGCGTCCATCGAGATACCAGGCCATGGCGAGCTTCTCCGCTGTCGCCTCGGCATGGAAATCAACTATGCAAATTGGAGGCTCTTCCCTGAGCGAACCGATGATCCTATCGATGGTCTGAAACGGGCAATCGATATCATCGAGAAACGCCCGGCCAGAGATGTTGGCGATAGTTACATTGACGCCACAGCGCGTGGACACGCGAAACACGCCCTTGCCGGGCAGCTCATCGATGTAGTTGGCTGGCCGAAGCAGCCGCGGCTCCTCGCGGAAGTAGTCGAAGACATCTTTTTTGTCCCAAATATGGTTGCCGGAGGTCATCACATCGACGCCTGCCGCCAATATCTCCTGCCCGACGTCTGGTGTAAGGCCAAAGCCACCGGCGGCATTCTCACAATTGGCTATGCAAAGGTCGATACCGCAATCCTGTAGTATCTGACCCAGCTGCCGTTTGAGGACCGTTCTTCCGCTTTTCCCGACAATATCTCCCACAAACAAGACCTTCAAATTCGTCCCTTCTTCTTCTGGATATTAACACCTGTCTTCGTGCGGACCTTGTCAGGGCCAACAACCGGCAGGGATTGAATCTCCCCGCCTGCCCCTGATCATCTCGGGGCAAGCACGCATTGGACCGAAAGGGCTTCGCCGCACTGACAAGCCCTTTCAGTCGCCTCACGCACCGCCCACGGGCAGGCGCTATTTCGCGTATTCTATCGCTCTGGTTTCTCTTATTACGGTGACCTTTATCTGACCTGGGTATTCGAGCTCACTCTCGATCTTCTCTGCGACCTCTCGCGCAAGGAGCGCGGCGCCGTCATCCTGCACTTCCTCTTGGTCCACGAGGATGCGCACCTCCCTACCGGCCTGGATCGCGTAGGTCTTGTTGACGCCTTTGAATGACGAGGCAATCTGCTCCAGCTTCTCGAGTCGCTTTATGTAGCTCTCCAGGACCTCGCGCCTCGCGCCCGGTCTTGATGCGGAAAGCGCATCAGCGGCCTGCACGAGCACGGTTCCGACTTGCGCCTCCCGAAGATCAGTGTCGTGGTGGCGGGCTATCGCCTCCACTACGGACGGGGCCTCGCCATACTTGCGAGCGAACTCTGCGCCGATCTCGGCATGTGTGCCCTCAACCTCGTGGTCCAGGGCCTTACCGATGTCGTGCAACAGCCCTGAACGCCGTGCGGCCCTTGCGTCAGCGCCCAGCTCGCTGGCCATTATGCCCGCTATGTGCGCAACCTCCTTTGAGTGCTGCAACACGTTTTGGCCATAGCTCGTCCTATACTTGAGCCGACCGAGAAGCTTCACGATCTCCGGATGCACCTTGCCAACTCGCGCCTCAAAGAGCGACTGCTCGCCAACCTCGATTATCTGAGCCTCGAGCTCCTTACGGACCTTCGCCACAACCTCCTCGATTCGGGCAGGATGTATCCGGCCATCCGCAATTAGCCGCTCCAGCGCAACCTCAGCGATTTTCCGCTTGATGCCGTCAAAACACGAAACGATTACCGCCTCTGGGGTGTCGTCAACGATCAGATCGACGCCTGTCGCGAGCTCGAGTGAGCGAATGTTGCGACCCTCCCGGCCAATTATCCGACCCTTCATCTCGTCGTTCGGAAGGTAAACAACTGCGACGCTTGTCTCCGCGGCATACTCAGTCGCGCAGCGCTGGATAGCGGTTGAGATTATCTCCCGAGAGAGCTTATCGGCCAGCTCTCGCGTATCTGCCTCAATGTCACGGATGGTCCTTGCGGCGCGGTCTCTTGCGTCCAAAACCATCTCGTTCATGAGGATGTCCCTGGCCTCATTCCGGCTTAGCCCAGCTATCCTGGTAGCCTCCTGCTGAGCATCCTTGAGCAAAGAAAGCCGCTTCTCCTTGAGAAGATTCAGCTCGCGGTCCCGGCCAGCGTTCTCGCGCTCCCGTTTCGCCAATAGCCGCTCTCTCTTCTCGAAGCTGTCAACCCGGCGGTCCAGGCTCTCCTCTTTTTGCAGCAGTCTGCGCTCGAACTGACGAAGCTTATCCCCCTGATCCTTCATCTCACGCTCCAGCTCTTCCTTCAGCCGATAGAGCTCATCCTTGCTTCTTAACTGCGCTTCACGTTTTGCGGTCTCAGCTCTCTGTTCTGCTTCCTCTATTATTTTGTCCGCGAAATCTCGCGCTCGCTTGAGCTTGGTCTCCACTAGATGCTTTCTGAGAAAGTAACCGACGGACAGACAAGCCACAGCAAGCACAGCAATAATCATGGAGTTCAACCTAAATCCCTGCCTTTCCTATTACCATCGATCATCTACGAACCATCAAAGTAGTGCAGGGAAACGGTCGTCTGAAGACAGGAAGAGCATAGAAAACCCCAGAAGTCGGGTTTCCTAAGGGTTGAGTCGGAGACGGAGATATGAATGCTGACGGGCGGCCGCCCCAAGGCGCCGTGTGGCTGGGCCACATGAGAACCCAGTTGGTCTAGGTGGGGAAATCATCGGGCACTTCAGGCTTCCCTGCGCGTTGCACGGCATGCACACCATACCCGAGTTGAAAGCCCCTTTCATATGTAATTGGCTCAAATGTCCTATCACCATCACAAGCGTCTCAGGATGCGACCTGCCCACCAAAACAGAGACAAATCCACCCATCATCTCCGTATTATATTACTTCCTGTTATCTCAGCCCGACTAACAAGACCTATTGGCCTATTGCTCTGTCAACTCTAACAGCCGTTCGCTTTCCCGCTCAAACCTCTTTCGTAGCGCCTGATACTTATCCCGCAGCAACAGCAACTCGTGTCCTAACTGCATCACTGCAAGAACGGATATCCTGTGACTTGACGCCGAAGGGAAAACGCCTTGCAGGTCTCCCGCAAGCTCATTGACGAGGCCCGCAACTCTTCGAACCTGCTCCGCCTCAGACGAGCTCTTGAAAGCGTAACGCTTACCTAGAACCTCCACCTGTACTTCAGAGGTCTCAGTCTCATTACTGTCAAGCAAACCTATGGTCTCCTGAGCCAATCGGCCTAGCCCTCCTCAGTCTCAAGAAGTGACAGAAGGTTCTCGACCTTTGTCCGAACCATTTCCTGTTGGTCTGTAAAAGACTTATATCTTTCCTTTATTAACAACAAACTGCTTATCTTCTCTTCACTATCTGCGATTCTGCGACTCGCATCCTCAAGCTGCTCCCGCAATTCGTCCCGCTCCTCGACGAGCTGCTTCTTCTCGTTAACGAGCCGTTTTATTCGCCGCTCGACCTCAGAGAATGTATCCAGAACAGCCGGCTGCTCGGCCGCCGAACCACCGAGTCCCAAAACGCCGCGACTGGGCTCGACATCCACTGTATCCGAAACCGCAGCTGGCCCCTCAATCTCGCCGGTCGAGACCCCGGATGCGGCGTCGGACTTGTCATCGAAGACCTCGATAGAACTCGAATCGGGTTCTGCATCTTCCATCTTCGAACCTTTAGCGACCGGCTCCTGATCCCTCAGCAGCTTATCTCGGCCGAAATCGCCGGTCGAATCCTCACTTACGTTGTTGAATCCAGGACGCTTTATCACTTTACGTTTCTCCAGAAGTTGCGAACTGGGTTAATCTCTCGAAAGCTGCTGGGTCGAAGATCGCTATCTGCGACAAGACCTTTCGGTTTAACCCCACGTTTTTCTGCCCAAGCCCGTGGACGAACTCTCCGTATCTCAGGCCATGAGACCTCGCCGCAGCACTGATTCGCAGTATCCAGAGATGCCTGAAATCCCTCTTGCGCCTCCTGCGGTCTCTGTAGGAAAAGGCCAGGGCGCGAAGCACCGTTTCGTTCGCAGCCTTATAAAGCTTCCGACGCCCCCCGCGATAGCCCTTCGCCATAGCGAGGACCTTCTTGTGACGCCTCTTTCTCGCTACAGAAGACTTAGCTCTAGCCATACATTATCCTCTCTTTAAACACAAAAGATACACGTCAACTTCAGACGAGTCTATACAGAATAACCCCACTGCACCAGGGTCCCATCGGATGCACCGAAAAAACGTCAGGAATATGGCAAAAGTCTAGAAATACTCTTGCGATCGGCCGAACTCACAAGGCCCCGTTTTCCGAGTCTGTTCTTGCGCTTTCTGCTCTTCTTCGTAAGAATATGCCCTTTATTGGCATGGCTCCTGATGATGAGCCCCCTACCTGAGACCTTGAATCGCTTCTTGGCCCCGCTTGAGGTTTTCAACTTAGGCATGGTCTATCTGTGTGCCTCCCGAAACAATCTCACTAGCGTTTTCCTCGTTATCCGCCAGTCCGTTGGCCGCCGGCGACTCAGTTCTCTTGGTCCTAGGGGTCTTCCTGGGGTTCATGATCGTGGAGAGGTTTCTACCCTCAAACCTCGGAATGCCACTCACTACCGCGGCATCCCCGATCGTCTCAATCACCCTCTCGAGAAGCTGCCTGCCGAGGTCAACATGCAACTTCTCCCTGCCTCTAAACCAGATGCTTACTTTGACCTTATGACCGGCGTCCAAGAAACGCGTAATGTGCCTTATCTTGAAATCGAAGTCATGTTGCTCCGTCCTGGGCCGGAACTTCACCTCCTTGACTTGAACCTTCGTCTGAGACTTCTTTGCGCCCTGATTCTTCTTGCTAGCTTCGTACTTATACTTGCCATAATTCATTATTTTACAGACCGGTGGTGTTCCCTTGGGGTCAACCTCCACCAAGTCCATATTACGGTCAAAAGCTCTCTGTAACGCCAACCCGATTGGCATTATCCCAAGCTGCTTGCCGTCCTGACCAATGACCCTGACTTCGCTCGCGCGAATCGCCTCATTGACGCGCTCCCGTTCTTGCGCTATGGGCAACCTCCTTAAAACACCACGCGATTTCGCACCTGTTCGCAACCCAGCGACATGAAATCGTCGAGTGTCATTGTCCCCATCTGACCGTGCGAACGGCGCCTCACTGAAACATTGGAGGCCTCGACCTCCTTCTTCCCAATAACCAAGAGATACGGCACCTTCGAGTGCTCTCTTATCTTAAACCCTAGCTTCTCGCTCCTGTCATCGAGCAACGACCTGAAACCCGAATCCAAGAGCCTATCATGAATTGTTCTTGCGAATGCGAGCTGATCGTCCGCGATCGGCAATACCGCAACCTGCACCGGCGAGACCCACATCGGGAACGCGCCGCCGCAGTTCTCAACAAACGCGCCGATAAACCGCTCCATAGACCCCAAGATCGCTCTATGGATCAGCGCGACATGCTCATTTGTTCCGGAGCTTGTCACGTAATCGAGATCAAACCGCTCAGGCAGGTTGAAATCAAGCTGAATCGTCGAGCCCTGCTGCTTGTGACCATAAACGTCGATCAACTGAAAGTCTATCTTCGGACCATAGAACGCCGCCTCGCCCCGAACCTCGGTGAAATCCAAGGACTTGGACAGCAGAACCCGCCTCAAAATGGACTCTGAGCGCTCCCAAACCCCCAGGTCGCCAATGTAATGGTCCGGCTTTGCCGGGTCCATCAATGAAAGCTCTATCTGCAAGTTTTCAAAGCCCAGACACTTTAATACAAACCGCGCGAAATCTACAACCGAGCCGACCTCGGCCTCGACCTGATCAAAGGTGCAGAAGATGTGTGCATCATCGCACGTATATCCACGCACCCTGAACAGCCCGTGCAACGTGCCGGAACGCTCGCGCCTATAGACCGTCCCAAGCTCCGCATATCTTATCGGAAGTTCACGATAAGACCTTACCCTCGACTTATATACCTGAAGGTGTAGCGGACAGTTCATTGGTTTCAACACATACTCCTCGTTCCCGACGGGGAGGATATACATGTTCTCCTTGTAGTAGCTGTAGTGCCCCGAGGTCTCCCACAGCGCGCTCTTGGCGATATGAGGCGTACAGACTAGCTCGTAGCCACGCTTCAGGTGCTCCGCCGTCCAGAAATCCTCGATGAGCTTCTTGAGCATCGCACCGCTCGGGTGCCAATAGACGAGGCCGGCGCCGACCTGCTCGTTGATCGAGAAAAGGTCAAGCTGTTTGCCCAGAAGCCGATGGTCGCGCAGCTTCGCCGCCTCGAGCAGCCTTAGATACTCCTCTAGTTGCTCGCTCGTCGCAAAAGCCGCCCCATAAATCCGCTGAAGCATCGGATTATTCTCATCGCCAAGCCAATAGGCGCCCGCAACGGACGTCAACTTGAAAACGCCCAGTTCGCCGGTCGATT
>CAYZPW010000116.1:0-2185 GCA_964480475.1 uncultured bacterium | reverse complement strand
GAAAGAGCTGCATCACAGCGTCCGCCAGGACGTGAGCAGTGCTGTGCCTGTATTCTTCTAGATCAAATGCCACGTTGTTCTCTTGCTCCAAACCAAATCATCTTCCGATCGCTTCGCATATTCGACGGACATCTGGCGCGCACTGCCCCATCAGGAAGCGAAGGTAAACCGGAAATGGTAGGCACGGGCGGCTTCGAACCGCCGACCTCTACCGCGTCAAGGTAGCGCTCCACCCCTGAGCTACGTGCCTACATAACTGAGATCCCTCTATGGGAAATGATTAATAACTGGAAGCCTCTTTTCACACGGAACGATAATACCAACCTCAATCCGGTGTCAAGACCTTAAACTGAGGGGCGTTTGCCCATCGGGGCAACAGGTCAGTAGGTCAATAGGCCAATCCGCAGTCAGCAATCCCCAATCCGCAATTGGGCTTGTCTTGCCGCTCACGCGTGCTATATTCTGATGATGGCCGCATCGTTCTGTATCGCGAAGGCGTGTCATGCGGGCAGAAAGCACGGTTTCGCCTATTTTGAGGATAGATCTAGTGTGTCTTACACGTCCAGAGGAAGGAGGAAATCGATGAAGAGCACTAAGCGGACGTCTCCCTTCCGGTTCAGGCGCAGAGATGAGATTGGTGCATCGGCTGCAGAGGAGGACGCTGAGTTCCTATCGGAATGCTTCGTTGATACGGGAGACCTCTCCCTGCTTATGAATACTACCGACCGGCACCACATTGTGCTCGGCCGCACTGGGGCAGGAAAGACGGCGCTACTGCTGAAGCTGGCGGAAGACAAACCAGACCAAGTGATCCACATTTCACCCGAGAACTTGGCGCTCACCTACGTGTCGAACTCAACGATCATCAGTTTTTTTGGAAGCATCCGTGTCAACTTAGATCCTTTCTTCAAACTCCTTTGGCGACACGTATTCACCGTAGAGATTCTGACACGACACGTCTCTGAACGCCGGGAACCAAAGCAGAAATCACTCTTTCAATGGTTAAGGGAGAGATTCGCTAGCGATACACATCGCGACAAGGAGATGAAGGAGGCAATTGACTATCTGGAAAAGTGGGGGAGGAGCTTCTGGCTCGAAACCGAACTGCGTGTCAAGGAGATCACGCAGAAGCTCGAGACTGAACTCGGAACAGGACTGAGGGCGCAGCTTGGGTTGGGGGAAGCCAACTTCGAGGCGCTTGTGAAGGCCGCGAAAAAGCTAACGCAGGATGAGCGCGCCGAGCTTGTGTACCGGGCACAAAAAGTTATTAGCGCCGCCCAAGTTCAGGATTTGCAGAAGGTCATCAGGTTGCTGGATAACGTGCTGGAGGACCGGCAGAAGAGCTACTACGTTGTCATCGACAACCTTGATGATAACTGGGTCGAAGAGAGGATTCGCTACAAGCTCATCATGGCTTTGATTGTGACGGCGCGGGACTTCATTAAAGTTAGGAACGTGAAGATCATCATTGCTCTCAGGCGTGATCTGATCGAGCGCGTATTTCGACTCACCAGAGAGTCTGGATTCCAGGAAGAGAAATACCAATCCCTATATCTTCCTCTCACTTGGTCCAAGGATGCGCTTGTCGAGCTTTTGGATAAACGAGTCAACGCTCTGGTCGCCCGTCGATATACGAAGCAAAATGTGACGCACCGTGACCTTCTACCAAAAACCTACAACAAAACACCCATAACGAAATACATCATCGACCGAGTGGCCCGTCCTCGGGATGTCATCTCCTTTTTCAATTGCTGTATCGCTGAAGGAACGGATCGACGTAGGCTAGATGCTAAGGGATTCAGGATCGGAGAAGGGGAGTACTCCCGCTCTCGACTTCGCGCGCTTGGCGACGAGTGGAGCGCGCATTACCCGTCACTACTCGACTTCGTCAAGATACTCCATCGGTGCCCGGCGTCATTCATGATTTCCGATATTGACGACAACGATGGTAACGAGCTTTGCCTGAAAATCGCGGCTGACAACCCCGGCGGGAAAGGGCTCCTGGAGCAGGATGCGATGAAGCTGGTCGATTGCGTTTTCTCTGCTGCGCAATTCAAGGTCTCCATCATGCAGGCCTTCTACCGGATCGGGTTGGTGGGATTGAAATTGGTGCCACATGAAGCAGAATGTTGGGTAGACGAAAAAGGTCTCAGCATTTCGTCGGCAGAGATAACCGAATTGGCCA
>CAYZPW010000115.1:7819-10365 GCA_964480475.1 uncultured bacterium | reverse complement strand
ATGCCTCGTATCCGCAGGGATTCACGTAGGCGGGCGGGTCTGAGACACCGCCCCTTTCAGCCGACGTAGCCAAGGCTACTATGGCGAAGTCTGCACAGGCCGATTCCGACAATCGCGTCGCAAATGAAAACGGCCGCGTTGATCTCGACAATCGGTCGTATTTCCTGTATCGTTATTGTCTGAATGGACAACGAAATCCTCGCCAATCGACTTATGACCCAGGCTCCCCAGTCTGTCATTGGGCAGTCTCCTCAGAAGACAGACAACTATATGGCTAGAAAGCCCGCGCCATCCTGGCGATGTGATTTCTGGGCTATGCACTTTGCTCTCGTTCTCTTCTGCGCTTGAGTCGTTTCCCCGTGTTCAGTTATTATTTGCGGAGGCTGATCTGTTGCAGTCAGCTAGTTGATGATGTGACCTGATGGACAAAAGGAGGCGCGGGGCTTGAGAATAGAGGGTCCGCTGCCCGATCACGATAGGTTTATAGGCCGCTTCCGGCGGCAGCTGAGAACGTGGCTTGCGGTCACGCTGGCCAGGTTGCTGGGCGTTCGTGATGAGAAATCGATCCACGTAGTCTATTACCGGGACAAGCCGTTGGTCATTCTTCCCAGTGTTTTCGATCCGATGAGGCATTGGTCAGGGGAGCTCCTAGCGGACAACCTTGTAATTGAGGAAGGAGAGACAGTTCTTGACATGGGGACCGGTTCGGGCATCCAGGCGATTGCCGCGGCGGCCAAGGCCAGTCAGGTGCTTGCGTGTGATATTAACCCCATGGCCGTGAAGTGCGCGGGCGTCAACGCACTCCTTAACGAACTGGACGCCAAAATCGAGTGCAGAGTGAGTGATCTCTTCGACAATGTTCGGCCGGAGGAGAAGTTTGACCTGATCATCTTCAACACGCCGTTTTTCTTTGTTGACCCGAAGAATCCCTGGGAGGAGGCTTATCTGGGAGGGTCAAATGGTGAGGTGATACGGGGCTTTTGGGCCGGCGTAAAGCAACACCTGACGCCGACCGGCAAGGTACAGGTGATATTCTCAAGCACCGTGGCGCCTTTCATGTTCGAGTTTGAGGAGTTCAGAGAAACCGGATTGAAACCTTCGCTAGTCGTGGAGCGAAAAAGCCTCTCAAGGCACTGCCTCTCGGTTTACCTCGCCGCCCAATGAAAGAAACAGCCGCGTTCGGTCTGTCAAACGCGATCTCACTCCAAGCTCGCGGAGCCTGGCCGGTGGTTGATCGCGCAGGCCACCGAAGCGGTCAAAGCGCCTCGCCACCGCCTGTATCCCTCTGCCGCTAGGCTTGCGCCTCTGGACGATTAGGGCATTCGCAAAAGCGTGACATTTGGTCCGCTAGCCATTCAGCACTATTCATAGGCGTTACGAGGTCGAAGTGTATAGCCCAAATCACTAGACCCCTGCACTCACCGGGGTTGAAGTCGCAGCGTTTCTGGCTTATGTTCTCCCTCCCGATATAATGCGCCAGCTGGTGCTTGAAAAAGGAGGAGAGGTTTGTCGATTCTAGATTGCAGCGGGCCTATTGACGTTATGCTCGTTTACCCGTTGATGGCTCAGGCGCGCCAGCTGAACCTTCCGTACGGGTTTGAGGTCCCACTTTGTGTTGCAACGCTTGCCGCCTATCTAGAGAGGCACGGGATAAGAACTGAAATACTCGACCTGAATCTGCACAGTGAGCCATATCGGCTGTTGAGACAGACGTTTATGCGGCTTGGGCCCAAGGTCGTTGGCATTACTGCCATGACGCCTCTGATCTACAACGCCCACAAAGCCGCAAGCCAAGTAAAGGAGATGGACCCGTCGGTCGTTACCGTTGTTGGAGGGATACATCCTTCTGCGCTTCCTCAGGATACGCTGAATCGCTTCGCCCTGTTCGACTATGTGGTTCTGGGCGAGGGCGAGATTACACTCTTGAAGCTGGTGAGGCACGTGTTGGAAGGCTCGGACCCGAAAGACGAGCCTGGCCTGGCTCTGCGGGCCGATGGTTCCGTCAAGGTCAACCGCAAAAGGCCGCAGATAAAGGACCTGGATACTCTTCCCTTCCCTGCTCGTGAGAAGCTGGAGCACAGCAAGTACATAGGCTCCGCCTCTAACTACTACAGGCTCCCTACGACGGCCGCTCAGGCCAGCCGCGGCTGTCCATACAACTGCACCAACTGCTCCAAAGGCGTTTATGGCCGGGACTCGCTGCGCTTCATGTCGCCTGGGCGAGTTGTCGAGGAGATCGAGTACTGCAAGAAGACGCTGGGCATCCGCAATTTCAAGATGATCGACGATACGATGACCGTCAAGAAAGAGTGGGTGCTCCAGTTCTGCGAACTTCTAGCTTCCAAAGGTCTGAACCTCAGCTGGAACGCCAGCGCTCGGGTAGATACCTGCGATCTTGAGATGGTCAAGGCGATGAGACGAGCCGGTTGCTTCCAGATCAAGTGGGGCCCCGAGGCCGGGACCGAGAAGGCGCTCAAGGCGATAGACAAGAGGATAACGCTTGAGCAGTCGCAAAACGCGATGGAGATCTCCCGAGAGGTTGGCAT